>NZ_JBMAXV010000001.1:0-323839 GCF_048589245.1 Klebsiella sp. 10982
CAGCGCAAGCCGGGAAAATATCCAGCCTAGCGCGCCAGATTGTCGTAGCCGCGCCAGCGGTAGTTGAGCACCGACAGCGCCCAGCAGGCGACAAACAGCCCGACCACCACAAATCCGGCATCGCCGAGGTTATCGTTTAACGCCCCCACCCAGCGCCATATTCCGCCGCTGAGCGCAAACTTATCCATCAGCAGGCCCAGCGCTTCCAGACCGCCGATAAACAGCGCCACCACCACCGAGGTACCGGTAATGGTCATGTTGTAATAGAGCTTGCGCTGCGGTTTGCTGAACGCCCAGCCGTAGGCCCCGACCATCAGCACGTTATCGAGGGTATCCACCAGCGCCATACCGCTGGCGAACAGCGCCGGGAAGACCATAATCGACCAAACAGAAATCCCGCTCGACGCGCCGGCGGCGGAGATACCCAGTACGCCGATTTCGGTGGCAGTATCAAAGCCGAGACCAAACAGGAAGCCGACCAGGTACATCTGCCAGCTGCGGCTGACCAGACGAAAGGTTTTACCAAACAGCCAGCTCATCACCCCGCCGCCGCTGACGATCTCGTCGCTCACCGGCTCGCCGCGCTTCCACGCCCGAAAGCTGCGCCAGACGCTGCGTAAAATCACCAGATTGATAAAGGCCATCGCCAGCAAAAACAGCGCCGACACGGCAGTGCCGATGACGCTGCCGGTGTCGTGCAGCCAGCTCATCTGCGCGCTGAAGGCCGTGGCGGTCGCGGCAATCGCCGCCGAGGCCAGCACCACAATCGATGAGTGGCCCAGCGAGAACCAGGCCCCGACGGCGAAAGGCCGCCGCCCCTGCTGCATCATCTTGCGGGTCACGTTATCAATCGCCGCGATATGGTCAGCGTCCACCGCGTGGCGCAGGCCGTAGCCCCAGGCCAGCAGGCTGGCGGCCATCAGCGCGCCGCTGTCGCCAAAGGCCTGCAGCGCCCAGCACCAGGCCAGTAAATTCGCCGCGATCAACCCCAGCACCAGACCCGCGGCGCGCGGCTGCTGGCGTAAAACTGTCATTATCATGATTGTGTTCCTTGAGCCTGCCCGCGGGCGGCGGCGATCACCGCCTGACCATATGCGATTGCGCCGTCGCCGGCCGGCAACTGCTGCGCAAACAGCAGAGTAAAATCCGCCAGATAAAAGGTCAATCGCGCCGCCAGCAAGCGGTTATGCAGCACCCCGCCGCTGCAGACCATCGTCTCGATACCGCGGGCGGTGGCGCAGCCGCGGGCCATCGCCGCCAGCCCACAGGCCAGGGCGTCATGGAATGCCCAGGCTTTCTGCGCCGGGGTCGCCTGCCAGCTCAGCCATTGTCGCCAGAAGGTCGCCATGTCCAGCGTGTCGTCGCGCCACGGCAGCGTAACCGGGTGGCTGACGCCGGGGCAGCTGGCGGCCAGCGCTTCCAGCCGACAGGCCGCTTCGCCTTCATAGCTCAGGCTCTCCGGCGCGCAATCCAGCGCGCAGGCAACGGCGTCAAACAGCCGTCCGCAGGAAGAGGCTCGCGGCGAATTAATGCCGCGTTCGATGGCCTGCGCCAGCAGCGGCCAGTTTCGCTGCCCCAGCGCGGCGGTTTGCGGATAATCCTGCCAGTCGGGGACGAATGCCAGACAGTGGGCCAGCAGATTACGCCATGGCTGGCGCGCCGCCAGGTCACCGCCCGGCAGCGCCACGGCCGGCAGTCCGCCAAGATGTTCGCACTGGCGATAGTTCACCCGCAGGCACTCCCCACCCCACAGCGCACCGTTTTCGCCCATGCCGATGCCATCGAGGGTCAGGGCAATCACATCGCCGCCGTCGAGCGGCCAGCGGTGCTCGGCCAGGCACGCCGCGGCATGAGCATGGTGATGCAGCACCGTCTCCACCGGCCGCGACAGGGACGCCGCCCACTGCGTTGAGCGATAGCCGGGATGGGCATCAACCACCACCCGCTGTGGCACAAACGCGTAAATGCTTTGCATCAGCTGCAGGGCGCGGCGCCACTGCTGTTCAACGCCCTCCTCGCCAAGGTCGCCAAAGTGCTGGCTCAGCACCGCCTCGCTGCCACGCGCCAGGCAGAAGGTATTTTTCATATCCGCGCCAAGAGCCAGCAGCGGCGGGATGTCTTGTAGCCCCGGCGGTAGCGGCAGCGCATCCGGGACGTAGCCCCGGGCGCGGCGCAGCATTTCTCCGCTCGACCGCACCAGCGAATCATCCATCCGCTGTACGATATCGCGGTTATGCAGGAGAAAGCCGTCGGCGATGTCGGCCAAATCGTTAAGCGCTTCGGTATTATCGAGGGCCGGCGGGCGGCCGCTAAGGTTGCCGGAGGTCATCACGATGGGGCGCGCCAGGGCCTGCAGAAGCAAATGCTGCAGCGGATTAGACGGCAGCATCACCCCAACTTCCGCAAGCCCTGGCGCAATCTCGTCGCACAGGCCGGAGACCTGCGCTTTAGCAATCAGTACGATGGGCGCCGCCGGGGAGCCCATCAGCGCCGCGGCGTCGGCGGGTAAGCCCGCCGCTGACGGCAACATCACCGCCAGCGGTTTCGCCGGACGGTGTTTTCGCGCCCGCAGCGTGGCAACGGCTGTGGAATTACCGGCGTCGCAGGCCAGATGAAAGCCGCCGATGCCTTTTATCGCCACAATGTCGCCCGCCGCCAGCCGCGCGATAGCTGCCTGCAGCGCCGCCTCACCGTCCAGCGTTTCCCCTTCTGCCTGCCATTGCAGCTGCGGCCCGCAGTCGGGACAGGCCACCGGCTGGGCGTGAAAACGGCGATCGGCAGGATCGCGGAATTCCGCCTCACAAGGGGAACAGAGCGGGAACGGCGCCATTGCGGTGAAGGGCCGGTCGTAGGGCATGGCGCGAATAATGGTCAGCCGCGGCCCGCAGTGAGTGCAGTTGATAAAGGGATAGCGGTAGCGGCGCGCCCGGGGATCGTTCATCTCCGCGAGGCACGACGGGCAGGTCGCGGCATCAGGCACGATCTGAGTGCGCATCCGTCCCGTCCCGCTTTCGCGAATGGTGAAATCCTGCGGCAGAGCCGCCCAGCGATAGGGGGTGCAGTCGGTACTGTCGATACGCGCCAGCGGCGGGCAGTGGTCAGCCAGGGCGGCAGTAAAACCATCGTCGCCCCCAACCAGCCGCACCAGTACGCCATCGCCGTCATTACAGACATCGCCACAGCGCGCCTGAGCCCGGGCCAGCTGCCAGACAAAGGGGCGGAAACCGACCCCCTGCACTTTGCCGCGAATGCGGATTTGCACCCCGTTCATACCCGGTGTTACCAGGCCAGCGCCGTACGACGACGTTTCTCGATATTCATCTGCTCGAGTTTGTTACGGTCAACGCACACCAGGGCGTGCGTCGGGCAGACTTCCATGCAGGCCGGGCCGCTCTCGCGGTGGAAGCAGAGATCGCACTTGTTGGCTTCGGCTTTTTCCGCCACGACGTTCAGTCCGGCGCCGCTATGGCGGATCACCGGTCGCACCACTACCTCCATCGCCCCGTACGGGCAGGCGACGACGCAGGTTTTGCAGCCGATGCAGCGCTCCTGCATCACATGAACAAAGCCTTTATCACGGCTGATGGCGCCGTTTGGGCAGACGTTGGCGCAAGGGGCGTCTTCACACTGACGGCAGGCGGTTGCCGTCGAGACATTAACCCCTTTGATCACGTGAATACGCGGCAGAAAGGTGTTGGGCGTCAGGGAGGCGCAGTCCTGATGTTCCTGATGGGATACCACGCAGGCCACTTCGCAAGTGCGACAGCCGATACATTTGCTCGCATCGGCGATAATGAAACGGTTCATCCATTTCTCCAGCAGTAAGAAGGTTACGCGCCGGATTATGCATAATACGTTCCAAGTTTTTAATATATTGATTTAAAACATTATTGTAGTCGCGCTTTGCTGTCATCGTCAGTAGTGACGATGACAGCTGACGACGTCAGGCGCAGGGACCGGCCACCAGCGACTCGCGTTCAATCAGCGCCCCGGGGAAGCTCTGCTGAAAGTTGAACTCCCCGCCATCCAGCATAAATATCAGGCGATTGATGCTCTCTTTAATCATTTCGGTTACCGGTACCCGGACACTGGCGAGCGACGGCACCATGTACGGCGCCAGTACAATATCGTCAAACCCCACCACCGACACCTGATCCGGTACCTTAACACCCAGCTGGTGAAGCTGCTTCATCGCCCCGATGGCCATATCGTCATTGCTCGCCACCAGCGCGCTGTAGGCAACCCCGCGCTGACGCAGGCTCTCCACCGCCGCGGCGCCGGTTTCCGGCGTCCAGCGCCCCTCGGCGATAAGCGCCTCGTTCAGGGCGATACCGTGGCCAGCCAGCGCGTCTTTGTAGCCGGCAAGACGTTCGACGCCGGTGGGCGAATCAAGAGAGCCGGTAATAAAGGCGATATCGCGATGGCCAAGCGCAATCAACCGCTCCACCACCCGCGTCGCCGAGGCTTTTTGATCGGACCAGACACAGTGGCTGGCGTGGCGGCGCAGGCGGCGGTTGAGCACCATGATCGGCTGCGAGTGGTTCTCAACGATCTCGTCCATCTCATCGACGGTAAGAAAGCGCGGATAGATGATGATCGCATCGCAGCGCAGATCCAACAGGTACTGGATCGCCTCCCGCTCCTCTTGCGCGCTGTGCTTGCCGTCGGCCAGGATCAGCTGTCGTCCTTTGTCCTCCGTCATCCGCGCCACGTGATACAGCAGCTCGCTAAAATAGACGCCGTGGTACAGGGTATTGGTCACCACCAGGCCGAGGGTTTGCGTGGTTTTGGTCGCCAGGTTGCGCGCCAGCAGATTGGGCCGGTAGCCGCTCTCCGCCACCGCCTTAAACACCCGGTCTTTGGTCTCCTGGCTAACATAACCGTTGCCCGACAGCACCCGCGAAACGGTCGCCTTCGATACCCCCGCGCGCTTTGCGACCTCCAGCATCGTTGCCATGTGATTCTTCCTGTTGCAAAAGTTGCAGGCAGTGTACTGCACGTTTCCCGCTTTTACAGCCCTCCCCTGCTATCACCGCGATCCGGCGCACAGCGGCTCTTAGCGATCAAAATCACAAAATTGAGATCCTGTTTTTTTATTTCTTGTGCAATCGAATAAAACTCACCATGATTTTGTGGAACCGGTTTCCTATATAAACATGGTATCGCCCGGCGATGCGGCGCGGTAACAGATCAGTACCCTATTGATAAACAGGATAAAATCCGATGTCGAAAAATTATGCAGCCCTGGCGCAACAGATAATCGCGGCAATCGGCGGTGTCGATAACGTCGCCGCCGTTACCCACTGCATGACCCGTCTGCGCTTCGTGGTTAAAGACGACGAAAAGGTCGATAGTCCTACCCTGAAAGGCCTGACCGGGGTGCTCGGCGTTGTGCGCAGCGATAACCAGTGCCAGGTGATCATCGGCAATACTGTCTCCCAGGCCTATCGCGAGGTGGTGAATCTGCTGCCCGGCGACCTGCGCCCGGCTGAGCCGCAGGGCAAAGCGCCACTGACCCTGAAACGCATCGGCGCCGGGATCCTTGACGCGCTGATCGGCACCATGTCGCCGCTGATCCCGGCGATTATCGGCGGATCGATGGTCAAGCTGCTGGCGATGATCCTCGAGATGAGCGGCGCGTTGCCGAAAGGCTCACCGACACTGACCCTCCTGACGCTTATCGGCGACGGCGCGTTTTTCTTCCTGCCGCTGATGGTGGCCGCCTCCGCGGCGGTGAAATTCAAAACCAATATGTCGCTGGCTATCGCCATCGCCGGGGTGCTGGTGCATCCCGGGTTTATCGAATTGATGGCCAAAGCCGCCCAGGGCGAGCATGTTGAATTCGCCTTTATTCCGGTTACCGCGGTGAAATACACCTACACGGTGATCCCGGCCCTGGTGATGACCTGGTGCCTGTCATATATCGAGCGCTGGGTGGATCGCATTACGCCGGCGGTGACGAAAAACTTCCTCAAGCCGATGCTGATCGTGCTGATCGCCGCCCCGCTGGCGATCCTGCTGATTGGCCCGCTGGGTATCTGGATCGGCAGCGCCATTTCCGCGCTGGTGTATACGGTTCACAGCTATCTCGGCTGGCTGTCGGTGGCCATCATGGGCGGACTGTGGCCGCTGCTGGTGATGACCGGCATGCACCGCGTCTTTACGCCGACCATCATTCAGACCATCGCCGAAACCGGCAAAGAGGGGATGGTGATGCCGTCGGAGATCGGCGCCAACCTGTCGCTCGGCGGCTCTTCGCTGGCGGTGGCATGGAAAACCAAAAACCCGGAATTACGCCAGACGGCGCTGGCCGCCGCCGCATCAGCAATTCTGGCCGGCATTTCGGAACCGGCGCTGTACGGCGTGGCGGTGCGCCTGAAGCGCCCGCTGGTCGCCAGCTTAATCAGCGGCTTTATTTGCGGCGCGGTGGCGGGAATCGTCGGTCTGGCCAGCCATTCGATGGCGGCGCCAGGGCTGTTTACCAGCGTGCAGTTTTTCGATCCAGCCAATCCGATGACTATCGTCTGGGTATTTGGCGTGATGGCGCTGTCGGTGGTGCTGTCGTTTGCCCTGACGCTGATCCTCGGCTTTGAAGATATTCCCGTTGAACAGGCCGCTGCCGACGCCAGAGCGCGCCAGGCCCGGGCCCAGGCATCCCACGCCTGAACACACAATTGATAATGAGGTAATGCATGGCGAGTTTCCCACAGGGATTTTTATGGGGCGGTGCACTGGCCGCCAACCAGTCTGAAGGCGCTTATCTTGAAGGCGGTAAGGGGCTGACCACCGTGGATACCCTCCCCCACGGCGCCCACCGTCTGCCGGTAAAATTAGGCCTGGAGAAGCGCTTTACGCTTCGCGAAGACGAATTTTACCCCAGCCACGAGGCGATCGATTTCTACCATCGCTATAAAGAAGATATTGCCCTGATGGCCGAGATGGGGTTCAGCGTCTTTCGCACCTCCATCGCCTGGAGCCGCCTGTTCCCGCGCGGCGACGAGCAGCAGCCGAACCCGCAGGGCATCGCCTTCTATCGCTCGCTGTTCGAGGAGTGCAAAAAGCACGGCATTGAGCCGCTGGTCACGCTGTGTCATTTCGACGTGCCGATGCACCTGGTAATGGAGTACGGCTCCTGGCGCAGCCGCAAAATGGTGGATTTTTTCAGCCACTACGCCCGCACCTGCTTTGAGGCCTTTGACGGGCTGGTGAAGTACTGGCTGACCTTCAATGAAATCAATATTATGCTGCACAGCCCTTACTCCGGCGCCGGTCTGGTGTTTGAAGAGGGAGAAAATCAGGAGCAGGTGAAGTATCAGGCCGCGCATCACGAGCTGGTGGCCAGCGCGCTGGCAACAAAAATCGCCCATGAGGTCAACCCGCAGAACCAGGTCGGCTGCATGCTGGCGGGTGGCAATTTCTATCCTTACTCCTGTAAGCCGGAAGATGTGTGGATGGCGCTGGAGAAGGACCGCGAAAACCTGTTCTTTATCGATGTCCAGGCCCGCGGCGCCTATCCGGTGTGGGCCACGCGGGTGTTCCGGGAAAAAGGGGTTACGATTACAACGCAGCCGGGCGATGACGAGATCCTCAAAAATACCGTCGACTTCATCTCCTTTAGCTACTACGCCTCGCGCTGCGCGTCAGCGGAGATGAACGCCAGCAACACCAATGCCGCCAACATCGTCAAGTCGATGAAGAACCCGCACATTCCGGCCAGCGAATGGGGCTGGGGCATCGATCCGCTCGGCCTGCGCATCACCATGAACATGATGTACGACCGCTATCAGAAACCACTGTTCCTGGTGGAAAACGGGCTTGGCGCCCGCGATGAGATCGATGCCAATGGCGACATCAATGACGACTATCGCATCAGCTACCTGCGCGAACACATCAAAGCGATGCGCGACGCCATCGGCGACGGCATTCCGGTGATGGGCTACACCAGCTGGGGCTGTATCGATCTGGTCTCAGCGTCAACCGGCGAGATGAGCAAGCGCTACGGCTTTGTCTATGTCGATCGCGACGATGCCGGTAACGGCACGCTGGCGCGTAAGCGTAAAAAGTCGTTCTTCTGGTACCAGAAAGTCATAGCCAGCAACGGCGCCGACCTCGACTAAACGCCCTCGCCCACGCGCGCCCGTTCCCCGCGATAACCGGGGGCGGGCGTCTGCTTTCTGTTGCATCCATTACATGCTTTTTTCTCGAGCCTGATTCCAGTCTCTGATTTGCCTCCAGCTCACAATGACTGGTATTTTATCCAGTACTTTCACCGGGGTATCTTCAGCAAGGAGCACATCATGACCGCACAGCACACCACCGCTACCAGAGGCATTGCCAGGGCAAGTCGTCAGTTAACCGTGGGCTATATCAGAAAACGCCATGAAAACCGCAAAACGCGAGAGACGCGGCGCTACACCCGCCACGCGGCATTAAGCTTAAACGGCAACTGGCTGGAGCAGGCGGGGTTTCCGGTCGGCACGCAGGTCAGAGTCTCGGTGTCGCCCGGTAAATTAGTGATAGAGAATCTTGAGCTGGTGCCGCCGGGAACGGGGCTCCCGTCCGGCCAGACGA
Organism: Klebsiella sp. 10982; assembly: GCF_048589245.1. Lineage (NCBI taxonomy): Bacteria > Pseudomonadati > Pseudomonadota > Gammaproteobacteria > Enterobacterales > Enterobacteriaceae > Klebsiella > Klebsiella sp. 10982. Next base: position 8,572 of record NZ_JBMAXV010000001.1, read on the forward strand.
GCGCCGCCGGGGAGCCTGATTCGCCGCTGGGTTAGTCGTCCTCGGCCTCCAGCAGAGCAAAGCCGCCGTTGCCCTGCCAGCCTGCCAGCTGCTGGTACACCCGAGCCACGGCCTCTTTCACCGGCGGGGTCATCGGATAATAAAAACCAACGATATCCGGCTGAATGCCGAGGAAGATCACCTCGCCGACGTCCTCTTTCAGCTGATCGACCAGATAGTTGAGCGGCATGTTATGGGTGGTCATCATAAACATCTCGGCAATATCATCGGGATCGATGACGCGAATGTCACCGGGGTTTAGGCCCATATCGGTGGCATCGACAATTAGCAGGCGTTCGGGGCGTAATTCGCGGATCGCCACGATGTCGTTTTCCGGCGCGCTGCCGCCGTCGATGACCACCCACTGGCCGGCCGGGTTCGCCGCGCACATCTCCGCCAGCAGCGGGCCGGCGCCGTCGTCGCCCATCATACTGTTGCCGACACAGAGTAAAACGTCAGTCACGTAATCTCCTCACCATCAGGTAGATGGCGCTCTCCTGGTGAATATCATGCAGCATGCTGAGCATTGTTTTGCTCCACGCCTGCTGCTGCGGGGTCTGCGCGGACTGCGCTTTATCAAAGGCGTTGGCCAGCATTGCCACATGGCTGCTGTCGATGACGATTTCGCCATACTTCGGCACGCCCTCCATTTTGCGCCGTGCGGCGCTTCCGGCCTCAAGGGTGGCGATCCATGCCAGATACGCGTCCCATGGGCAGCTTAGCGCCGCCTCCAGACAGTCGATGACGCCGAGGTGGTGGCCAATCGCCAGGCTGTAATAGACCACCTGCTGCGCCTGATCCGGCGTGGCATCGTTCTCATCAATAAATTTACGGCTCAGCTGACTGAACACCACCGTCTCGCTCATCGGATACGCGCCCCCTCGACCACCTGGTTGAGATGGGTAACGATCTCGGTCAGGCGCGGATCTTTCTCCGCCTCCAGCCAGCGCAGTACCTGGCTGTCGCCCTGACCGAGCAGGCGCATATAGTCATCGGCAATTTGCCGGCCATAGCGATAGCCTGCCAGACGGCGCGCTTCGCGATCGATGCGTACCCGTAGAGGTTGCACCATATCGGCATGCAGCAGCTCGGTTGGCTGTTCGTCAAGCTCGCCCGGCAGGCGGGCATGAATTTTCTGCTCCAGCAGGCCAAGCGCCATGGCGAAGCCGTACAGCGTGGCGGCTGGCGTCGGTGGGCAGCCAGGAATATAGACGTCGACCGGAACGATTTTGTCGGTGCCGCCCCAGACACAGTACAGATCGTGGAAGATACCGCCGCTGTTGCCGCAGGCGCCGTAGGAGATACAGATCTTCGGATCCGGCGCCGACTGCCAGGCGCGCAGCGCCGGGGAGCGCATCGCGCGGGTTACCGCGCCGGTAAACAGCAGGATATCGGCATGACGCGGCGACGGTACCACTTTAATACCAAAGCGTTCAGCGTCGAACAGCGGCGAAAGGGTGGCGAAGATCTCGATTTCACAGCCGTTGCAGCCGCCGCAGTCGACGCGGTAGACGTAGGCCGAACGTTTAATTTTCTTCAGCAGCGAGGCCTTCATGCTGGCGATGGATTCATCCACCGTCATCGGCACGGGAATGCCGTTTTCATCGCGTGGGCCAAGTAAAGTACTCATCAGCTGGCCTCCCTCATATGGCGGGTCAGTTCAATACGATCGGATGGCACCAGACATTTCTGGCGCTTGCATTCCGGGCAGGTTTCGAAGCTTTCGCGGTGCAGCTCGGCGCGGGTATCGCCGTTATGCTTGAGCAGCGCGATGGCGTAATCGATCTCCTTCTGCACCGCGAACGGACGCTGGCACTCCCGGCAATGGCAGATAGCGAAGCGCGACTGCTGAAGGAAATCCTCTTTCTTCCACACCGCCAGCTCATACTCCGGCGACAGCTTAATCGCTGCCGTCGGGCAGACCTCTTCACAGCGGCCGCAGAAGATGCAGCGCCCGAGGTTGAACTGCCACGCCAGCTGGTTAGTGGCCAGATCGGTCTCTACCGTCAGGGCGTTCGACGGACAGGCGTTCACGCAGGCCGCGCAGCCGATACACTGCTGCGGCGTATGCTCCGGCTTGCCGCGGAAATTTTTATCCACCGGCATCGGCTCCAGCGGGTATGAATGTGTCGCGGTGCCGGTCTTAATGACTTTTTTAATAAAGGTAAACATCGTTGCTCCCAGGTTGTGTGCGGCCTTTTACCCTCACCCTAGCCCTCTCCCTGAAAGGGAGAGGGGACAGTTCTGCACGGTCAGTGAATTCGCACTCGCTCTGCCTTTCCCCCTCTCCCCTGTGGGGAGAGGGGGCAGTTCTGCACGGTCAGTGAATTCGCACTCGATCTGCCCTTCCCCCTCTCCCCTGTGGGGAGAGGGTCGGGGTGAGGGGCCCCACGCAATGGCTCAATTATTTCAGCGGCGAGTTTTTACGCTCGATGCTGTAGCGCTCCAGCTCTTTGTACGGCACCACTTTGCTCTTCTTCTTGCGTACATCGACAACGGTCATGCGGTCGGTACAGGAGTAGCACGGGTCGAGGCTGCCGATGATCAGCGGCGCATCGGAAACGGTGTTGCCGCGCAGCATATAGCGCAGGGTCGGCCAGTTGGCATAGGTCGCCGCCCGGCAGCGCCAGCGGTACAGTTTCTGGTTGTCGCCGGTCATGCTCCAGTGGATATCGTCGCCGCGCGGCGCCTCGGAGAAGCCCAGTGCGAAGCGGTGCGGAATATAGGTGAACCCTTCCACCATCAGCGGGCCGCCCGGCAGGTTATCGAGACCGAAATCAATCATATTCAGCGCGGTATAAACCTCGTTGATCCGCACCTTGAGGCGAGATATTACGTCGCAACCCTGCTCGCTGTGGACTTCCATCGGCAGCAGGCCGTAGCCGACAAACGGGTGGTCGGCGCGGGTGTCGCGGGCGTGGCCGCTGGCGCGCACCATCGGGCCGACGTTACTAAAGTCGCGGGCGATTTCCGGATCCAGACGGCCAATACCGACGGTACGCTGTTCCATATTCGGCGTGCTGAGCAGCATATCCACCAGCTCCTGCACGTCGCGGCGCATCTGCTGCGCCAGCTGACGGGTCTGGATCATGTCCTCTTTCAGCAGGTCGCGGCGGATCCCGCCGATCAGGTTCAGGCCGTAGGTTTTACGCGCGCCGGTGAGAATTTCCGCCATCTTCATTGAGGTTTCGCGCACGCGGAAGAACTGCATAAAGCCGGAGTCAAAGCCGGTAAAGTGGCAGGCCAGACCGAGGTTCAGCAGGTGCGAGTGCAGGCGTTCCACCTCCAGCAGAATGGCGCGGATCATCTGCGCCCGCTCCGGCACCACGATGCCCATCGCGTTCTCCACCGAGGTGGTGTAAGCGGTACTGTGGGCGAAGCCGCAGATGCCGCACACCCGGTCCGACAGGAAGGTCACTTCGTTATAGCCCATGCGGGTTTCCGCCAGCTTTTCCATCCCGCGATGGACGTAGAACAGGCGGTAGTCGGCATCGATAATATTTTCGCCGTCAACGAACAGGCGGAAGTGGCCCGGTTCATCGGAGGTGACGTGCAGCGGGCCAATCGGCACCACATTATTTTTCTTGCTGCCCAGCTCGTTGATGAACTCGTAGGTTTCGGCGTCGGTGGTCGGCGCCGGGCGCTGGCGGTAGTCCATGCTGTCTTTACGCAGCGGATAGAGTTCGTCCGGCCAGTCGTCCGGCAGCACCAGACGGCGCTCGTCCGGCAGGCCGACCGGCACCAGGCCGTACATATCGCGCACTTCGCGCTCGCCCCATACCGCCGCCGGGACGCGCGGCGTCACCGACGGGTATTCCGGTTTGTTGGCGTCCACTTCAACGCGCACGGTGATCCAGCATTTGGTGCCCTGCTCCATCGACAGCACGTAGTAGACGGCGTAGTGGCCGTTCAGCTTGCGTTCATCGTTGCCGAACAGCACCGACAGCCAGCCACCCTGCTGGTAGTAGAGAAACTCCACCACTTCCGGCAGGTAGTTGACCTTCACGGTGATGGTTAACTGGTCTTTGGTCTGCCAGGCTTCGTCCAGCACCACGCCCGGAAAGGCCTGGTGCAGCGCCGCAAGATAGTGTTGACCGATTTTTTCTTCAGACATGCTCAAACTCTCTTAATCACGCCACCAGCAAGGAGACGAAAGCTAAAAAGGCGAAACCAAACCCGGCCCAGGTGACGCGGGAGGTGGCACAAAAGCGCAGACGCGCCATGCTGTTTTCGAACAGGGCGATAATCAGCACCCCCACCACCAGCTTGACGATAGCCACCACCAGCGCCAGCAGCAGGCCGCCGACGCTGAAGCTGGTCATCTGCCCCCACGGGAAAAAGACCCCGACAAACATCTGTAGCACCACCAGCTGTTTGAGGCTGATGCCCCACTTCAGGATGCCAAAGCCGCTGCCGCTGTATTCCGACAGCGGCCCTTCCTGCAGCTCCTGCTCCGCTTCCGCCAGATCGAACGGCAGTTTGCCCATCTCGATAAAGGTGGCGAAGGCGCAGGCGCACAGCGCAAGGATCAGCGGAATGCTGCGCGCGGTCGGCCAGTGGTAGAGGGTATCGGTGATGGTGCTGATATGGGTCGAGCCGGCGACCTGCGCCGCCACCCACAGGCCCAGCAGCAGGATCGGCTCCACCAGCACGCCGAGCATCGCTTCACGGCTGCTGCCCAGCGCGGTAAACGGGCTGCCGGTGTCCAGACCGGAAATCGCGAAGAAGAAGCGGGCGATCGCAAACAGGTAGATCAGGGTGATGAGATCCCCAAGCACCGGCAGTGGGGAATACACCGTCACCACCGGCAGCGCGGTGGCGATGGTCAGCATCACGCCCACCATGACATACGGCGTCAGGCGGAAGACCCAGCCCGAGGCATCAGGGCCAACGCTCTGGCGGCCCAGCAGTTTCAGGATATCGCGATACTCCTGCAGTACCCCCGGTCCGCGGCGGTTATGCAACCGCGCGCGGGCGACGCGAACGATCCCGGACAACAGCGGCGCGACGGCAAACAGCACCAGCGCCTGTAGCAATGCAATTAACAGATTCATTCTCAGGCTCCTCGCGAAATGACAATCACCACCAGCACCGCCAGCTCAACCAGCGCGATACCGCGCAGCAGCGCCGGTGCCGAGGTCGATTGCCAGCCCGGAACCAGACGCACCGGGTTCAGCCAGTGGCGCAGTTTCAGCAGCGGCGCAAAGGCCTCTTTCACCGGCATGGCAAAGCCGTGGGCGGTCACCACCATCGACTGTTCGTGGTCGTAACCGCAGACCCAGGCCGCGCCGCGCGAGCGCGCCGCCAGGCGATCGCCTTTAAAGAAGATCATCAGCAGGAACGGCAGCAGCGGGCAGGCGATAAGCAGCAGGGCAATCATCGGCTGCGACACCACGCTCGATACCTGAGCCTGTACCGGGAAGGCGCCGCTTACCAGCGGCAGCAGCCACGGCGCGGCAATACCGCCAACGAGGCAGAAAACCGCCGCCAGCACCACGCTCAGGGTCATCAGCCAGGGAGCGCAGGTGGCGTTTTCCGCCTCTTTCGTCCGCGGCGCGCCGAGGAAGGTGACCCCGTAGACTTTCGCCATACACATCACCGCCAGTGCGCCAGTGATCGCCAGGCCGACGGCCAGCAGCGGGCCCAGCAGACGGCCAATAAACAGGTCGCCGGTGCTCATTTTGAAGAAGGATTGATAGATAACCCACTCGCCGGCGAAGCCGTTCAGCGGCGGCAGAGCCGCCATCGCCATCAGCCCCACCAGCATGGCGAGGGAGATCAGCGGCATTTTTTTACCGATGCCGCCCAGCTTCTCGATATCACGATGGCCGGTACGGAACCACACCGCCCCGGCGCCAAGAAATAGCGTGGTTTTGAACAGGCTGTGGTTGATCAGGTGATACATACCGCCGATAAAACCCAGCACCATCAGCGTGGTGTTGCTGGTCGCCACGCCGGTGACGAAGGCGCCCAGACCCAGCAGGATAATGCCGATATTCTCCAGGGTGTGATAGGCGAGCAGGCGCTGAATGTTATGCTCCATCAGCGCATACAGTCCGCCGATAAAGGCGGTGATCATCCCCAGCACCAGCAGCATAACGCCCCACCACAGCGGCGGCACGCCGCCGGCCAGCGAAACGGTCAACATGCCGTACAGACCGACTTTCATCACCACCGTGGAAAACAGCGCGGCGGCCGGCGCGCTGGCCCCGGCGTGAGCCTGCGGCGCCCAGCCGTGCAGCGGGATCGCTCCGGCCAGCAGGGCGAACCCCACCAGACCCGGCAGCCACAGCAGCGGGTTCTGCATCATATCCACTGCCTGGAGATTGATCTGCGCCAGCTCAAGCGTGCCGTAGTTCGACCACACCAGCCAGCAGGTCCAGGCCATCAGCAACGTGCCGAGCCGGCCCAGCGCAAACCACAGTTTGCCGGAGGCGGCACAGCCGGTGAGAAACGCCGCACAGAGCGCCATGATCTCCGCCATTACCACCAGAGAACCGATATTAGTCACCACCACCGCGCAGGTCGCGGCGGCCAGCAGCAGGTTGACTAACAGACCGTTGGCCTTCACCTGCGGATGGCGATGCCAGCTAATATTAAACAGCGATACCGGCAGCGCCGACAGGCCGATGGCCAGCAGCCACAGGGCGTTGACGCCCCCCACCCGCATCGTCAGATGCAAAAACTGCAGCATGCCGCCGTGGATCCGATCCGGCATCAGCAGCGCGGCGCCGCCGGCGACCACCAGCATGGCGCTGGCCACCGCGCCGCCGATCCCGGCAATGGCGCCGCTGAGCGGTTTGCGCATGGCAAACACCAGGGCCAGCACGGCGCTGACGGCATACCACGTCACCGCCTGATTGACTAATCCAATTACACTCATTCCCTCTCCCCCTGTTGCGCCTGGAACAGCGACAAGTCGCCAAGGTCGGTATTAAAGGTCAGCTGGCGTTTACGCTTGCTGGCCTGGGCGATATCACGGCTATCCACCAACAGCAGCGCGTTGGTCGGGCAGGTCCGCACGCAGGCCGGGCCCTGGTCATCGAAGTGGCAGAGGTCGCATTTCACGGCAATGGCGCGTACGCCCGGCACCCAGTCGAGCAGCGAGCTGACGCGGGCCGGCGCTGGCGGCGCCGGTGGGGCCAGCCGGGTATTGGCATTCGCCGGAATATCCAGCGGTCGGCTGCCGGAAAATTCGATGGCGCCGAACGGGCAGGCAATGCCGCACAGTTTGCAGCTTACGCACAGGCTCTCGTTGAGCTGGACCGCGCCATCGACGCGCTGGATGGCGTTAACCGGGCAGACGGTGGCGCAAGGCGCATCTTCGCAGTGGTGGCACATCTGCGGTGCCGATTCTTTTTCATTACGCATCACCTGCAGCCGCGGCATAGCCTGCAGGCCGTGCTGGCGATGCGTCTCAGAGCAGGCGGCTTCGCAGGTGCGGCAGCCGATACAGACAGTGGAGTCAGCGATTACAAAACGGTTCACCGGGTCATCCTCGGGTGAAAGTCATTTTTGACGAAATCAGGTTGCGCAGGTGTCATTTTCGACACGTGTCGACACCTCACGATCAGTGGGTCAGCGCCAGATGGCTTAAATCCACCGGTTGGTCTTGTTCCATGGCCTCATACAGACGGTCATAGACGGTGGCGATAATCGCCAGATAGTGCTCCAGCACTTGCTCGCGAGAGCGGTTGCTGATGCGGCCATCGACCGTGCCATCCATCGCCAGCGTAGCCTGAGCAATCAGATGCTTATCGCCGCCATTTTTGTTTTCGACGTAGTACTCGATGGTGTGGCTGTTGAAGCCTTCCGCGAGGGCGACGAACACCTGAAAATGGCCAAACAGCACGAAGCACAGCTCTTTATCCGGCGCACAGCTCATCGCGTGATGCAGACGCGCTTTTGACAAGGTGATCCCCTGAACCAGCGAGTTACAGTAGATATGCCACTGCTCCTGCTGCTGCCGGTGACGGTCGGCGATGTAATCCGCCTTTTCACTTATTTCCCAAATAGTCATATCGGTTTCTCCGTAGCATGAGATGCACCGTCTAAGCATTTTTCATGCCAGGTTTTATTTTGTTGATTTTATTTGATTTTCATATCCACCCTCTGCCGACGCGACATGTCGATGACAGCCCGGCGGCGTCGTCATCGACATTCCCTGTCACGCCATATCTGTTCTGGCATCGTTATTGCATATACAGCGCATCGCGATACGGAGGCGACTATGCACGAAATCACCCTCAGCCAGCGGGCGCTGGAAATTATTGAACAACAGGCGCAGCAGGCCGGCGCGCGGCGGGTCACCGGCGTGTGGCTTAAAGTCGGCGCTTTTTCCTGCGTGGAAGCCAGCGCCCTCACCTTCTGCTTTGAGCTGGTCTGCCGCGGCACGCTGGCGGAGGGGTGCGAACTGCATATCGCCGAACAACAGGCTGAATGCTGGTGCGAACGCTGTCAGCAGTACGTCCATCTTGTCTCGCAGCACGTCCGCCGCTGCCCGCACTGCAATAACGACCAGCTGCAGATCGTGGCGGATGACGGCTTACAGATTCAGCGTTTAGAATTGGAGTAAATTATGTGTACGACATGCGGCTGTGGAGAAGGCAACCTCTATATAGAAGGAGACGAACGAAACCCGCATTCCGCGTTCCGCAGCGCCCCCTTCGCGCCCGCCCCACGCCAGACGATGACCATTACCGGTGTCAAAACCGACCACTTCGCCCCTACCCGCACGGCAGAAGGCGACCTGCATTATGGCCATGGCGAGGCTGGGACTCACGCCCCGGGGCAGAGCCAGCGGCGGATGCTGGAAGTGGAGATCGATGTGCTGGATAAAAATAACCGTCTGGCGGCACGCAATCGCGCGCGCTTTGCGGCAAAACAGCAACTGGTGCTGAATCTGGTTTCCAGCCCCGGCTCCGGTAAAACCACCCTGCTGACCGAAACCCTCACGCGACTGAAAGGACGCGCCGACTGCGCGGTGATTGAAGGCGATCAGCAAACGGTCAATGACGCCGCCCGCATTCGCGCCACCGGCACCCCGGCGATTCAGGTCAATACCGGGAAAGGCTGCCATCTCGACGCCCAGATGATCGCCGACGCCGCCCCGCGCCTGCCGCTGGCCGATCGCGGCATCCTGTTTATCGAAAACGTTGGCAACCTGGTCTGCCCGGCGAGCTTCGACCTTGGCGAGCGCCATAAAGTGGCGGTGCTGTCGGTCACCGAAGGTGAAGACAAGCCGCTGAAGTATCCGCATATGTTCGCCGCCGCCAGCCTGATGCTGCTCAACAAAGTTGATCTGCTGCCGTATCTCAATTTCGACGTTGAGAAGTGCCTGGCCTGCGCCCGCGAGGTCAATCCGCATATTGAAATTATTCTTGTCTCCGCCACCAGCGGCGAAGGCATGGACCAGTGGCTCACCTGGCTGGAGACGCAACGATGTGCATAGGCATTCCGGGACAAATATGTGCCATCGACGGCGTGCTGGCGAAAGTGGAAGTCTGCGGCATTCAGCGCGACGTCGACCTGACGCTGGTCGGCGCCGTTGACGAGCAGGGCCAGTCGCGCCTCGGGCAGTGGGTGCTGGTGCACGTGGGGTTCGCCATGAGCGTCATTAATGAAGCCGAAGCCCGCGACACCCTCGACGCGCTGCAAAATATGTTCGATGTGGAGCCGGACGTCGGCGCGCTGCTGTACGGCGAGGAGCGATGATGCGTTACGTAGATGAATACCGCGCCCCCGAGCAGGTCATGCAGCTGGTGGCGCATCTTCAGCAGCGTGCGCATCTGCTGCCGCACACCGCTGAGCGTCCGCTGCGCATCATGGAGGTCTGCGGCGGCCATACCCATGCCATTTTTAAATTCGGTCTCGACCAGCTGTTGCCGGAGAATATCGAATTTATTCACGGGCCAGGCTGCCCGGTGTGCGTCCTGCCGATGGGGCGCATCGATGCCTGCATTGAGATTGCCAGTCGTCCGGGGGTGATCTTCTGCACCTTCGGCGACGCCATGCGCGTGCCGGGTAAAAACGGCTCGCTGCTGCAGGCGAAATCTCGCGGCGCCGACGTCCGCATCGTTTACTCGCCGATGGACGCTCTGCGGCTGGCACAGCAAAACCCGCAGCGTGAGGTGGTCTTTTTCGGCCTTGGTTTCGAAACCACCATGCCCGCCACCGCCCTCACCCTGCGCCAGGCGCGGGAGCGCAACGTCGATAACTTCTACTTTTTCTGCCAGCACATCACCCTGCTGCCGACCCTGCGCAGCCTGCTGGATCAGCCGGACAACGGTATCGACGCCTTTCTCGCCCCCGGCCACGTCAGTATGGTGATCGGCACCGAGGCCTATGGCTTCATCGCCAGCGACTATCATCGGCCGTTAGTGGTCGCCGGTTTCGAACCGCTTGATCTACTGCAAGGCGCGGTGATGCTGGTTGAGCAGACAATAGCGCAGCGCAGCGACGTGGAAAATCAGTACCGTCGCGTGGTGCCGGATAAGGGTAACCCGCTGGCGCAGGCGGCGATGGCCGACGTCTTCTGCCTTGATGGCGACAGCGAATGGCGCGGCCTGGGAGTCATCAGTGACTCCGGCGTGCACCTCACGCCGGCTTATCAGCGCTTCGATGCCGAGGCCCATTTCCGCCCGGCGCCACAGCGCGTGTGCGACGATCCGCGCGCCCGCTGCGGCGAGGTGCTGACCGGCCGCTGTAAACCGCATCAGTGCCCGCTCTTCGCCAGCACCTGCAATCCGCAAAGCGCCTTTGGCGCGCTGATGGTCTCCTCTGAGGGGGCCTGCGCCGCCTGGTATCAATATCGCAGTCAGGAAAATGAAGCATGAAAAGCGTCCAGTTAGCCCACGGTAGCGGCGGTCAGGCAATGCAGCAGCTGATCGGCGACCTGTTTATGCAGGCCTTCGCCAACCCCTGGCTGGCGGAGCAGGAGGATCAGGCGCGCCTCGATCTGGCGGCGCTCGCCGCCCAGGGGGATCGCCTCGCCTTCTCCACCGACAGCTACGTGATTGACCCGCTGTTTTTTCCCGGCGGCAATATCGGCAAGCTGGCCGTCTGCGGTACCGCCAACGATGTGGCGGTCAGCGGCGCCATTCCCCGCTACCTTTCCTGTGGATTTATTCTCGAAGAGGGGCTGGAGATGGCCACCCTGGAAGCGGTGGTCAGCAGTATGGCCGCCACCGCCCGCGAAGCGGGGATCGCCATCGTCACTGGCGACACCAAGGTGGTGCCGCGCGGCGCGGCGGATAAGCTGTTTATTAACACCGCCGGCATCGGCGCCATCCCGGCAGAGGTTCGCTGGGGGACGCAGCAGATTAGCGCCGGTGATATGCTGCTGGTCAGCGGCACGCTGGGGGATCATGGCGCCACCATCCTTAACCTGCGCGAGCAGATGGGACTCGACGGCGCGCTGTCCAGCGATTGCGCGGTGCTGACGCCGCTTATCCAGACCCTGCGGCCGCTGAGCGGGGTGAAAGCCCTGCGCGACGCCACCCGCGGCGGGGTTAACGCGGTCGCCCATGAGTTCGCCGCCGCCAGCGGCTGCGGCATTGAGCTGCATGAAGCGGCGCTGCCGGTCAACGACACGGTGCGCGGCGTCTGCGAGCTGCTTGGGCTGGACGCCCTGAACTTCGCCAATGAAGGCAAGCTGGTGCTCGCCGTCGCCCGCGACGAAGCGGAAAACGTGCTGGCGCATTTACGGTCTCACGCGTTAGGACGTGATGCGGCGATAATCGGCGAAGTGGTCGCCCGCCCGGGCGTACGTTCCGTCGGGCTGTACGGCGTGAAGCGTACGCTCGATCTTCCCCACGCCGAACCGCTGCCGAGAATTTGTTAACGACGGCGTCGGCTCCCGGATAGCGGCTGGCGCCTTATCCGGGCTACAAAACTGCGCGTACATGTAGCCCGGCTAAGCGCAGCGCGAGCCGGGGTTAAAGCGGCAATAACCGCTTTATTAACATACTATTATTTGTACCATCATTTTCTTATGCGCCACGTTGTCGGCGCGTTTTGGACGTAAGCAATGTCGTATACACCGATGAGCGATCTCGGCCAGCAGGGGCTGTTCGATATCACCCGGCTTTTATTACAGCAGCCCGATCTGGCCGCGCTAAGCGAAACCTTGACCCGCCTGGTGCAACAGTCCGCGCTGGCCGACGAGGCGGCCATTATCCTGTGGAACGCGGGTAATCACCGCGCGGCCAGGTACGCCTGCGATGAGGCCGGCCACCCGGTAAGCTACGAGGATGAAACCGTCCTGGCCCATGGCCCGGTGCGTCGCTTGCTCTCCCGGCCAGATGCGCTGCATTGCGATCATGAGACCTTTGCCGACACCTGGCCGCAGCTTATCCGCAGCGGACTGTATCGTCCGTTCGGGTACTACTGTCTGCTGCCGCTGGCGGCGGACGGGCGGATCTTCGGCGGTTGCGAATTTCTCCGCCACGACAACCGGCCGTGGAGCGAGAAAGAATTCCAGCGGCTGCACACCTTTACGCAGATTGTCGCCGTCGTCACCGAGCAGATTCAGAACCGGGTCAGCAACAACGTCGATTACGATCTACTGTGCCACGAGCGCGACAACTTCCGCATCCTGGTGGCCATCACCAACGCGGTGCTCTCGCGACTGGACATCGACGAGCTGGTCAGCGAGGTGGCGAAAGAGATCCATCGCTATTTCCGGATCGATGCCATCAGCGTGGTGCTGCGCAGCGACCGCAAAGGGAAGCTCAACATCTATTCCACCCATTATCTCGACGCCAGCCACCCGGTTCACGACCAGAGCGAGGTGGACGAAGCCGGCACCCTCACCGAGCGCGTGTTCAAAAGCAAAGAGATGCTGCTGCTCAACCTGCATGAGCATGACACCCTCGCGCCATACGAGAAAATGCTCTTCGAGATGTGGGGCAATAAGATCCAGACCCTGTGCCTGCTGCCGCTGATGTCCGGCAACACCCTGCTCGGGGTACTAAAGCTGGCGCAGTGCGACGAACAGGTCTTCACCACCACCAATCTCAAGCTGCTGCGACAGATCGCCGAGCGGGTGTCGATCGCTATCGATAACGCCCTCGCCTACCGCGAAATTCAGCGCCTGAAAGAGCGGCTGGTGGATGAGAACCTCGCGCTCACCGAGCAGCTGAATAATGTCGAAAGCGAATTCGGGGAGATCATCGGCCGCAGCGAAGCGATGAACAATGTGCTCAAGCAGGTCGAGATGGTCGCCCACAGCGACAGCACCGTGCTGATCCTCGGTGAAACCGGCACCGGCAAAGAGCTTATCGCCCGCGCTATCCACAACCTGAGCGGCCGCAACGGTCGGCGGATGGTGAAGATGAACTGCGCCGCGATGCCCGCCGGGCTGCTGGAGAGCGATCTGTTCGGCCACGAACGTGGCGCCTTCACCGGAGCCAGCGCCCAGCGTATCGGCCGCTTCGAGCTGGCGGACAAAAGCTCCCTGTTCCTTGATGAAGTGGGCGATATGCCGCTGGAGCTACAGCCCAAACTGCTGCGCGTTCTCCAGGAACAGGAGTTTGAACGCCTGGGAAGCAATAAGCTGATCCAGACCGACGTCCGGCTGATCGCCGCCACCAACCGCGATCTCAAGCAGATGGTTATCGACCGGGAATTCCGCAGCGATCTCTACTATCGGCTCAACGTGTTCCCGATCCACCTGCCGCCGCTGCGCGAGCGGCCGGACGATATCCCGCTGCTGGTGAAGGCCTTTACCTTCAAAATCGCCCGCCGCATGGGGCGCAATATCGACAGCATCCCGGCGGAAACCCTGCGCACCCTGACGCGTATGGAGTGGCCGGGCAACGTGCGCGAGCTGGAAAACGTCATCGAACGGGCGGTGTTACTGACCCGCGGCAACGTGCTGCAGCTCTCCCTGCCGGAGCGGGATATCGTGGAAGCCCCGCGGACGCCGGAGGTCCTGCCTGAGGAAGGTGAGGATGAATATCAGCTGATTGTCCGGGTGCTGAAAGAAAGCAATGGCGTGGTGGCCGGGCCGAAAGGCGCCGCCCAGCGGCTGGGGCTGAAGCGCACCACGCTCCTGTCGCGCATGAAGCGGCTGGGCATTAATAAAGACGAACTGGCGTAACCCCCCGCGCTCCCCCTTTCCGCGACGGTAAGAGAGAGCGCTGGCGCGGCGCGCTATTTATCGCAGCTGAATCCGTTAGCGGCGGCCAGCTGCGCAAACCACAGCGCATTGCGTTTTATCTGCCGCTCGCCGGTCTCCAGATCCAGTCGCCAGAAGCCGTAGCGCCGTTTAAAGGCATTGATCCACGACCAGTTGTCGATAAACGTCCACTGGTGTACGCCAAAGCAGTTCGCGCCGTCGGCTATCGCCCGATGCAGCTGCACCAGATGCTCCTCCATCAGCTGGATGCGGAAAGTATCGTCTATCACCCCATCCGCTCCCGGCTCACCCTCTGCTTGCCGATCCATCGCAATACCAATTTCTGCGAGATACCACTTAATATTGCCGTAGTTATCGCGAATATTGGCGGCAATATCATAGATCGCCTGCGGCAGGATCTCGTTGTTATCACGATAGGGATTAAAGCGGCCCTGCGGGTTTACCGCGTTTTCGAAATAGTATTCCGGGGTGAAATAATCGAGGTCATAGTTGCCCTCACGCGCTTTTACCCGCCGCGGCACGTAATAGTTCACCCCTAAAAAATCGATATCCGCGCTGAGGATCAACGCCACGTCGTCTTTGCTGGTCGTCGGCAGGCAGTCGTGGGCGGCGAGGATCTCGCACAGCGCTTTGGGGAATTCATGTTTTACCAGCGGGTCAAGGAAGCTGCGGTTAAAAAGCAGGTCGGCATACCCGGCGGCTCTTTTATCCGCCTCGCTGTCGGTAAGGGTATAGCTCGGGGTCAGGTTGAGCACCACGCCGATCTCGCCCGCCAGCGCCAGTTCACGATAAGCCGTTACCGCTTTGGCGTGCGCCAGCATAATATTAAACGCCACCTTCGCCGCCAGCCGGCCATCTTTCTTACACGGATAGTGGAAGTCGTACAGGTAGCCTCCCTCAACGGGTACAATCGGTTCGTTGAAGGTGATCCAGTATTTAACCTTATGGCCAAACAGGCTAAAGGCGGTGCGGGCAAAGCGGGCAAACAGCTCGGCCACGTGCGCTGATTCAAAGCCGCCGTACTGCTTCTGCAGCGCTTCCGGCATATCAAAATGGTAGAGATTGATCATCGGCTCAATGCCGTTGGCGATCATTTCATCGAGATAAGCGTGATAAAAACGCACCGCGTCCGGGTCCGGCGCGCCGGTTTCCAAATCAGCGATCAGTCGTGACCATTGAATTGAGGTGCGAAACGAGTTGAAGCCGGTCTGTTTCATCAGCGCCACATCCTGCGGATACTGATGATAAGTATCACATACGGTTTGCGGCCCTACCTGTTGATAAAATCTCTCAGGCTGTTCGGCAAACCAGCTGTCCCAGATGGAACGATGGCGCTTATTGGCGACCCCTTCCGTTTGCGGGCCAGACGCCGCCGCCCCCCACAGAAACCCTTGCGGAAACTGATACTGCTGCATAACTTCTCCTTCGAAAAAAGGCTGCGCCCGTCTGGCGCAGCCTGAACGTACTACTCCGCGACCACTTCGATCGATTTAATGAACATGTAGCCCCAGTCGCCGGCGAAGCGGCCGAAGTCAACCTGATTGGTCCCCGCCTTAAGCGTCACCGGTATCCGTAGCTGCTGGCCCTGCTCATCCGTCTGCGGGAAGGCCACGGCCTGCGGGGCGCCCCCGTTGACGACAAACGAGTTCTGCTTACCGCCCCATTTACCGTTGAAGGTTACGTTGAGCAGGAACTGACCGCTCCACGGCGCCTGCACCTGCCAGCTGATCTTATCCCCCTCGCTGGCGAATGGGCCGAGGAAGCCGTCCTCGCCAACTGTCAGCGCGTCTTTTTCACTCTTCATTACCGTCAGGCGCCCCTCAGCCACGCCATAGACTTCGCCGTGATAACGACAGAAATCCGCCGGCGCTTTCCCCGTCGCCTCGCTCACCGTCACGGTCACGGTTTTGCTGCTTTTCAGCAGCCCATCGTCCGCCGTGAACGTCAGCGCATAGGTGCCTGGCGCCGTAAACCAGGCCCGGGTTTGAGCCCGATCGGCATGGCAGAAATGCACCTGTCCCTCACCGGCGTGCTGCCAGCCCACCTTAACCTCTCGCGACGGCAGGCCATCGTCCTGCCAGCTGGCCGTAAGCTCGACGCCCCGGTCCTGCGTGGTGGTTAGGGCCGGTTCCAGCGTGATAACCGGCGGCTGATTCTCCTCGCTATGCTGCACGCTAATCACATTGGAAGGGGCCGAACGACCGCTCTCGTTTTTCGCCGTCACCCGGTAGTAGTACGTGTGCCCGAGCTGAAGCTGACGATAATCGTCGCGGAACAGAACCATGGTTTCCGGGTTCCATTCGTTAACGCCATCGGAGATATCCCGGCCCACCACCGTCCACGGTCCGGTCGGCGAGGCGGCGCGTTCGACATCGTAACTGCGCCCCACCGCAGCGCCCATCCAGTTGATCGCGAAGGGCGAGGTGGTCTCCCGCAGCAAAGGCGCGTCCGGCTTCGGCAGCGGCGCCATCGTCTGCTGCCCGGCCATCTGCGCCGCGGCGGTGCGCACCAGATCGACCACCGCCTGCTCCTGGTTGGCTTCGCCTTCTTTGGCAAACCCCGGCAGGTGGTAGCTGTAGTGTCCGGTCGACTCCTTATGCCAGTAGAAGCCGCCGTCGTGACGATGGCCGCGGAAGCCCCAGATAAGCCCGCCGGCGGCTTGCGCCCCGTTGACCTCACTGTGAACAATCGACTGCATAATGGCGTTCAGTTGATCCGCCGGCAGCAGGCCAAACTCGCCGACGAGATAGACTTTTTGCCCGCCGACGGCGCGCAGATCCTGCGTGACCTGCCCGGGGTGGTTATTATCGGCATTGGTGTAATAGTGATTGCTGACGATATCCACATTGGGGTCTGTCAACGCAAACGGATTGATTTTCTTATAGGTGCCATCCACCACCAGCTGATGAGGGGCCCATTTTTTAATCCACGCCGCGGTCTGATGCAGGAAATCGGCGTTGGTATCCTCCAGCTCGTTACCGGTTTCCCAGGCCATGATCGCCTTTTCATCATAATAGGCGCGGCCGGTGACGGTATTTTTCCGGGTGATGACCTGGCGGATCACATCCAGATAGGCTTTGAAGGTCTTGCTATCGGTCCGATAAAAGTCTTCCGCTTTTTCATGATAGAACGCCGCCAGCTGCTCGCGCCCGCCCCACCACCACCAGTGGTCGATAAACGGCAGGATCAGTCGCAATCCTTGTTTATCCGCTTCGGCAATCATGTTGTCATACACCCGCATGGCTTTTTCATTCAGCCGCGGCATGCCGTCCGCCGTTTCCGGCGCCAGAATATGGGTCTCGCGGCCGCAGGCCTTATCAAATTCCTGCTGCACCGACAGCACGTAGACGCGCTGAGCTTTCGCCCCGGTTTGCACCATCGCCTGGATCCAGTTTTGCTGCTCCTGGGCCGTCGGCCATTTAAAATATTGCCCCCAGCCGCGCGGATCTGCCTTGCAGGGGCCGCGGGCGTCATCTTCAATACGGTGTAGCTCCGGGGCGTGGATCCCGGCGAAGCGAAACACCTTGTCGCCGTCCTTGAGAGTAGCGCCATCGCGGGTGATAAAGTGCGTAAAGTGCGAGCGCTCGGCGGCCAGCGCCCCGCCGGCTCCCAGCGCGGACAGCAGCCCCATCAGCAGCAGGTTTTTCATCGGCTTCATCGTTGTCTCTCCTTAGAACCAGACTTCGGCCTGTACGCCGAAGTTAACGGTGTCGGTTGAGCCACTGCGGGAGTACCCGCCGGCGGTGATGGTATTGGTATCCCAGTTGTAGTTGCCGTCCAGCGCATCGGATACGCCTTTATCCCACTTCGCATAGGTGACGAAGAAGCGCAGCTGCGGGCGTGCCCAGAAGCCGGAGTCAAAGGTCAGCGTTGGCGCAACGGTGACTTTAGTCAGGCCGCCTTTGCCTTTGCCGTTCACCCCTTTGTAGTTTTTGTCATCAAGGTATTCGTAGCCCAGCTCATATTGCATGGCAAAGTTGCGGGTGATCTGATGATAAGGGCGGATACCGGCGACCCACATCGAGCGTCCCCAGCCATTTTCATCTTCCGTCCACCAGCGGTAGTTTTTATCTTTCTGCCAGAAAGCGAAGGTGGAGATCTCCAGATCGCCCATCGAGGCCACGCTATCCAGCACCACTCGCCAGGACTGGGTGTTTTCCAGGTTGGCCCAGCCCCAGCCGTTTTTACCCAGCGAGTCGCCCGCCGCCAGCCCTTTGCCGTACTGCAATGCGAGGCGGGAGTAGCCTCCAGTCAGGCCGTAGAAGCCGTCAAAGTTATAAATACCGGTCACGCCATAGCCCTTCTCGGCGGAAGTCGGATGGTTTTCGTTACGGTTCATGTGGTGGCCGATCAGCTCCAGATCGAAGCCTGTCCCCGCGATCTTTTTCAGCCACAGGTTGAGGGAATAGTCATCCGGGTAGCCCTGATCTCCCTTATCCACCGGGTAGGCTTTGGTTTCATCGGTGGGTGAAAAGGCGTAGACCCCGGCGTCGAAGCGGGCGAAGCCGAGATCCATGTTGTCGAAGCCGCCGCCGGTGCCGTTGTACTGAATGTACTCCCAGTCGAACTGATGGCTGGAGGTGTTGGAGCTGCTGTAGCGCTTACCGGCCCAGAAAGTCATCTCCGGCGCAAAATCCAGATTGCTCAGCTCGGCGAACCCTTCACGAAACTGCACGTCATGGCCATCGTCATCCTGACAGTTCCAGTCGGAGGTACATTTCGACTGGTGAGTGAGGTTGGCCTGCACTTTCGCCACCACGCCGCTGTCCGCCGTCAGCGTCACGGTGGGGATCAGTTCGATCTTGGTGTCTTCTTCGTTGCCGAGTCGCCATTTGCCGTCCGGCATCAGGCCGACAGAGTCCGCGCGGTTGCCATCGGAATTGGCCAGGATCCCGGAGCGGATATAGCCATGCAGCGCAAAATCATACTTCGGATCGGCGCAGGCCATGTTGCTGGTCCCTGCCAGCGAGAGGAGAGCCAGAGGTATTGAATGTTTCAGCTTTATCATTATTTTTTTCCCACGTTATGTTTGTTAACACGAACCGATAACGGAGGGGAAATTTACGGATCAAAAATGGAAATGTACATCCATTAAGGGAAATCGCTTTCCATAATTGCCTATCTGGTTCACAAAATTCGCTCTGCGACGAATATATTCGTGAGACTGATCACATAAAATAACAAGAATGCCGCCGGGAGCCGGCAGTGGAGCGGAAGGAGGAGCAGATGAGCAGGTGCCGCCGGGGGATAAGCCGCCGACGGCAAGGGGATCAGCGTTCGGTTTCCGCGAGCTGACGTTCGTACACTTTGAAGAAGGGACGATAGAGCATCCAGGCGTTAAACATCGCGAACAGGCTCATACACAGATTTTTCCAGCTGCCGTTCGCCGACCATGCCGCCCCCAGCGGGGAAGGCATCGACCATGGCAGCATCGCCACCGCGCGATCGAGAATACCCAGCTGAGTTAAATACCATGCGATACAGGCGTTTATCAGTGGAACAAAGAGAAACGGCAGTAAAAAAACCGGGTTCATGATCACCGGAAAACCAAACAGTATCGGCTCGTTGATATTAAACAGCGACGGCAGCAGGCCAATCTTGGCCACGCTTTTCAGCTGCCGCGAGCGACTGCGCATCGCCATCAGCACCAGCGGCAAAGTGGAGCCAATACCACCGATCAGCAGGTAAAAATCCCAGAACCCCTGCAGATAAATATGCGGCAGCGTTGGCGAACCCGCCGCCAGCGCCTGCTGATTTTCAAACAGATAGGTCATCCAGAACGGGTTCATGATCCCGGTAATAATCAGCGCGCCGTGGATACCAATAAACCAGAGTAAGTTACAGATAAATAAAGAGATAAGTACCGCCATCAGCGTGTCGGACGCCAGCACCAGCGGCCGCACCGCTTCACTGATTAACTCCGGTACGATGCGCCCGGTGGTCTGCAGCAGTATGGCATTCATCACGCTTATCGACAGCATCACCACCAGCAGCGGGATCAGCAGTTGAAAGCCGTTGCGGGTCATCAGCGGCACTTCATCAGGCAAGCGAATACACCAGCCTTTTTTGTAGAAAAAGCGAATTATCTCAATGGAATAGGTGCTGGATATCAGGGCGGTAAATATCCCCATGCCGCCGAGATAAACGTTGCTCACCGCGCTCTCGCGAAAGCCGATAAACAGCAAAAACGCCAGAGACCCGGTTAAACCGCACAGCCGTTCCGGCAGGCGGTACTGCTTGGCGAGGCTGGCGCTGGCGCCGAAGGCGACAATCAGCGCCACCAGGCCAATGGTTAGCTGAAAGGTCGGCAGCAGGATAGGCCGCAGCAGCAAATAGACCTGGCCGAAACGCGAGGCGCCGTCGATGGAAACGGGCGGAAACAAAATGGGAACCAACAGGCTGCCAACAATCACAAAGGGCATTGCCAGCGCAAAGCTATCGCGCATCGCCGTAATGTGGTTGTTGCGCGTCAGGACATTCGCCAGCGGCGCCAGCCGCTGCTCGATGATGTCCACGGCCACATTCATTAACTGAATGTTCATACTCCTACCTTTGCGAATGGTTGTCTCGCCGGGATGATCGCCCACAACACCGGAAAGTGAAAGCCTGCCATAGGTGATCATGGTCACAATTAATAAATCCACAAACGGAAAGCGCTTTCCGTAATGCATCCATTTTGACTATAGTCCGCACATCCAACCTCATCAGGAGCGGTAGTTATGAAAAAAATAATGTTGTGTTGTTCGGCAGGCATGTCCACCAGCCTGCTGATGAAAAAAATGATCGCGGAAGCCGAACAGCGGGGTCTGGCGGTAGAGATCAACGCCTATGGCGTAGCGGAGTTCGCCGAACAGGTCGGCCATTATCAGGTGGTGCTGCTGGGGCCGCAGGTGAAATACATGCAGCAGGATCTGCAAAAACAGGCGGATAAATACGGTATCCGCGTCGAACCCATCAATATGATGGACTACGGCATGCAAAAAGGCGCCGCGGTCCTCGATTTCGCCCTTTCCCTTATCGAAAACAAAAACTAAGGAAAGATCATGAGCTCTCTGTACGCTAAATTGATCGATGTGATCGAACGGCAGATCACGCCGCTGGCCGGCGCGATCTGCCAGCAAAAATACGTGACCTCGATCCGCGACGGCTTTATCACTGCCCTGCCCTTTATGATCGTCGGCTCGTTTTTGCTGGTGTTTATCTTTCCGCCGTTTTCTCCGGATACGACCTGGGGCTTTGCCCGCGCCTGGCTGCAATTTTCGCTCGATCATCGCGATGCGCTGATGCTGCCGTTCAACTTCAGCATGGGGGTGATGACCCTGTTCATTGCCGTCGGGATCGCCGCCAGCCTCGCCAAGCACCATCACCTGGACTCGCTGACCGCCGGGATGCTGTCGCTGATGTCGTTTCTGCTGGTGGCCGCGCCGCTGAAAGAGGGCCAGATCTCTACGGCCTACTTCTCCGGCCAGGGGATCTTTACCGCCATTCTGGTGGCCATCTATTCCACCGAGCTGTACGCCTTCCTCAAACGGCATAACATCACCATTCGCCTGCCGCCGGAAGTACCCGCCGGGGTGGCGCGTTCGTTTGAAATCCTGATCCCGGTGCTGGCGATCATTCTGACGCTGCATCCGCTGAACCTGTTTATCGAGGCTCAGCTGGGGATGATCATTCCGGAAGCGATCATGTCGCTGGTGAAACCGCTGGTCGCCGCCTCCGATACGCTGCCGGCGATCCTGCTGTCAGTGCTGGTCTGTCAGGTGCTGTGGTTCGCCGGGATCCACGGCGCGCTGATCGTCACCGGGATCATGAACCCGTTCTGGATGGCCAACCTGTCGGTCAATCAGGCGGCGATGGCGGCAGGTACTGCTATCCCGCACATCTATGTGCAGGGCTTCTGGGATCACTATCTGCTGATCGGCGGCGTCGGATCCACCCTGCCGCTGGCGCTGATGCTGTTGCGCAGCAAGGCCGTGCATCTGCGGACGATCGGCCGGATGGGGGTCGTGCCTGGGGTCTTCAATATTAACGAACCAATTCTGTTTGGCGCGCCGATCATCATGAACCCGCTGTTTTTCCTGCCGTTCGTGCTGGTGCCGATGGTCAACGCAACCCTGGCGTACTTTGCGCTGAAGCTGGACCTGGTCAGCCGCGTAGTGTCGATGACGCCGTGGACAACGCCGGCCCCCATCGGCGCCTCATGGGCGGCGAACTGGAGCTTTAGCCCGGTGATCCTGTGCCTCATCTGTATGGCCACCGCCATGGTGATGTACCTGCCATTTCTCAAAGCTTACGAAAAACAGCTGCTGGCCCAGGAGCGTGAAAACGCCGTCGGCCAGGCTGACAACGCGGCGCAAACCGCTTAACGCTAACGATTCAGAGGATAATCATGGAATTAGAAGAACAGGTGATGGGGATCATCATCAACGCCGGTCAGTCACGCAGCCTGTGCTACGAAGCGCTGCACGCCGCCAAAGCGGGTGATTTCGCCACCGCCGACGCCAAAATGCAGGAAGCGGCCCACTATTCCCGTGAGGCGCACCTTGTGCAGACCCAGCTTATCGAAGCTGACGAAGGCGAGGGAAAAACCAAAATGACGCTGGTGATGGTCCATGCTCAGGATCACCTGATGACCTCCATTCTGGCGAAAGAGCTGATTGCCGAACTGATAGCGATTTACCGCGCGCAACCGCTTCACGCCTAGCGCGTTCCCCGGCCAGGCGCGCTGGCCGGGTCTGATTCCCCGAGGTCACTATGTTACATCTTGGAATAGATATTGGCGGCACCAAAATGGAAGCCGTACTGCTGGATCCGGCGGGCGAATGCGTTCAGCGTCTGCGCCGGCCGACCCACAAAGAGAGCTATGACGCCTTTATGCGCCAGCTGCTAACCCTGATTGCCGATATTCGCGCAGTCAGCCCGCAGCCATTCACCCTGGGGCTCGGCCTGCCCGGGGCTATCGATCCGCAAAGTGAGCGTATTAAAAACTGCAACTGCCTGGTGCTCAACGGCCACGATCTGCGCCGGGATATCATGCAGCAGCTTGGCCAGCCGGTGTGGATGGCAAACGATGCCGACTGCTTCACCCTTTCGGAGGCGGTGGATGGCGCCGGCGCCGGGGCCACCACCGTCTTCGGGGTGATTATCGGTACCGGCTGCGGCGGCGGGATTGCCGTTCATCAACAGCTGCTCAGCGGCCCCAACGCTATCGCCGGTGAATGGGGGCATAATCCGCTGCCGGGCTATACTCCTGAGCGCGATGGCCCGCCGCAGCCCTGCTACTGCGGCAAAACGAACTGCATCGAAAGCTTTCTCTCCGGCACCGGCTTCGCCCGCCGCTATGGGGAACAGGCGCGTGCGGAAGCCATTATCGCCGCGGCGCAAAACGGCGATCCGCGCGCACTGGCCCACTGGCGCCATTTTATCGACGCCTTTGCCCGCAGCCTGGCGTCGGTGATCAATATTCTCGACCCGCAGGTGATTGTGCTGGGCGGCGGTCTGTCCAACGTCAGCCAGATCTATCGCGATCTGCCTGCCGCCATCGTGCCGTGGATCTTCTCCGACAGCTGTCGCACGCAGATCAAACCGGCCCGCTTCGGCGACGCCAGCGGCGTGCGCGGCGCGGCCTGGCTGCCCCGGCTGGCCAGCGCTGCGGACGGGCGGCGGTAGACACTTTTTTCAGCAGGTATGTTAAGCTAGGCGAAAATGTCCAGACAGAAAAAGCCATGCCAACGATTGATGATGTTTCAAGATTAGCGAATGTCTCAAGAGCGACGGTTTCCCGCGTGCTGACCGGCACCCGGGGCGTGCGCGAAGAGAGCCGGGAAGCTGTGCTGCGGGCCGTTGAAGAACTCAACTATCGCCCGAGCTTTGCCGCGCAAAACCTCGCCAGTCAGACATCCAGCCATGTTGGTCTGGTGATTTCCGCGCAGGACGAAAGCCACGGCGCGCGTCTGCTGCCGCTCCTTTCTCAGGCGCTGAAGGGGCTGAATAAAAGCCTGCTGGTCCAGTACGTCAGCGACCCGGTAGAGCAGGCGGCGGTAATCGACGATCTGCAGCGCCAGTGCGTGGCGGTGGTGGTGCTGGGCGCCGTTGCCGCCGACGCGCCGCGCAACGTTATCGCCTTCGACCGCTTCGGCGTCGCCGGGAGCAACAGCCAGGGCTATGACTTCGCCTTCGCCACTGAAAGCGCCTGCCGCTATGTGATTGGCAAGGGACACCGCAACATCGCCCTGCTGGTGGACAGCGACAGCGACGATGCCAGCCGCCAGATGCTGGAAGGCTACCGCAACGTCCTGCAGAACTACTCCATTCCTTTTAACCGCCAGCTGGTGCTGACGGCCAACGATGACGTCGAGCAGGCGCTGCTGACCTTAATTAACAGCTTCAGTAAATACTCGGTCATTATCGTTAAACGCGACCGCTATGCGGCCGAGGCGATGCGCCTGCTGCGCGAATTCACCATCGCCGTCCCGCAGGAGGTTTCCCTGCTGAGCCTTGAGGATTCCCCCCTCGCCTCGCTGCTCTATCCGCCGCTGACCTGCATCTCCTGGCCACTGGAGGCGCTGCTGGAAAACTGTATTCAGCGTATTCGCAGCCTGATTGACGACCGGCCAACCTTCACCGCCGAGGGCCGCTCGCTGGCTGGCCGCCTGATCCCGCGCCAGTCGGTCGCCGATATCGCCTGATCTCCGCCCGGTTCACGCCGGGCCAGCCTTATCTCCCCCTTTCTTGTCGCTTTCGTTTCCCGGCTCATTATTACCCAAGCATGCAAATAAGAATTATTTTCATTTATAAATAGCTTGTGCTATATAACATAGCAATGGCTATAACCGCTGGGAAATTAACCACACCATTGCGAGGGATCCTATGCAACACCTGACACCGCTGAAATCATTGCTGCTGGCCAGCGCGCTGGCTCTGCTGGCCGCGGCGCCGGCCACCGCGCAGGAGAAATTCAGGGTTATCACCACCTTCACGGTTATCGCCGATATGGCGCAGAACGTGGCGGGCGATGCCGCCGACGTCAGCTCCATCACCAAACCGGGCGCAGAGATCCATGATTACCAGCCCACGCCAGGCGATATCAAACGCGCGCAGGGGGCGCAGCTAATCCTCAGCAATGGGCTTAATCTCGAACGGTGGTTTGCCCGCTTCTATCAGCACTTACAGGGCGTTCCGGAGGTGGTGGTCAGCGACGGGATCCAGCCGATGGGCATCAGCGCAGGACCCTATAGCGGGAAGCCCAATCCCCATGCCTGGATGTCGGCAGATAACGCCCTGATCTATGTCGATAATATTCGCGATGCGCTGGTGAAATACGATCCGCCTCACGCCGACACCTATCGCCGTAACGCTGAGGCCTATAAAGAAAAGATCCGCCAGACCATGGCGCCGCTGCAGGCCAGACTGGCGCAACTGCCGGCGGATAAGCGCTGGCTGGTCACCAGCGAGGGGGCCTTCTCCTATCTGGCCCGCGACTATGGTCTGCGCGAACTGTATCTGTGGCCGATCAATGCCGACCAGCAGGGCACTCCGCAACAGGTGCGCAAGGTTATCGACACCATGAAGAAAGAACGCATCCCGACCATCTTCAGCGAAAGCACCATCTCCGATAAACCGGCGCGTCAGGTGGCGCGCGAAGCCGGGGCCCACTACGGCGGCGTGCTGTATGTCGATTCGCTGAGCGCCGCCGACGGTCCGGTGCCGACCTGGCTCGACCTGCTGCGCGTCACCACAGAAACCATCGTTAACGGTATCCAGGACGGGATGAGGAAGCAGCCATGAATGCAGTGCAAGCGGGTCTGTATGTCGACCAGCTCACCGTCACCTGGCGTAACGGCCACACTGCCCTGCGCGACGCCTCCTTCAGCGTACCGCGCGGCTCCATTGCCGCGCTGGTGGGCGTTAACGGCTCGGGTAAATCCACACTGTTTAAAGCGCTGATGGGCTTTGTGCGCGTCGGCCGCGGCGAGATCGCCATACTCGGCCAGCCGGTCAACCGCGCGCTGCGCCAGAACCTGGTCGCCTATGTCCCGCAGTCGGAAGAGGTGGACTGGTCCTTCCCGGTGCTGGTGGAGGATGTGGTGATGATGGGCCGCTACGGCCATATGGGCTGGCTGCGGCGGGCAAAGCCGCGCGATCGCGAGATTGTCGATGCCGCGCTGGCCCGCGTGGGCATGAGCGAGTACCGCCATCGGCAAATTGGCGAGCTCTCCGGCGGGCAGAAAAAGCGCGTTTTCCTTGCCCGCGCCATCGCTCAGCAGGGTCAGGTGATCCTGCTGGATGAGCCTTTCACCGGCGTCGATGTGCAGACCGAAGCGCGCATCATCAGCCTGCTGCGCGAACTCCGCGCTGAGGGTTGTACCATGCTGGTCTCCACCCATAACCTCGGGTCAGTGAGTGAATATTGCGATTATACGGTGATGGTAAAAGGCACCGTGCTGGCCAGCGGCCCGACGGAAACCACCTTCACCGCCGAGAATCTGGAGCGGGCTTTCAGCGGCGTGCTGCGCCACGTCGCCCTGACCGGCGGGGAAGCGCAGATTATCACCGATGACGAACGGCCGTTTATCAGCCGGCGCGCGGCGGGAGGCCCGCAATGAGCTGGCTGCTGGAGCCGTTTGGCTATCACTATATGCTCAATGCGATGTGGGTGTCGGCGCTGGTAGGCGGCGTCTGCGCCTTTCTCTCCTGCTACCTGATGCTCAAAGGCTGGTCGTTGATTGGCGACGCCCTCTCCCACGCGATTGTGCCAGGCGTCGCCGGGGCCTATATGCTCGGCCTGCCTTTCGCGCTCGGCGCGTTTCTCTCCGGCGGTCTGGCGGCGGGCAGCATGCTGTTTTTGCAGCAGCGGTCGCGGCTGAAAGAGGATGCCATTATCGGCCTGATCTTCTCCTCCTTCTTCGGGATCGGGCTGTTTATGGTGTCGCTGAATCCGACGTCGGTGAATATTCAGACCATTATCCTCGGCAACATTCTGGCCATCGCCCCGGAGGATATTATCCAGCTGGCGGCGATCGGCTTTATCTCGATGGCGATCCTGTTGCTGAAATGGAAAGACCTGATGGTGACCTTCTTTGATGAAAACCACGCCCGCTCGATTGGCCTGAACACCCGCGGCCTGAAGCTGCTGTTCTTTACCCTGCTGGCCGCCTGCACCGTGGCGGCGCTGCAGACCGTCGGCGCGTTTCTGGTCATCTGCCTGGTGGTGACTCCCGGGGCCACCGCGTGGCTGTTAACCGACCGCTTTCCGCGCCTGCTGGCCATCGCCGTGGCTATCGGCAGTGTGACCAGTTTCTTCGGCGCCTGGCTCAGTTACTATCTCGACGGCGCCACCGGCGGCATTATCGTGGTCGCGCAAACGCTGTTGTTCCTCATCACCTTTATCTTCGCGCCGAAGCACGGCCTGCTGGCCAACCGCCGTCGCGCCAGGGAGGCCACATGCTGAATCTGTTCCTGGCCCCGTTCCAGTTTCCTTTTATGGTCAATGCGATAGCGGTATCGATCATCGTGGCCGTGCCCTGCGCGCTACTGTCGGTGTTTCTGGTGCTCAAAGGCTGGGCGCTAATGGGCGACGCCATGAGCCACGCGGTCTTTCCGGGCGTGGTGCTGGCCTACATCCTTGGCATTCCTTTCGCCATCGGCGCGTTTATCGCCGGGCTGTTGTGCGCCGTGACGACCGGTTTTCTCGACGATAACAGCCGCCTTAAGCGCGATACCATTATGGGAATTGTCTTCTCCGGCATGTTTGGCGGCGGGCTGGTGCTGTACGTGGCGATCCAGTCCGATGTGCATCTCGACCATATCCTGTTCGGCGATATGCTGGGGATATCCCTTCGCGATATTGGTCAGACGGCGGCTATCGCGCTGGTGATTGCGCTGATTATCGGCCTTAAATGGCGCGATTTTTTGCTGCACGCCTTTGACCCGACGCAGGCCAAAGCCAGCGGCCTGCGCGGCGGACTGCTGCACTACGGCCTGCTGTGCATGATCGCCCTGACCATCGTCGCGACGCTGCAGTCGGTGGGGATTATTTTGTCGATTTCGCTGCTGATTGCTCCCGGAGCGATCGCGCTTCTGCTGGTGAGACGCTTTATCCACGCCCTGCTGCTGGCGGTAGCGGTGGCCATCGGCTGCTCGGCGGGAGGGGTGTGGCTGGCGTTTTATCTCGACAGCGCGCCGGCGCCGACGATCGTGGTGCTGTTTACCGCGCTGTTTGTGGTCGCCTTTGTGGCAAGCACAATTCGGGATAGCCAGAAACAGAAAACTTCAGCAATCATCCCCGGTGGCGGCTAATGCCTTAGCGGGGCCGACTTGTCGCCCGGCTACGCGCCGCGCTGACCAGGGAAAGGCCGCTATTTTTTCGGTCGGTATT
The DNA here is from genome assembly GCF_048589245.1 of Klebsiella sp. 10982. NCBI lineage: Bacteria > Pseudomonadati > Pseudomonadota > Gammaproteobacteria > Enterobacterales > Enterobacteriaceae > Klebsiella > Klebsiella sp. 10982. The sequence continues at coordinate 37,128 of NZ_JBMAXV010000001.1, forward strand.
TTTCCGGCAGCGCCGGCACCGGGCGCCTGTCGTCCAGCAGATGGCGAATAGTGAGGATCGGGTGGCGCCAGAGCATCCGCGGCCCGGCCCAGCGCATAATCTGCTTCATCTCTTCGCGCTTCGCCGGCTGGTAGCAATGTACCGGACACTGCTTGCAGGCCGGTTTGTTCTCGCCAAACACGCATTTATCAAGGCGCTTGTCGGCGTAGGCGTTCAGCGCCTGATAGTGATCATTATTGGCCAGCGCCTCGGGACAGCGCCGCTGGTAGAGGGCAATCATCCGCTGAATCGTCATCTTTTCCCGTTCGATACGCTTCCCCATCTCCCCGCCTTTCGTCTGTTTTTAAGATGCATTTATTCTACACCTTAATGTCCATACCCGACCAGACTCACTGCTTCAGATGCTGGATCAGCTGTAAGGCCGCCCCGGAAAGCACCCCGAAATGGCTGTAGGCGTAGAAATCGCGGATAAAGACGCTGCCCTCAACCTCAAGCGGGCGTAGCAGACCCAGCGCTTCTTCATGCCGGTAAACCGGGGCTGGCATCGAGGTTAACAGATCGCTTTCGCACAGAAAGGCCTTAATGGCCGAGGAGGATGCGCACTCGATAACCGGCTGCGGACAGGGTAGCTGATGGGCGCGGAAGATATCCTCAAGGATGTTCATCGGGGTACTTAACGGCGGCGGCATGATCCACGGATAGTCCAGCATCGCCTCCAGAGTGACGTCTGCCGCCTGATGCAGCGGATGGTGCTGCCTGGCGACGATGCAGATCCGGTCCTGCCAGTTGATTTTGCCGCGCACCACGATTTTCTCATCATGCGGTAAGGGGCCGCAGAGGGCGATATCGATATCGTGCATCAGCAATAATTTAAACAGCTCGGAGTCTATGCGATCGACGATGCGCAGATGGATTTGGGGATGGCGCTGATGGAAAACCGCCAGTTTATCGATGAAATGGCTGGTCAGCAGGCTGGAAACGCAGCCAATCCGCAGGATGCCTTTCCCGGCGCCGCGGATAAGCTCAATCTCCTCACGAGCTTTTTGTTCGGTATTCAGCATCGTCATCGCATAGGGTAAAAAGGCGCTACCGTACTCGCTCAACGCCATACCATGCTTATGTCTTTCGAATAACGTCGCGCTCAGGTCCGCTTCCAGGCTCAATAGCAGCCGGCTCAGTCCCGACTGGGTGATCCCCATTTTCTCCGCAGCCAGGGTCATATTGCCTTCGTGAGCGACGGTAATAAACGCCTGAATCTGCTTAAATTTCATTGGCATGATATTTACTCATTGAACAAACGGTTTTTACATTTCCCCTGCGGCTTGTTTTAGCGAATAACTGTCACTATCAATACGCTCGAAAATCACCGGAACGCATGCTTCAAAGGGATTTATTTACCTCACCACGCGCGGCAAAACACATTTCTGACCCGAAGATAATTTATAATGAGAATATATCACCATGACACAGAACAATATTCTATTAATTTCAGGCGCTATATTACCGGTTATCATTACCGTCATCATCGGCTATATAAGCGGTAAACGAAAAGACTTTAACTGGCAACAGGCGGGAGACATCAATAAAATTGTGATGCTCTATGCATTACCGCTGAGTATTTTCAGCAATATGGTGATGACGCCGCGACACATCGTCATGACCATGGGCCCGGTCGCTGTAGCCATTATCCTGGCGTTGATCCTCAGTTTCGTTATTCCGTTATTAGCTGCCCGCTATCTGTTTCGACGCAATCTCGCCCTCAGCACCTTGCAAGCGCTGGCTATCGGTTCACCGGCAGTCCCTTTCATTGGCACGTCAGTGCTGGCCTTTTTATTCGGCACCGTCAGCGCATCTTTAATTACCGTTTCCAGTATTACGCAAAACGTTTTCCAGCTGCCGCTGGTGATGATACTGATGTCGGTCGCCACCGGCGATAAAAGCCAGCATATCTCCTTTGGCACACGGGTGATAAACGCCATTAAACAACCTGTGGTCTGGTCACCGGTTATCGCCCTGCTCATCGTGCTAGCGGATATCCATATTCCGGAGACTATCTCGATGTCGCTGGGTCTGCTGGGCAAAGCTTCTGGCGGATTGGCGCTGTTTGCCGCCGGTATCGTGCTCTATACGCGCAGCATTGTTATTACCACCGCCACCATTATCACGGTTATCGCCCGCAATATTCTGGTTCCCGGCGCCTGTTATCTCATTTTATTGAAAATGGGCTTCACCATGGAGCAAATCAAGGAAGTGGTATTGACGATGGCGATCCCGGTGGGTTCCATCGCGATAATTATTGCCATGCAGTATAAAACCGGCGAGCAGGAAATGGCCTCGACGATGGCGCTGAGTATTATTGCCTCCATCATTACGATGGGTGGATTTATTTTCTTAACCTTTTAATTACCGCGATAACATCGCGTGAATACGGAGAGAATATGGCCTCTATCACATTATCGGCTGCTGAACTGTTACTGCATCGGCTACAGGCGCTGGACGTGGCGTATATTTTTATTAACTCGGGCACCGATTATCCGCCGGTGATTGAAGCCTGGGCAAGGGCCCGGGCGACCGGGCAAAAAGTGCCCGAACTGGTGATCTGCCCGCATGAAAACGCCGCCATCGGCATGGCGCACGGCTACTACCTTGGCACCGGTAAGGTGCAGGCGGTGATGGTTCACACCAACGTCGGGTTAGCCAACGCCGCCTGCGGCGTCATCAATCTGGCGAACAGCAATATTCCGGTGCTGATTTTTGGCGGCCGCACGCCGATAAGCGAACATTCCCACTTCGGCTGCCGCAATACGCCGATTGGCTACGGCCAGGAGATGCGCGACCAGGCGGCGCTGATCCGTGAATCGGTGAAGTGGGATTTTGAACTGCGGCTGGCCGATCAGATCGGCGAGCATGTTGACCGGGCCTGGGCGATTGCCAGCTCCCTGCCGAAAGGGCCGGTCTACCTGAGCTTACCGCGTGAACCGCTGTGCGAAACCTTTGCCATCGATGAAGCCGCGCTGCAGGCTGGCCCTGCACAACAACCGGTCCGCTATGCGCCTACCCGGGAAGACATCGCCCGGGCGGCCGAAGCAATAGCCTGCGCCAGACATCCCGTCATCTTCGCCCAGCGCGGCGCCCGAACGGCGGAAGGCTTTGCGCGCCTCGATAGTCTGGTGCGCGAATGGGCGATCCCGCTGGTGGAATACTGGGGCACCGAAGTCACCCTGAGCGCCGATAATCCCCTGCTCGCCGGGGCCGACCCCAGCGCCTGGCTTGCCGACGCCGATGTCATTCTGGTGGTCGACTCGCAGGCGCCGTGGATGATCGCCGAGGGCGACTGTCGCCGGGACTGCACGGTGATCCAGATGGGCCCCGACCCGCTCTTCTCCCGCTATCCGGTGCGCGGCTATCGCGCGGACATCAACCTGGCGGGCGAGACCGACGAAGTCTTTGGCCTGCTGGAAGAGGCTCTCCATCCGTTGCAGGCCGCCCGCCAGCAGCATGTGGCGGAGCGGGCGGCATATACTCTCCATCGGATCCAGCAACAGAAAAACCAGCGCGATGCGCTCTTACATACCAGCCAGACCGGGGTCATTACCAAACCCTGGCTCAGCTACTGCCTCGGCCATCTGGCCAATCAGCATCACGGCCGGATCGTCTCTGAACTGACCACGCTGCCGCAGTTCGCCGGGCTGACCCACGCCGAGAGCTATTACCAGGAGGCGCTGGCCGGCGGCCTGGGCGAAGCCCTGCCCATCGCGCTGGGGCTGCAGCTTGCGCGCCGGGAAGAGCTGATTATTGCCGCCGTCGGCGACGGGTCGTACCTGTTCGCCAACCCTGCGGTCTGCCACCATATTGCCGAAGTGATGAAGCTCCCCGTGCTCGTCGTGATCGGGAATAATAGCGGATGGGGCGCCGTCGCGGGCGGCACCAAAGCGCTCTACCCGGACGGCTACGCAGCCCAGGCTGAGACCATCCCGGCCACCGCTTTTACCACCTCGCCGGATTTCGCCGCGATCGCCGCCTCCAGTCGCGCGGCGGCCCTGTCGGTTTCCCGGGCCGAAGATCTCCCCGGCGTGCTGGAAGAAGCGGTCTCCCTCATCCGCACCCGCCGACAAAGCGTGCTGGTTGACGTACAGTTAGCCCGCTAGAAACTCCCCTCTCCGGGCGTTTGCCGTCCGGAGAGGCATCCTCATTCCTGCCGGTCAGCTTTCTCCACATGGCCCAGCGGCTTCTCCGGGAAGCAGACATCGCGCACCCGGCGTTTTAGCTCTGCCGCATCCGGAAATCCACCATCCTGCTTACGCTCCCAAATCTGCTGGCCGTCGATATCAATAGTGAAGATCCCGCCGGTCCCCGGCACCAGCGTCACCGAGGCGATATCGGTGCTGAAGGTATGTAACAGCTCCTGCGCCATCCAGCTGGCGCGCAGCATCCAGTTGCACTGGGAACAGTAGGTGATGGTGATAGCCGCTTTTGAATTCATCGTCGTCTCGCTAAGTCTGAAAGGGCAAAGTGTAAACAAAGTGCAGTTTAAATGAGGAATACATCAATATTTTGTTGCAAACGATAATGCCTATCATTACCATTCGCAATCAACAAATGGAGTAAGACCGCATCCGCAACGGAAAAGACGGAGCAACCTGCAACACTGGAAGTAACGCGTGAGCCGATACTAATAACGATCAAGGCGTGGCGACTATGTACACATCGACTCCGTCAGCAGCATGGTGTAAAAAACGCCTGCTGGTGACCTCTTTGCTTGCAGCAATTTATCAGACTTCTGCCGTCGCAGCAGATACTTCCACCGTTAGCGGCGAGGCAGTGGATGACACCTCGGAACAAATGACCGTCACCGCTCCCGCACCGGTACAGAAAGCCGGTAGCGAACACAGCATCAGCGCCCGGGAGCTGGAGGATAAAGGCGCTAACGATTTCGGCTCGATCATGCGCTATGAGCCGCTCATCAGCGCCACTGGCGCCAGCGGCGGCTCCGGCAACGGCAAAAGCGGCTTCGACCGCGGCGGCTACACCGGCTACAACATTCGCGGCATGGAGAGCAACCGCGTCGGCATCGACGTGGACGGCATCGCCCAGCCCAACGCCACCGGCCGCGGCTACGTCGGCCGTGCTGGCCTCAACACCTTCGGCATCGGCCGCGATTATATCGACCCGTATATGTACGGCAGCGTGGATATTCAGTCCGGCGCCACCTCGACGGAAACGGCCAACAGCGCCATCGGGGGGAATGTCTCTTTCCGCCCGAAATCGGCGGATGATTACCTGCGCCCGGGCAAGACCAGCGCCTTCGGCTACCGCAGCGGCTACGACTCTGCGGATCGCAGCTGGCACAACGGGGTGACCGTCGCCGGCGGCGATGAGTTCCTGCGCGGAATTTTGGTCTACAGCCGCCGTGACGGTCAGGAAACCGAAAACAACAGCGGCACCGTCGATGCCTACCCGGCGAACTGGCACTCCGATGCCTTTCTGGCCTCCGGGATCTGGCAGCCTAACGATGAGCACAAGCTGACCAGCACCTTCGACTATTACCATAAAACCAACCACACCCACTACGATAGCTGGGACTCCAGCGGCAACAGCACCATCGGCACCGCCAACCAGACCAGCCAGACCCGGCGCTGGGGCTTGAGCCTGAAGGATGACTGGACGCCGATGAACGACTACCTCGACAGCGTCTCCACGAAAATCTACTACCAGCATACTGAAGCCCATGACTGGACTTATATGCCGGACAGCGTCACCCGCCGCATGCAGACGGTGAACTCCAACTACGACACCGACACCTGGGGCCTGCAGACCGCGCTGGCGAAAACCCTGGGCCGCCACGATCTGAGCGCTGGCTTCAACGCCAGCACGACCAAAACCCAGCGGCCGTTTAGCCAGTCGCCGATCCCAGCGTTTACAGCGAGATTATGCAGCCGGAAGCAGACAGCCGCAGCTACACCCTCGGCGGCTTTGTCCAGGATAAGATCAACTTCGATCTCGATAGCCACAACTTCGCGATTATTCCCGGCGTGCGCGTGGTGCATCAATCGACTAAGCCGGAAAATCTGTCCGACCTTGCCGCCAACAGCAGCGTGCTGACCGAGTCGTCGGTAGCGAATCTGTATGGCAAAAACAGCGATACCCAGGTGCTGCCGTCGTTGACCTTCCAGTACGACATTACGCCGCGGCTGATGACCTACCTGCAGTACCAGCGCGGCGCGCAGTTCCCCAACGCCAGCCAGTTGTATGGCTCCTGGAACCTCGGCTCCAGCTACGCCGGCAGCCAGCAATATGCCCTGATCGGCAATACCGATCTGAAGACGGAAACCAGCGATAATCTCGAGTGGGGGCTGAAGGGGGAAGTCACCGAAGGCATCACCCTGCGCACCGCGCTGTTCTACAACAGCTATAAGAACTTTATCGCCTATACCCGCTATACCCGCGCCAATAATCCGGGCCAGTTCACCAACGTGCCGTCGAACATCTACACCATTTATCAGGCGGAAAACCGCGATAAAGCCTATATCTACGGCGGTGAAATCAGCACTAAATTTAATTTTGGCACCTGGTATGAGCAGGTGGACGGTCTGAGCGCCACCCTCGCCCTCGGCTATAGCGAAGGGAAATCGAAATCCAGCTACAGCGGCGATAAATACGTCGACCTCGACAGCGTGGCGCCGATGAAAGCCATCGTCGGCGTGGCCTGGGACGATCCGGCGAAACGCTACGGCACCGCCCTGACGGCAACTTTTGTCAAAGGGAAACAGGCGACCGCCACCAACCGCGAAAGCTACAGCAACAGCGGATCCGCCATCACCGATGCCAGCAGCGACTATATGCGCGTGCCGGGCTACGGCATGCTGGACTGGACCGCGTACTGGCAGGTGGCGAAAAACGTGCGCCTCAATGGCGGGGTCTACAACCTCACCGATCGTAAATACTGGGATTACCTGAGCAGCCGCAATATCGAGACCGGCACCAACCAGGACGCCAACGATAAAGCGCTGGCGGTGATGCCGGGCCGTACCTGGCAGCTGGGCGTCAACGTCGACTTCTGATTGCCCGAATAATAACGCACCTGCCCCCGGCCCAACGGCCGGGGATATTCATCGTCGAGTAAGGATATGATTATGCCCAATGCCCACCCTGACCTGTGGCAGCGCTACCAGGCCGCCAAAGCGACCAGCCCCGCGAAATATGCCCGCGATATCGCCGCGGAAATGGGGATCAGCGAAGCCGAGCTGACCGCCGCCCGCCTCGGCCACGATGCCGTACGCCTGAGCGATGACGCCCGGGCGCTGATTGCCGACCTGGAGCGCGTCGGCGAAACCAAATGCATCTGCCGCAACGAGTATGCCGTGCATGAGCAGGTGGGCCAGTTCACGCACCAGCACCTCAGCGGCCACGCCGGGCTGGTGCTGAACCCGCGCGCGCTCGATCTGCGCCTGTTCCTCAGCCAGTGGGCCAGCGCCTTCCATCTGAACGATAATGGTCGTCAGAGCATCCAGTTTTTCGACCACCATGGCGACGCCCTGCTGAAAGTCTATGCGACCACGCAGACCGACATGGCGGCCTGGGACACCCTGATCGCGGAACATCGGGTGGCGGCGCCGGCACCGCTGGCCCTGCGCCCGCTGGAGCCGGTGAAATATGCCGATACCGCCGACGGTGCCGCCCTGGAGAACGACTGGCGCGCGATGACCGACGTTCACCAGTTCTTCGGCCTGCTGCGTAAATATCAGCTTTCCCGCCAGCAGGCTTTCCGTCTGGTGAGCGACGACCTCGCCTGCCGCGTTGATCGCCATGCGCTGCCGTCGCTGCTGGAGACGGTGCGCCAGGAAGGTAATGAAATCATGATTTTCGTCGGCAATCGCGGCTGCGTGCAGATCTTCACCGGCGCCCTGGAAAAGCTGGCCCCCATGCGCGGCAGGCTGAATATTTTCAATACCACCTTTACCCTGCATCTGCGCGAGGAGAGCATCGATGAAGTGTGGGTGACCCGCAAGCCGACCTCGGACGGACACGTCACCAGCGTCGAACTGTTCGCCAAAGACGGCACCCAGATTGCCCAGCTCTATGGCCAGCGCAGCGAGGGCCACCCCGAGCAGGCACAATGGCGCCAGCAGGTAGACCGTCTGACCCGTGAAGGACTGCCGGCATGATGCGCTGGTTACTGCTTCTCATAGTCTTCCCGTTGCTGAGCCACGCCGCCGTTGAGCGGCTCGTCACCCTCGGCGGAGATGTCACTGAGATCGTCTATGCTCTCGGCGCGGAACAGAGCCTGGTGGCGCGGGACAGCACCAGCACCTGGCCTGTCGCCGCGCAGAAGCTGCCGGACGTCGGCTACCTGCGGCAACTGAACGCTGAGGGGATCCTCGCGTTACGCCCGCAGCTGGTACTGGCCAGCGCGCAGGCGCAGCCCTCGCTGGTTTTACACAAGATACAGGCGAGCGGGGTGAAGGTGGTTAACGTGCCGGGCGGCGAAAGTCTGTCCGCGATCGATAACAAAGTGGCGGTCATTGCCGACGCGTTAGACAAAACGACGGCGGGCGACGCGCTGCGCCAGCAGCTCCAGCAGCAGATCGCCGCCATTCCCACGCGCCCTGCCGCCAAACGGGTGCTGTTTATTCTCAGCCATGGCGGAATGAATACCCTGGTGGCCGGACAGCACACCGCGGCCGATGGCGCCATTCGCGCCGCCGGACTGCAGAACGCGATGCAGGGGTTCGATCACTATCGCGCCATGTCGCAGGAGGGGGTGGCCGCCAGTCAGGCGGATCTGGTGGTGATCTCCGCGGATGGTCTCAAAGGGATGGGCGGCGAAGCCGGGCTGTGGAAACTGCCCGGCCTGGCGCAGACCCCGGCAGGGCGTCATAAACAGCTGCTGACGATCGACGACATGGCCCTGCTCGGCTTCGGGCCGCGCACGCCGCAGGCGATAATCGCCCTGCGGAACAAAGCGGAGCAGTTGCCCTGATGCCCCCTGCCATCGCCCACCGTTTGCTGGTGATGACCCTGCTGCTGGTCTCCCTGACGCTGTTCGCCACCACCCTCGGCGCCATGCGCTTGCCGCTGATCAACCTGCTGCCTTCCGGGGATGAGGTGCTGCGCCACATCTGGCTGACCATCCGGCTGCCGCGGGTGCTGCTGGCCCTGCTGGTGGGCGCGGCGCTGGCCCTCTCCGGCTGCGTGATGCAGGGGCTGTTTCGCAACCCGCTTGCCGACCCGGGTCTGCTGGGCATCAGCAGCGGCGCCGCGCTGGCGGTGGCCAGCTGGCTGGTGCTCCCGTTCTCCGCTGCGGGGCTGATCGCCCTGTATATGCCGATGCTGGCGGCGTTTATTGGCAGCCTGGCGGTGATGGTGGTGATTTTCATCCTCAGTCGGGCGGAGGAGGGTTCGCTGTCGCGCCTGCTGCTGGTGGGGATCGCCATCAACGCGCTGTGCGGCGCGCTGGTCGGCGTCCTGTCCTGGCTGAGCAATGACGCCCAGCTGCGCCAGCTGTCGCTGTGGGGAATGGGCAGTCTGGGCCAGGCCGAATGGCCGACGCTGCTGGTGGCCGCGACCTTGATTATCCCGGCGGCGCTGGCGGTGTGGTGGATGGCATCCCGCCTCAATCTGCTACAGCTCGGCGATGAAGAGGCGCACTATCTCGGGGTCAACGTGCGGGCGCTCCAGCGCTGGCTGCTGCTGTGCAGCGCGGTGCTGGTGGCCGCCGCGGTGGCCATCAGCGGAGTCATCGGCTTTATCGGCCTGGTGGTGCCGCACCTGATGCGCCTGTGGCTGGGACCGGACCATCGCGGACTGATCCCCGGCTCGCTGCTGGCCGGCGCGATCCTGCTTCTGCTGGCCGACACCCTGGCCCGCACCGTGGCGGCGCCGGCGGAGATACCGGTCGGTCTGCTCACCAGCCTGCTGGGCGCCCCCTGGTTTCTGTGGCTGGTCTTTCGTCGGGAGAACTCCAGACATGGTTAATGCATACTGCGCCCAGGGGCTGTCACTTCACCTTGGTAAACGACAGATTATCGACAACGTCTCCGTCGCGCTGCGCGGCGGCGAGATGACGGCGCTTATCGGGCCGAACGGCGCCGGGAAATCCACTCTGCTGCGCCTGTTGACCGGCTATCTGACGCCGGACAGCGGCACCCGCCATCTTGCAGGCAAGCCGCTGGAGGCCTGGTCCCCCGAGGCGCTGTCGCGCCGGCGGGCGGTCATGCTGCAGCGAACGGCCCTGCAGGCCGACTGGACGGTGGAAACGGTCATTGCCATGGGACGCTCACCGTGGGGCGCGACGGCGGATCCGGCGGTGCTGGCGGCGGTGATGGCCGTCACCGGCTGCGATGGCCTTGCCGGTCGCCGCTATCCCGGCCTCTCCGGCGGCGAGCAGCAGCGGGTACAGCTGGCCCGCTGTCTGGCGCAGCTATGGCGCGACGGCGCGCCGCAGGGCTGGCTGTTTCTCGATGAGCCCACCTCGGCGCTGGACCTTTACTATCAGCAGCACCTGCTGCGTTTGCTCAAATGGCTCACCGCCGGCGGGCAACTGCACGTCTGCGTGGTGCTGCATGACCTTAACCTCGCCGCCCTGTGGGCCGACCGCATTCTGCTGCTGAACCGGGGAAATCTGGTTGCCCAGGGCACGCCGCAGGAGGTGATCCAGCAGCCGGTTATCCATCGCTGGTACGGGGCGGATGTCCGCCTCGCCCAGCACCCGGACAACGCCGCCCCTCAGGTTTATCTGGCGCCGTAACCCCCCGCGCGGCGCAACTGGAATCCGGATCGCGCCGCGCTTACGCTTTCTGGCAATAATTGCCTGCATTATATTATTGAGGGTCATTTATATTTAAAATCTATACCAATGGCGTAATAACCCAATGAAATATTTACGACAGCTATTTTTAAATATAAACCATCATTACAGAGAAGATATTTCCCCTATTAATCCAAAAACGACACATTGATTATTTACTGCGCTTAATCAACTCGATACACTGTTTTTCTTACTAATGATAATAGAGGAAAGAAGAAGCATGGCTATTCCAGGTAATATGTGGATATACGACGACGGTGGGGCACTAATCAAAGGTGGTTGTGATGTGTTATCGCCCGTTATATTCCGTGGTTAGGTTGGATAAGACTTGTAAACTCAATTTATCAAGCTTAAAGAAAAACTCACGAAAATACAAACCAATAGCTCGCCCCAAAGACCGTATACAATAGACATCCTTTTAATGAAAAGCATTCAAGATCAGGTTTTAGACTTGTTTAAAGATGAGATCTCAACCCGTTTAGATAAAAATTGGAAAGAAATCCCATTGGAACTTGATTATGACTTATTTGATGCTCCCGGCGACGATCTGCATGACGCTTTAAATAAATTTGAACAAAAATTTAATGTTGATCTTTCCCGTGTTAAATGGTCGTGTTATTTCCCTTGGGAGAATACTCCAATGCTAACTCGGTGGTTTAAAGTAAAACGAGAAGATGTAGAAAAAACGCGTAAACCTTTAACCATCAAAATGTTTGCCGAATCAGCAAAAGCAGGTAAATGGCTTTACGACTAGCAACCACAAGCCGTTGTCGTAACGAGGTCTGCGGCCAGAAGGCAGAACAACATCGACGGCGAACGTAATGCATGAAAACGATCGCGTGGCGGTGATTCAACCACTGTGACGATACCCCGCCCCCTCTGCAACTGGAATCCGGATCGCGCCGCGTGCTTTCGTCCGTTTCCCTCTCCTGCCCATCTCCGTTATTATGTCTCATCCATGTGATAACGACGAAAACAACAAAATCGCAGCCATTTAAAATCAGGGATCTGGATAACACCCCATGAGCACAATTGACAATCTCGACGCCCACACGCCGATGATGCAGCAGTATCTCAAGCTGAAGGCGCAACATCCTGACATTCTGCTGTTTTACCGGATGGGGGATTTTTACGAGCTGTTTTATGACGATGCGAAACGCGCCTCGCAGCTGCTCGATATCTCGCTGACCAAGCGCGGCGCCTCCGCGGGCGAACCGATACCCATGGCCGGCATCCCCCACCACGCCGTAGAGAACTACCTCGCCAAACTGGTCAATCAGGGCGAGTCGGTGGCCATTTGCGAGCAGATTGGCGACCCGGCCACCACCAAGGGGCCGGTCGAGCGTAAGGTGGTGCGTATCGTCACCCCGGGCACCATTAGCGATGAAGCGCTGCTGCAGGAGCGTCAGGACAACCTGCTGGCCGCCATCTGGCAGGACAGCAAAGGCTTCGGCTACGCGACGCTGGATATCAGCTCCGGGCGCTTTCGCCTGAGTGAGCCGGCCGACCGCGAAACCATGGCGGCAGAGCTGCAGCGTACTAATCCGGCAGAGCTGCTGTATGCGGAAGATTTTGCTGAATCGTCGCTGATTGAAGGCCGCCGCGGTCTGCGCCGTCGCCCGCTGTGGGAATTTGAAATCGATACCGCGCGTCAGCAGCTCAACCTGCAGTTCGGCACCCGCGATCTGGTTGGTTTCGGTGTGGAAAACGCCCCGCGCGGCCTGTGCGCCGCCGGCTGCCTGCTGCAGTATGTCAAAGACACCCAGCGCACCTCGCTGCCGCATATCCGCTCCATCACCATGGAACGCCAGCAGGACAGCATCATTATGGATGCCGCCACCCGCCGTAACCTCGAGATCACCCAGAATCTCGCCGGCGGCACCGACAACACCCTGGCCTCGGTACTCGACTGTACGGTGACGCCGATGGGCAGCCGGATGCTCAAGCGCTGGCTGCATATGCCGGTCCGCGATACCGCCGTGCTGGTGGAGCGCCAGCAGACCATCGGCGCGCTGCAGGAGCGCTATACCGAGCTGCAGCCGGTGCTGCGCCAGGTCGGCGATCTGGAGCGTATTCTGGCGCGTCTGGCGCTGCGTACCGCCCGGCCGCGCGATCTTGCCCGCATGCGTCATGCCCTGCAGCAACTGCCTCTGCTGCGTGAGCTGCTGGCCGACGTTGACAGTCAGCCGGTGCAAAAATTGCGCGAGAAAATGGGCGAGTTCACCGAACTGCGCGAACTGCTGGAGCGCGCGGTGATCGACGCCCCGCCGGTGCTGGTCCGCGATGGCGGGGTCATCGCTCCGGGCTACAGCGAAGAGCTGGATGAGTGGCGGGCGCTGGCCGATGGCGCTACCGATTATCTCGATAAGCTGGAGATCCGCGAGCGCGAGCGGCTGGGCCTCGATACCCTGAAGGTCGGCTACAACGCCGTCCACGGCTACTACATCCAGATCAGCCGCGGCCAGAGCCACCTCGCGCCGATCCACTACGTGCGCCGCCAGACGCTGAAAAACGCCGAACGCTACATTATTCCTGAGCTGAAGGAGTATGAAGATAAGGTGCTGACCTCCAAGGGCAAAGCGCTGGCGCTGGAAAAACAGCTTTATGACGAGCTGTTCGACCTGCTGCTGCCGCATCTCGCCGACCTGCAAACCAGCGCCAGCGCACTGGCCGAGCTGGACGTGCTGGTCAACCTGGCGGAACGCGCGGAAACCCTGAACTACTGCTGCCCGACCTTTAGCGATAAGCCAGGCATTCGCATCAGCGAAGGCCGTCATCCGGTGGTCGAGCAGGTGCTGAAAGAGCCGTTTATCGCTAACCCGCTACAGCTGGCGCCGCAGCGGCGGATGCTGATCATCACCGGGCCGAACATGGGGGGTAAAAGTACCTATATGCGCCAGACCGCGCTGATTGCGCTGCTGGCCTATATTGGCAGCTACGTCCCGGCGCAGAAGGTCGAGATCGGGCCAATCGATCGCATCTTTACTCGCGTCGGCGCGGCGGATGACCTGGCCAGCGGCCGCTCGACCTTTATGGTGGAGATGACTGAAACTGCCAATATTCTGCACAACGCCACCGAGCATAGTCTGGTGCTGATGGATGAGATTGGCCGCGGCACGTCCACCTACGACGGTCTGTCGCTGGCGTGGGCCTGTGCGGAAAATCTGGCGAATAAGATCAAGGCGCTGACGCTGTTCGCTACCCACTACTTCGAGCTCACCCAGCTGCCGGAGAAAATGGAAGGTGTAGCCAACGTGCACCTCGACGCGCTGGAGCACGGCGACACCATCGCCTTTATGCATAGCGTACAGGACGGCGCGGCCAGCAAGAGCTATGGCCTGGCGGTTGCCGCGCTGGCGGGGGTGCCGAAAGAGGTGATCAAGCGCGCGCGGCAGAAACTGCGCGAGCTGGAGAGTATCTCGCCCAACGCGGCGGCTACCCAGGTCGACGGCACGCAGATGTCGTTGCTCGCCGCCCCGGAAGAGACCTCACCTGCGGTTGAGGCGCTGGAGAATCTTGATCCCGATTCCCTGACACCGCGTCAGGCGCTGGAGTGGATCTACCGTCTGAAAAGTCTGGTCTAGTCAGGCATTAAGGTGAAAAACGGCAGCGCTGCGAAGCGCTGCCGTTTTAGCAAATAAAATGGGTGCAAGAGGATGCGTCCTGACAATCCATACGCGGGGTTGCCCCCGCGCGGATGCTACTTCTTCGATTCGTAAGCGAGAACAGCTTTAAACTCAATATTACGCTCTTTAATACTCAGCTCGCACAGTGAGCTGTGCACCAACAGCGTAAATCCCAGTACCGTAATACAGAGTACGATGATTGCCACAAGGGCATATTTTGTCAGCATATCTTGCCTCCCTGCAAAGAAGAGACTAACATCTGAATTGTCTATGTTCATTCGCTAGCCTCAGTTGATAGAAATATCTCCTGGGGCTTTCGTCTGTCTGGGGTCCTGGTAATGCTCAAGGCCAGACAGCCTCAAGCACCCGCCGCTATTCTATACTCGCGAGGGTCAGAAAATTATCAGTGATTATTAAACCAGGCTGTTTTTATAATAATCTGGAAGCAGACTCGCAAAGTCACCCCAGTATATTAACCCTTCACGTAACTTTTTAATTTAATAAAAAAATAGCTTCCATAATTGTACTAAATATAAAAAGGCCCGACTTAGCGGGCCCCTTTCATTAACGCTTATCTTCCGACAATAGCGGCGGTACGTGCGGCACCTGCGGCGCCTCATCAATATCTTTCTGCGTCATCCGGAACGCTTCCGGATAGTGTTCGCGACTGGTGCGGCGCAGTGGCTCGGTATCCCGCCAGGTATAAAGGCAGTGCTGGCACTGATACACGGTCCAGACTCCTTTCACCGGCGATGTCGCCATGACTTCAATTTTTTCATCGGCGCAACGTGGACAAATCATCTTCTTCTCCTTATTTACGGTTGGCCAGCATAGCGGTCAGTTTTTCAGCCCAGGCTTTGGTTTCCGGCAGATCCTGCACCGGCTGGCTGTAGTGGCCGCGAAGGTCCGGCGCAACCGGGGTGGTGGCGTCGATAATCAGTTTGTCGGTGATCCCCGCCGGACTTGAACCCGGATCGAGCTCCAGCACCGACATGTTCGGCAACTGTACCAGGTCCCCCGCCGGATTGACCTTCGAGGAGAGCGCCCACATCACCTGCGGCAGGTTGAACGGGTCGACGTCTTCATCAACCATGATCACCATCTTCACGTAGCCAAGGCCGTGCGGGGTGGTCATCGCCCGCATCCCCACTGCACGGGCAAAGCCGCCGTAGCGTTTTTTAGTGGAGATAATTGCCAGCAGACCATGGGTGTACATGGCGTTGACCGCCTGCACTTCCGGGAAATCCGCTTTCAGCTGCTGATACAGTGGTACGCAGGTCACCGGGCCCATCAGGTAGTCAATTTCGGTCCACGGCATGCCAAGATAGAGAGATTCAAAAATCGGTTTCGTGCGATACGAGACTTTATCGATACGTACCACCGTCATGTTACGACAGCCGGAGTAGTGACCGGTAAACTCGCCAAACGGCCCTTCGACTTCACGTTTGCGCCCTTCGATTACCCCTTCGAGGATCACTTCCGAACCCCACGGCACATCAAAACCGGTCAGCGGTGCGGTGGCGATCGGATACGGACTTTCGCGCAGCGCGCCAGCCATCTCATATTCAGACTGATCGTATTTCAGCGGCGTAGCGCCCATCAGGGTGATGATCGGATCGTTACCGAGGGTGATCGCAATCGGCAGATCCTCGCCGCGCTCTTCCGCTTTATGCAGATGCAGCGCAATATCGTGCATCGGTACTGGCTGCAGGCCGAGCTTACGCTTGCCCTTCACTTCCATACGGTAGATGCCGACGTTCTGCTTGCCGAAGTTATCTTTATCCAGCGGATCGCGGGACACCACGCACGCTTTATCAAGGTAGAAACCACCGTCGCCATCGTTGAGACGAAACAGCGGCAGAATATCGAACAGGTTGATATCATCGCCATCAACAGTATTTTCCGCCCAGGCCGGGTTGGCGCGACGTTCCGGAGCGATGGGAAAATTATCCCAGCGACGGATAATCTCATCAATCTGCTTTTTCACCGGGGTATTCGGCGCCAGGCCCAGTGAGATAGCGTGGTTTTGCCAGGAACCAATGGTGTTCATCACTACCCGCGCATCGGTAAAGCCGCGAATGTTGTCAAACCGTAGCGCCGGGGCGCCGTCGCCGATACGTCCGGTGGCATTGGCGGCCGCCGCTATATCAGGCTCCGCATTCACCTCTTCACTGATTTTCAGCAGTTGTCCCTGGTCATCAAGCGCCTGCAAAAAGCTGCGCAAATCATCAAAAGCCATTATTCGATCTCCTGTGCAAATTGTTCTGCCGTGCGTAAACCGTTCCAGCGGCGCGCTTTGTGATAGTCGAGGCCAAACTGATCCAGAACCCGGGTCACAATATGATTGGTGATATCGTCAACCGTCTCGGGGTGGTTGTAGTAGGCTGGCATCGGCGGGACCATCGCGACGCCCATGCGCGACAGGGCCAGCATGTTCTCCAGATGGATTGTGCTGAGCGGCATTTCTCGTGGGACCAATACCAGCTTGCGTCCCTCTTTAAGCACCACGTCCGCCGCACGGCCCACCAGCCCTTCGGCATAGCCTGCGCGAATGCCTGCCAGTGTTTTCATACTGCAGGGAATGACGATCATGCCGTCGGTGCGGAATGAACCTGAGGAGATGGTGGCGGCCTGGTCAGCCGGGCTGTGGCAAAAATCCGCCAGCGCGGCCACTTCACGTGCCGTCCAGGGCGTTTCCAGCTCAATGGTGGTTTTGGCCCATTTCGACATTACCAGATGGGTTTCCACCTCCGGCATGTCGCGCAGCGCCTGCAGTAATGCCACCCCAAGCGGTGCGCCGGTGGCCCCCGTCATCCCAACAATCAGTTTCATTCAAGACCTCATTACTTTTGTTCGTGTACGAACTTTGTGCTTAAACTACCCTCTCCCGACCGCATTGGCAAGATCGTTCGTATACGTGCGCATTTTTAATCAAAGCGCAGAAAGGGTATAAAAAGACGTACGAACAGCTATCATAGAGGTGACAGTTTTGTTACGGAGTCGTCATGGAGTTAAGAAACGAAGCATTCCACCTGCTACGCCAGCTTTTTCAGCAACATACCGCCCGCTGGCAGCAGGCGTTACCGGACCTGACCAAGCCTCAGTATGCGGTGATGCGCTCAGTAGCGGAGCAGCCAGGGATCGAGCAGGTTGTGCTGATTGAAGCGGCAGTCAGCACTAAAGCCACGCTGGCGGAGATGCTCAGCCGGATGGAAGCGCGTGGTCTGGTGCGCCGCGAGCACGATCCGGCTGATAAACGCCGCCGCTTTGTCTATCTGACGGCAGAAGGTGAGGCGTTGCTTAACCGTTCGATTCCACACGGAAACGAGGTTGATGACGAGTTTCTCGGCCGTCTGAGCGATGACGAGCGCGAGCAGTTCTCCCGTCTGGTACGTAAAATGATGGCGCCCTGAGCGGGCGCTTAACCGACCTTCTCGCGCAGGAAGTCAATAAACGCCCGCACCCGGGTCGGCAAATGCTGCGCGTCGGGATAAAGAGCATACACGCCCTGCTGTGGGAAGTGGTATTCCGGCAGAAGCGACACCAGTTCCCGCTGCGCCACTTTTTCGGCTACCAGCCACGCCGGCAGCAAGGCAACACCGCATCCGGCCAACGCAAAGCTCATCAACGCCGTAGCGCTGTCGGCTGAAAAACGCGGCGCGCGGGCTATCGCGAAATCCACCGCTGTCTGGTGATCCGTTCGCAGCTGCCAGCGCAGCGGCGCCGGCAGACGCTCATGAATAATCCAGTCAGCTTGCGCCAGATCGGACAGCGTCTGCACCGGATGGCTTGCCAGCCAGGCCGGGGAGGCGACGGGCAGGATCGCGAAACTGGCTATTCGCGTCGCCCGATAGCGGGAATCGGCCAGCGTCCCAAGGCGTATCGCCACATCAAATCGTTCTGAAATAAGGTCTGCATGATGGGAGGAGGAGACGTGGCGCACCCGCAGCGCCGGATGACGTCGGGCAAACGCGGCCAGCGCCGGAATAATAACCTGCGCGCCATACTCCGGCGTGGTGGTGATCCGCAGCTCCCCGCTTAGGCCGCTATGGCTGGCCCGCACCTCATCCTGTAGATTTTCCGCCGCGTTCAGCAGCGCCACCCCGCGCTGATAGAACAACGCCCCGGCGTCAGTGAGCCGCAGACGCCGCGTCGAACGCAACAGGAGCGTTACCCCAAGCTCATTTTCCAGTTGCCGCACGTTAAAACTGACCACGGCTTTAGTCTGCCCCAGCGCCGCGGCGGCCTGGGTGAAACTGCCGGCGTCCACCACGGCGATAAACATGGTTACGCGCTGAAGATTTAGCATCGTCGTCCGGATGATTGTCAAAAATAATCAGACAGTATATCCCGATTAGCCCCGTTTATCCTGCGCTGCAGCGGGATTACAGTAGCCGCCAGTCTGAGGGAGTGAACCATGACCTATCGCCACCGCGTTGCCACCGTTTTTCTGTTCGGCTTTTTTCTTGATTTAATCAACATGTTCATCGCCAGCATCGCCTTTCCGGCGATCGGTCGCGCGCTGGCAGTATCGGTTTCGCAGCTGGCGTGGGTCAGCAATGCCTATATTCTCGGACTCACGGCAGTCGTCCCGTTCAGCGCCTGGCTCAGCCAGCGCTGGGGGGCGAAACGGCTGTTTTTACTCTCGCTGGGGCTGTTCAGCCTCGGCGCGCTGGCGGCAGGACTTGCCAACAGCCTCGGCGAACTCATTTTATGGCGGACGCTGCAGGGGATGGGCGGCGGGCTGTTAATCCCCCTCGGCCAGGCGCTGACCTGGCCGCTGTATCAGCCGCATGAGCGGGCGAAACTGTCGGCGGCGGTGATGCTGGTCGGCCTGCTCGCCGGCGATCGGCGGCCTGTTAGTCCAGGCATTCAGCTGGCGCTGGGTCTTTTTCGCCAGTCTGCCTGTCGCTCTGCTAACCTTTGCGCTGGCAGTGCGATGGCTAAACGACAGCCCCGGTCCGGTTCGCCCGACTCGCTTTCTCCCGCTGTCGCTGCTGGCCGATCCCCTGCTACGCTTCGCGATGCTGATCTACCTCTGCGTACCGGGGATGTTTATTGGTGTCAATGTGGTGGGGATGTTCTACCTGCAACGCGTCACCGGGATGGCGCCGGGGGCAATCGGTGCCCTGATGGCGCCATGGTCGCTGGCCTCGTTTGCCGCCATCACCTTTACCGGCAGGTATTTCAACCGCTTCGGGCCACGGCCGCTGGTAGTCATCGGCTGCCTGCTTCAGGCGGCGGGGATCCTGTTGCTGCTGAAGATCGATGCGCACAGCCCGCTGACGCTGTTAATTCTCGCCTTTACGCTGATGGGCGGCGGCGGCAGCTTATGCAGCAGCACCGCACAAAGCAGTGCCTTCCTGCATACGCCTGCCGAAGAGATGCCTGACGCCAGCGCGCTGTGGAATCTTAACCGCCAGCTCAGCTTCTTTGCCGGCAGCGCGCTGCTCGCCCTGCTGCTGAAGGTATACCCGCCGGCCTGTGCCTGGCAGGCGGTATTTATCAGCGCCGCCGTCATTACCCTGTTGCCGCTGCCGTTTTGCCTGCGGCTGAATAATCGGGCGATTGTCCATCGCCTGCACACTACGCTGGAGAAATCATGAATCCTTATCTGCAGGAAGTCCTTGATGCCCATGTTCTTATCGAACGCTGGTTAGGTCAGGGAGAAGGAAGCGCGCAGGCGCTGATGACACGTTTTGCCGCCGAATTCACCATGATCCCCCTGAGCGGCGAGAAGATGGATCACCCGACGGTGAGCCACTTTTTCCACCACGCCGGCGGCAGCCGTCCGGGGTTACACATCGTCGTGGATCGGATGGCAATCATCAGCGAGTGGCACGACGGCGCCGCAGTGCTGTACCGTGAAAGCCAAACGCTGGCGGATGGTAGTAAAAATGTACGCTGGTCGACGGCGGTTTTTCAGCAAGCGGAAGGGAAAATTGTCTGGCGCCATCTGCAGGAGACCCGCCTCGGCTAGCGCAAAGAAAAAGGCCCCGACTTTCGAGGGGGCCTTTTTGAGAGAAAACGTCTTATTCGCGGAAGAGCGCTTCGATATTCAGCCCCTGCCCCTGCAGAATTTCCCGCAGGCGACGCAGGCCTTCCACCTGGATCTGACGCACGCGCTCGCGGGTCAGGCCAATTTCACGGCCCACATCCTCCAGCGTAGCTGCTTCATAACCCAGCAGACCAAAACGACGCGCCAGAACTTCACGCTGCTTGGCGTTCAGTTCGAACAGCCATTTAACGATGCTTTGCTTCATATCATCGTCCTGCGTGGTATCTTCCGGGCCGTTCTCTTTCTCATCGGCCAGAATGTCCAGCAGCGCTTTTTCTGAATCGCCACCCAGCGGCGTATCCACAGAGGTGATGCGTTCGTTCAGACGCAGCATACGGCTGACGTCATCGACCGGTTTGTCCAGCTGTTCGGCAATCTCTTCCGCGCTAGGCTCGTGGTCCAGCTTATGGGACAACTCGCGCGCGGTACGCAGATAGACGTTCAGCTCTTTAACAATATGGATAGGCAAACGAATGGTACGGGTTTGGTTCATAATTGCCCGTTCAATCGTCTGGCGGATCCACCAGGTCGCATAGGTCGAAAAACGGAACCCACGTTCCGGGTCAAACTTCTCAACGGCGCGGATCAGGCCGAGGTTACCTTCTTCAATCAGATCCAGCAGAGCCAGACCGCGATTGCTGTAACGACGGGCAATCTTCACCACCAGACGCAGGTTACTTTCAATCATGCGACGGCGTGAAGCGACATCACCACGCAGTGCGCGACGCGCGAAATAGACTTCCTCTTCCGCGGTCAGCAGTGGGGAATAACCAATCTCTCCAAGATAAAGCTGAGTGGCGTCAAGTACGCGTTGTGTTGCGCCTTGCGACAGTAGCTCTTCCTCAGCCAGATCGCTATCACTGGGTTCCTCTTCTACTAAGGCCTTCTCGTCGAAAACCTCAATTCCGTTCTCATCAAATTCCGCGTCTTCATTTAAATCATGAACTTTCAGCGTATTCTGACTCATAAAGGTGGCTCCTACCCGTGATCCCTGAGCAAAGCACCTTCCACGGCACATCAACAAAAGACGCCTGGACGATTTCCCCTACTCCTCTCGGTGAGAGGCGCATAGACACCGCCCTGGCGCCTGTTAGCTGATGCTTCGCTTATCCGTACTTTGCCAAATTATCGCTGCGGTAAGTACTGCAGCGGGTTGACGGATTTCCCCTTGTAACGAATTTCAAAATGTAATCTTGTTGAGCTGGTTCCGGTGCTACCCATGGTAGCGATTTTCTGCCCCGCTTTGACTTCCTGTTGCTCCCGAACCAGCATGGTATCGTTATGAGCGTAGGCACTCAGGTAATCATCGTTGTGTTTGATGATAATAAGATTACCGTAGCCGCGCAGTGCGTTACCGGCATAGACGACGCGCCCATCGGCGGTCGCGACAATAGCCTGTCCCTTACTGCCTGCAATGTCGATACCTTTATTGCCGCCTTCCGCGCCACTAAAGTTCTCGATAACTTTGCCATCAGTCGGCCAGCGCCATGATGAGATCGGCGAACTGGTTGACGTACTGCTTGCAGTCGGCTGGGTTGTGCTCACCGTTGTGGGTGCCGTTACCGGCGCGACAACCGTTGTGGTTGTGGTCGCTGGTTTATTATTAGGCAACATCTTGGTAGCACTCTGTTCACCTGAAGATTCAGAATACGTAATAGTCGGTTGTGAAGCAACCACCGCGGTGGATTTTTGTGCAGAAGTTGTGCTGGCCGTCGCACCGCCGCTCGCTCTTGCGCTGGCCTGAGAAACGGCGTTTTCACCGGTGATCGGCTGACCTGCCGCATTGCCGACCTGCAGCACCTGACCGACGTTCAACGCGTACGGGGCCGGGACGTTGTTGCGTTGCGCCAGATCGCGGAAATCGTTGCCAGTGACCCAGGCGATATAGAACAGTGTGTCACCGCGTTTTACCGTATAGGTACTGCCGCCGGTATAGCTACCTTTCGGAATATCGCCATATTTGCGGTTGTAAACAATCCGGCCATTTACCGTCTGCACGGGCTCCTGGGCCATCGGCGTCGGCTGCGGCTGAATGGTCTGGGTCTGCACCGGCTGGATCGGCTGTGCCTGTGGAGCGGACTTCACGCCGGAGGATGGCGGCGTAATCAACATGCCGGAGTTGGTGCTGGAAGAGGCGGCACCGCCGGCAGAGCTGACCGGCGCCGGCGGATTATTGGTATTGCTACATCCGGCCAGCCAGAGTGAAACCAGTGAAAGAGCCGCAATACGGCTAACGGTAAATTTGGTGCTTCCCGCGCTCATTTATCCCCCAGGAATATGTTAACTGCCAATATCTTGCTTACCGGGCGGCGCCCGGCCAGGACACTGAAAAATGTGTCCACCCTACGCCTAAAGTCAGGCAAAAAAAACCTGGAATAATCCGGGTCTCAGGCCAGCTCCCCCTTCACCAGAGGAACAAAGCGAACGGCCTCGACGGTATCAATGATAAATTCGTTGCCCCGGCGACGGATCCGTTTGAGAAACTGATGCTCTTCGCCGACCGGCAGCACCAGCACGCCGTCATCATCCAGCTGCGCCAGCAGCGCGGTCGGTATTTCCGGCGGCGCCGCCGTCACAATAATGGCATCAAACGGCGCCCGCGCCTGCCAACCCTGCCACCCATCGCCATGACGGGTTGAAACATTATGTAAATCAAGTTGTTTCAGGCGACGACGCGCCTGCCACTGTAAACTCTTAATTCGCTCTACCGAGCAAACGTGATGCACCAGGTGCGCCAGAATTGCCGTCTGGTAGCCGGAACCGGTGCCGATCTCCAGTACGCGCGATTCCGGCGTCAGCGTCAGCAGCTCGGTCATCCGCGCCACCATGTACGGCTGGGAGATGGTCTGCCCCTGGCCAATCGGCAGCGCGGTGTTTTCCCACGCTTTATGTTCAAAGGCTTCATCAACAAACTTTTCGCGCGGGACAAGCGCGATCGCCTCGAGGACACGCTCATCGACGATGCCCTGCGTGCGCAGTTGATTCAACAAACTTTCAACACGTTTACTTACCATTGCCCGTCAACCCCGACACGTTCCAACCAATCGGTGACCACCTCATGCGCCTGATGGGCGGTTAAATCGACGTGCAATGGCGTCACGGAAACATAGCCTTCATCCACTGCCGCAAAATCGGTACCCGGCCCGGCATCACGCTTATCGCCCGGCGGGCCAATCCAGTACAGGGTATTGCCGCGCGGATCTTTTTGCGGGATCACCTGGTCCGCCGGGTGACGGTTGCCGCAGCGGGTCACGCGGATGCCTTTGATCTGATCAAGGGGCAAGTCCGGGACATTGACGTTGAGGATCCGCCCGGTACGTAGCGGTTCGCGGCTGAGGCCGCGCAGGAGAGTGCAGGTTACCGCCGCCGCGGTGTCATAATGTTGGTAGCCGTTGAGCGACACGGCCAGCGCAGGGAACCCCAGATGACGCCCCTCCATCGCCGCGGCCACGGTACCGGAATAGATGACGTCATCGCCCAGGTTGGGGCCGGCATTAATTCCGGAAACGACGATGTCCGGACGCGGGCGCATCAGCGCGTTCACGCCCAGGTAGACGCAGTCCGTCGGTGTCCCCATCTGCACGGCGATGTCGCCATTTTCATAGGTAAATGTACGCAGGGATGATTCCAGCGTCAGCGAATTTGAGGCCCCGCTGCGGTTACGATCGGGTGCAACCACCTGGACCTCGGCAAACTCCCTTAAGGCCTTCGCCAGGGTCTGTATCCCCGGCGCATGGATCCCGTCATCGTTACTCAGCAATATTCGCATAGTCACCCGTTGTATTGATAAGCTCCCTGACCACGCTGGTGGCGAAGCTGCCCGCCGGCAGCCAGAAACGCAGTTCAACGGTTACGTCATCCCACCAGTTCCAGCTAAGCTGCTGTGGATAGAGGAGCATCGCCCGGCGCGCCGCCTCGACTTTCTCCCGTACCAGCAGCGCCTGCAACGCGGTTTCCTCGGCGATAGCGGCCTGCTCGAAAGCCAGCGCATCGCGCTGGCTGCCCCAGTCGCCGCTGCCCGGCAGCGCAGCCGTGATCATCAGCTCGCGGTTATGCACCCGCGCCTGCGAAACCTCTCGTTCTTCCGGTGTGACGACAAACCAGCTCCCACGCCCCGCTAATTGTAGCGCATCGCCATCAACAACCTGATTAAATTCCGTTTTTTTTAATCTAATACTGACTTGCTGATTAAACAACGCGCTGCGGGCCGCCGACAACCAAAAACTGCGCTTATTGCGATCGCGCACCGGCGCGCCGCTCTCCGCCCAGCCCAGCGCGCCCTGCAGGTTGCTGCCGCCAATGCCGAAGCGCTGCGCGCCAAAATAGTTCGGCACGCCCCGTTCAGCGATGGCCTGCAGACGCGTCTCCACGTCCTGCCGATCGCTAATCTCGCGCAGGATCACGGTAAACTGGTTGCCTTTCAGCGCGCCTAAACGCAGCTTACGCTTATGGCGGGCATATTCCAGTACCTGGCAGCCCTCGAGCTGAAATTTGCTCAGGTCCGGCATCTCTTTGCCGGGCACCCGGGCGCACAGCCACTGCTCGGTGACCGCGTGCTTATCTTTCTGCCCGGCGAAGCTCACTTCCCGCGCGTGGATCTTGAGGAATTTCGCCAGCGCGTCGGCGACAAAGCGCGTGTTGCAGCCGTTTTTCAGGATCCGCACTAGCACATGTTCGCCTTCGCCATCCGGGGCGAAGCCCAAATCTTCCACCACCAGAAAATCTTCCGGGTTGGCTTTCAGCAACCCGCTGCTCTGCGGCTTGCCGTGCAGCCAGGTCAGTTGGTCAAAAGCGATCATTTGTCGGCCTTACGCAGCAGCGCGACCGCTTCGCAGGCGATCCCTTCCCCGCGACCGGTGAAGCCGAGCTTCTCGGTGGTGGTCGCTTTTACGTTGACGTCGTCCATATGGCAGCCGAGATCTTCAGCGATAAAGACGCGCATCTGCGGAATATGCGGCAACATCTTCGGCGCCTGGGCGATAATGGTGACGTCGACGTTGCCGAGCGTATAGCCTTTGGCCTGAATGCGGCGCCATGCTTCGCGCAGCAGTTCGCGGCTATCAGCGCCTTTAAACGCCGGGTCGGTATCGGGGAACAGTTTGCCGATATCGCCGAGCGCCGCGGCGCCCAGCAGCGCGTCGGTCAGCGCATGCAGCGCGACGTCGCCGTCGGAGTGGGCCAGCAGCCCTTTTTCATAAGGAATGCGTACCCCGCCAATAATGATTGGGCCTTCACCGCCAAAAGCGTGTACGTCAAAACCATGTCCAATTCGCATTAAGCTTTCTCCTGGTGTCGGGAACGGGTGAGGTAAAATTCTGCCAGCGCCAGGTCTTCCGGGCGCGTCACTTTAATATTATCCGCGCGACCGGCGACCAACTGCGGATGGAAGCCGCAGTACTCCAGCGCCGAGGCTTCATCGGTGATGGTCGCCCCCTCGTTCAGCGCGCGGGTGAGGCAATCCACCAGCAGCTCACGAGGGAAAAACTGCGGGGTGAGCGCATGCCACAGGTCATTGCGATCGACGGTATGGGCGATGGCGGTTTTACCCGGCTCGGCGCGCTTCATGGTGTCGCGCACCGGCGCCGCGAGGATGCCGCCGACGCGGCTGGTTTCGCAGAGCGCCAGCAGGCGGCTGAGATCGTCCTGATGCAGGCAGGGGCGCGCGGCGTCATGCACCAGCACCCACTGCGCCTCCGGCAACGCCTGCAGGCCCGCGAGCACGGAATCGGCGCGCTCGGCGCCGCCATCGACGACGGTAATTTGCGGGTGCTGCGCCAGCGGTAGCTGGCTGAAGCGCCGATCGCCGGGGCTGACGGCAATGACCACGCGCTGGACGCGCGCATCCGCCAGCAGCGCGGCAACCGCGTGTTCGAGAATCGTTTTGTTACCGATTGAGAGATATTGTTTCGGGCATTCCGTTTGCATGCGGCGGCCAAAACCGGCTGCCGGCACCACGGCGCAAACGCCCGGAAAAGTGGCTGCCATGTTGTAATCCTGGGCCTGGTTATCGATTGTTCTGCTGTTGCCCCGATGCCTGATTGCGTTTAGACGCATCCGGTACCAGACGATAGAAGGTTTCGCCCGGGCGGGTCATGCTGAGTTCATTGCGCGCACGCTCCTCGATCGCCTCCTGCCCGCCGTTGAGGTCGTCAATTTCGGCAAACAGCTGATCGTTGCGTGCTTTTAGTTTGGCGTTAGTCGCCTGCTGGGCGGTGACGTCGTCGTTAACCCGCGTGTAGTCATGCAGGCCGTTTTTACCGAACCACAGCGAATACTGTAGCCAGACCAGCAAAGCTAATAATAGCAGCGTTAGTTTACCCATCCTGCCCCCTGAAAAACGGCATCATCATCCCAAAACTCGCCCGGGTACACTACCGGGGCGCGCGGACGATGCCGCGTAACGCGGGGACTGTACCATATTTTTGCTGCCGATACCCATGCTTGATTCATACCAGAAACGGGTTATCCCAACAGCCAGAGGAAGAGTAGCGCAAACATCAGCCCGACGGTCAGGATAGTCGCGCCGGCGCTGTAAAGCAGTTTGCCATTGAGCAGAGAGTGCAGCGCAATACCAACCACCACCGCCACCGGCATCAACGCGAGGAAGAATGGCCAGGTGTAAAGGAGGAAGAAGAGTGTATTACTGCCATAGAGAAGGAAGGGAATACCCAGCGCCAGCAGCCACGAAATAAAGCCCACGGCAGCGCCCGACAAAGACCAGGTGGTCTCGTCGCCGATCGCCGGAGGCGGTTCTGAACGAATAATACTGAGGTTCTGGGTATTGCGCATATCGAATCCTGTAGACCGGGCAACCGGCACCCCTCGATGCCGCTGCCGTTTCAGGATCTGATAATATCGCTCTGTTGCAGCAGGTCTAATAGTTGGTGCACCAAATTTGTTACCAATTGTTCACCATCCAGATGAATTTCCGCCTTTTCCGGAGCCTCATAGACCGAGTCTATGCCGGTGAAATTGCGTAATTCCCCTGCCCGCGCCTTCTTGTACAATCCTTTCGGATCCCGCGCCTCGCAGATGGCCAGCGGGGTATCGACGAACACTTCGATAAAGCGACCTTCCCCGAGGCGCTCGCGCACCATCTGCCGTTCCGCACGGTGCGGAGATATAAATGCCGTCAATACAACCAGCCCGGCATCGACCATCAGTCTGGCCACTTCACCAACGCGGCGAATGTTCTCTTTGCGATCCTCATCGCTGAATCCCAGGTCGCTGCACAGGCCATGGCGCACGTTGTCGCCATCCAGCAGATAGGTGCTGACGCCGCGATCATGCAGCGCCTCCTCCAGCGCCCCGGCGACGGTGGATTTACCCGACCCCGAAAGGCCGGTAAACCACAGCACCACGCCGCGATGGCCGTGATGCTGCTCCCGCTGCTGCTGGGTCACAGGGTGGGCATGCCAGACGACGTTTTCGTCATGCTGGGCCATTATTTGCCTCCCAGCAGGTCGCGGGCGTCCCAGTGCGGGAAGTGTTTGCGGATCAGCTGATTCAGCTCCAGCTCGAAGGCACTGTACTGCGATGTCGACGTCGGCGCCTGCAGGTGCGGCTCGTTGACCATCCCGGCGCCCACGGTGACGTTGGTCAGGCGATCGATAAAGATAAGCCCGCCGGTCACCGGGTTTTGCTGATACGGATCCAGCACTAAAGGTTCGTCAAAGGTTAGATCCACCAGCCCAATGCCGTTCAGCGGCAGAGACTCGACTTCACGCTGGGTCAGGTTGTTAATATCGACCTGGTAGCGGATAGCGTCGACGCGAGCGCGAGTCTTCTTGCCGGCAATTTTAATGTCGTAGCTCTGGCCCGGGGTCAGCGGCTGCTCGGCCATCCACACCACGTCGATGCTGGCGCTTTGTACCGCCGGCAGCGAGGCTTGCGCGTCAACCAGCAGGTCGCCGCGGCTGATGTCGATTTCATCTTTCAGCACAAGGGTAATGGCTTCGCCGGCAGCGGCTTCCTGCAGGTCGCCGTCGAAGGTAACGATACGCGCCACGCTCGATTCGACGCCCGACGGCAGCACCTTCAGACGCTGGCCAACGGTAACCGTACCGGAGGCGACCGTGCCGGAGAAGCCGCGGAAATCGAGGTTCGGACGGTTAACATACTGCACCGGGAAGCGCAGCGGCTGGCTCTCGACCACCCGCTGGATCTCCACGGTTTCGAGAACTTCCAGCAGCGTCGGGCCGCTGTACCACGGCATATTCTCGCTCTGGCTGGCGACGTTATCGCCTTCCAGCGCCGACAACGGCACAAAGCGGATATCAAGGTTGCCCGGCAGCTGCTCGGCGAAGGTCAGATAATCTTCCCGGATCTCGTTGAAGCGCGCTTCGCTAAACTCGACGAGATCCATTTTGTTGACCGCCACCACCAGGTGCTTAATGCCCAGCAGCGTAGAGATAAAGCTGTGACGGCGGGTCTGGTCGAGCACGCCTTTGCGCGCATCGATCAGCAGGATCGCCAGGTCGCAGGTGGACGCGCCGGTGGCCATATTGCGCGTGTACTGCTCGTGCCCCGGGGTGTCGGCGATGATAAATTTGCGTTTTTCCGTTGAGAAATAGCGGTAGGCGACATCGATAGTGATGCCCTGCTCGCGCTCGGCCTGCAGGCCGTCCACCAGCAGCGCCAGGTCCAGCTTTTCGCCCTGGGTGCCGTGACGCTTGCTGTCGTTGTGCAGCGAAGAGAGCTGATCTTCATAGATCTGACGGGTATCGTGCAGCAGGCGGCCAATTAAGGTGCTTTTGCCGTCATCGACGCTGCCGCAGGTCAGAAAACGCAGCAGGCTCTTGTGCTGTTGCGCGTGCAGGTAAGCTTCTACGCCGCCTTCGTTGGCAATTTGTTGGGCAATTGTGGTGTTCATGGCGGCTCCTTAGAAATACCCCTGACGTTTCTTCAGCTCCATCGAGCCGGCCTGGTCGCGGTCAATGACGCGCCCCTGACGTTCGCTGGTGGTCGATACCAGCATCTCTTCAATAATTTCCGGCAGCGTCTGCGCTTCAGACTCCACCGCGCCGGTCAGCGGCCAGCAGCCGAGGGTACGGAAACGCACCATCCGTTTTTCAATCACCTCGCCCGGCTGCAGATCGATACGGTCGTCATCGATCATCATCAGCATGCCGTCGCGCTCCAGCACCGGACGCTCAGCGGCCAGATACAGCGGCACGATTTCAATATTTTCCAGATAGATGTACTGCCAGATATCCAGCTCGGTCCAGTTGGAGAGCGGGAAGACGCGGATGCTTTCGCCTTTGTTAATCTGGCCGTTGTAGTTGTGCCACAGCTCCGGACGCTGATTTTTCGGGTCCCAGCGGTGGAAGCGGTCGCGGAAGGAGTAGATGCGCTCTTTCGCGCGGGATTTCTCTTCGTCGCGACGCGCGCCGCCGAACGCGGCGTCAAAGCCGTATTTGTTCAGCGCCTGCTTCAGGCCTTCGGTTTTCATGATATCGGTATGCTTGGCGCTGCCGTGAACGAACGGGTTGATGCCCATCGCCACCCCTTCCGGGTTTTTATGCACCAGCAGCTCACAGCCGTAGGCTTTGGCGGTACGGTCGCGGAACTCGTACATCTCACGGAATTTCCAGCCGGTATCGACGTGTAGCAGCGGGAACGGCAGGGTTCCCGGATAAAACGCTTTGCGCGCCAGATGCAGCATTACGCTGGAATCTTTCCCGATGGAGTACATCATCACCGGGTTAGAAAATTCGGCGGCCACCTCACGAATAATATGGATGCTTTCCGCCTCCAGTTGCCGCAGGTGAGTGAGTCGTTTTTGGTCCATAACCGTTCCTTAAGCCAGATTGACCACCGAAGCGTTAAACCCCTCGGCGGATGATGTATGTTGAAACCAGGCGAGCTGCTGATGCAGCTGCACCACTTCGCCTACCACCAGCAGGGCAGGCATGGGGGCGTCTTTCGCCAGGTGTTCGAGTTGTTGCAATGTGCCGGTTATCGTCTGCTGATCGTCGCGGGTACCGCGGGAAATCACCGCCACCGGCGTGATGCTGTCGCGGCCGTGGGCGATCAGCTGGGCGCTGATTTCCGCCGCCTTCATGGTGCCCATGTAGATCGCCAGCGTTTGTTGGCTCTTCGCCAGCAGCGCCCAGTCGAACGGCGCACTGTCGGGCTTATAGTGGCCGGTGACAAAGACGGCGCTTTGCGCATAATCGCGGTGGGTCAGCGGAATACCGGCGTAGGCCGTCGCTCCGGCGGCGGCGGTGACGCCCGGCACCACCTGAAACGGGATCCCCGCCTCGGCGGCAGCCTGCAGCTCTTCTGCGCCGCGGCCAAAAATAAACGGATCCCCGCCCTTCAGACGCACGACGGTTTTCCCCGCTTTGGCGGCATCCACCAGCAGCTGATTAGTTTCATGCTGCGGCACCGAGTGCTCGCCGGCGCGTTTGCCGACGCAGATAAGCTCGGCATCACGGCGCACCAGCTCGAGAACCGGCTGAGTCACCAGATGGTCGTGGAAAACCACGTCCGCCTGCTGGAGCGCCTGCAGACCGCGAAGGGTCAGCAGCCCGGCATCGCCCGGCCCGGCGCCGACCAGAATAATCTCTCCTGTCTCACGTTCGGGCTTATCCAGCTCATCCTGCAGCGCCTTTTCCGCCTCCGCATGATTGCCCGCCACCATCAGGCTGGCGAAGCGGCCGGTAAAGACGCGCTCCCAGAAGCGGCGACGCGCTTCGGTGGTCGTCAGGCGGGTTTTCAGATGGTTACGCCAGTAGCTCGCCGATTCCGCCAGCCGTCCGAGGTTCGTCGGCAGCAGCGCTTCGATTTTTTCGCGCAGTATGCGCGACAGTACCGGCGCTTTACCGCTGGAGGAGATCGCCACCAGCAGCGGCGAACGGTCGACGATAGAAGGGAAAACAAACGAGCACAGCGCCTGGTTATCCACCACGTTGACCAGCCGGTAGCGCGCATTAGCCGCCGCAAACACCCGCTGGTTAAGCGCCTCATCCTCCGTGGCCGCAATCACCAGAAAGACATCATCCACCAGCGAGTCGCTAAATTCCGTCGCTCGCCAGCTGAGCGCCTGGCGCGCCGCCAGGTCGGCCAGCGCCGGAGACAGCGTCCCGGCGACCACCTGCACCTGCGCCTGGGCGCGCAGCAGGAACTTAATCTTGCGTTCCGCAATCTCGCCGCCGCCGATCACCAGCACGGGCCTTTGTTTCAGTTCGGCAAAAAGAGGCAAGTAATCCACGGTGCAACAACTCTCTTACAATCAGCGATAATGCGACTATAGGGTGCGCCTTAGAGCAAATGAAATTACGAAATGGAATGAGTTGTGACGCAAAGGAATAACGCTGCGAAAATACAAATATCAAAAAGTGCTTAACGCGCTATTTTTCCGCTATTTAAGAGCGATTGAAATTGTTTAACCGCGGTCACAGTTTCATACTGTAGCCGTCAAATTGTCTCGTTCGTGTAAGGACCCGTTATGTTTTCCGCGTTGTGCCGCCGCCTGCTTCCGCTGGCGCTCGGCACCGGTTTTGTTTTCGCCGCCGCCCCCGCATTCAGCGCGCTGGGCGATACCGCCAGTAGCCAGGCCCGCCATATCGCCACCGTCTTTCCGGGAAGAATGACCGGAACGCCGCCGGAAATGCTCTCAGCTGACTATCTGCGTCAGCAGTTTGCCCAGATGGGCTATCAGAGCGACGTGCGCAGCTTCAATACCCGCTACATCTATACCGATAGCAATCAGCGTAAGAACTGGCATAACGCCACCGGCAGTACGGTGATCGCCGCCCATGAAGGCAAGGTGCGCCAGCAGATTATTATCATGGCTCACCTCGACACCTATGCGCCGCAGAGCGATAAAGACGTGGAAAACAACCTCGGCGGCCTGACGCTGCAGGGTATCGATGACAACGCGATGGGGCTCGGCGTATTGCTGGAGCTGGCGGAGCATTTACAGAACGTCCCCACCCGCTATGGCATTCGCTTTATCGCCACCAGCGGCGAAGAGGAAGGCCGTCTCGGGGCGCAAAATTTGCTGCAGCGCATGAGCGAGGCGGAAAAGAAAAATACGCTGCTGGTGATCAACCTCGATAATCTGGTGGTCGGCGATAAGCTTTACTTCAACAGCGGCCGCCGCACGCCGGCCTCGGTGCGCAAGCTGACCCGCGACCGCGCGCTGGCTATTGCCCGCAGCAAGGGCATTGCCGCCTATACCAATCCAGGACTGAATCCGGATTACCCGAAAGGCACCAGCTGCTGCAATGACGCCAGCGTCTTTGACAACGCCGGGATCCCGGTGCTGTCGGTCGAGGCGACTAACTGGTCACTCGGCAAAAAAGATGGCTATCAACAGCGGCAGAAATCCCGCGCCTTCCCGGACGGTACCAGCTGGCACAACGTGCAGCTTGATAATCAGCAGTATCTCGACAACGCGCTGCCGGGGCGCATCGAACACCGCGGACGCGAGGTAGTGAAAGTGATGCTGCCGCTGGTGAAAGAGCTGGCGAAGGTGGAGAAGCCATCGTCATTAAAATAATCGGCTAGTCAACATCGGCAACAAGGACTGTCGCCATGATCAATTTACGCTGTTCAGGCATTTTTTTTCTGCTGCTGGCTGTCTGCGCGGGCGCCCTCGCCGACAGCCAGGTCTATATCTGGCAGCGGGTCTGGAATGACCAGCATAAGACCGCGCTACAGCAAAGCCAGGCGCTGTTTTCCACCTTGCGCGTTCTGGGGATCCAGTTTCATCCTCAGGAAGGCGTCCGCCTGGCCCGCGTTAACACTTCATTATTACAGCAGGACGGCCGTCCGGTGTGGCTGGTCGTCCGTCTCGATGGCAGCCTGACGCAGCTTGATGCCGCCACAATACTGCCGCCGATCCAGCGCCTGGTGGCCCACTGGCGCGCGGCGGGCGTTAATCTCAGCGCCATTGAAATCGATTATGATGCTCCCACAGGGCGGCTCTCCGATTATCAACGTCTCCTGATGGCCATGCGCCAGGCGCTGCCTTCAGACATCACGCTCAGCATCACGGCGCTCCCGACCTGGCTCACCTCCCCCGGACTGCGTCCTCTGTTGAAAGCGGTAGATAGCTCCGTATTGCAACTTCATAGCGTGCAATCCCCGGGAACCGGCTTGTTCGACCCGACACTGGCCCGGCGCTGGAGCAGGCAATATGCGCTTATCGCTCCTCATCCTTTTTACCTTGCGCTCCCGGCCTATGGTTCCGCGCTCATCACTGCCCCGGGACAGCCCGCCAGCGTTGAAAGCGAGTCACCGCTGTGGATTGCGGCTGAAAAACAAGAACTGAGCGTTTCACCGCAGCAAATCGACACGTTTATTCGCGAACTGGAACAACAGCAGCCGCATCATTTTTCAGGTATCGTCTGGTTTCGTCTGCCTCTGGATAACGATACCCGCGCCTGGTCGCTCAGCACGCTGTCGGCCGTCATCCGCCATCAGCCGTTAACCTCCCGCTGGCAGTGGCTGGCGCTTCCCGATAAGGCCAGCGCCAGCGTAGAGTCTACGCTCTACGAACTGGCGATTAAAAACACAGGCAATATTGACTCCCCACTCCCGGCGAAAATTACGCTAACCACGGAAGATTGTCTGGCCGCCGACGGCGTCGGAAGCTACCGCTTTAGCGAACAAACGTTTTCCCTCACCGCCCCTGCGCTGTTGCGCGCCGGGCGGACGCAAGCCATTGGTTGGGCAAGATGCTCAACGCCACCACAAGGAAAGTTTCATGTTAACCCGTAAATTACCTCTGGCCGCCTTCCTGGCGGCGACGTTTGTCGCTGCCAGCAGCCACGCCTGTGGGCCGTTTTTCCCCAACTACTTGTTAGCAGATCGCCAGGCCAATCTGCTGTACCTGCCGGAGGGGAGCTTTGCTTTAGAGAGCAGCCGCCTGGTGCCTGCCGACCCACGACTTCCACAATGGCGTGATACTTCTGCCGACAAGCCTGCAGCCCCTACTGTGCGGGACCTTTTGCTCAAAGAGATCCGCGCCAGCGGTTCGTTAGCCGCCGCGGAAAAAATGGCCGCCGATCTTCCGACCGCCAGCCGCCTGTACGTGCTCGGCGCAGTGGCATTTACTGAACGCGATAGCCGGGCGCGCGACTATTTTCGCCAGCTTTTGGCCTTGCCCGTGGAACAACAGGGCGAGTGGGGGCTTAAGGCGCGTTATTCGCTCGCACGCGATTTGATGCGTGATTATCCGCTTGCTGACAGTCGTTCTTCTCACGGTAGTGAGCAGGAGTTGCGCGAAGCCTTTGACCTCTACCAGCAGATCATTGACGCCGTTCGTGAAGGTCAGCAGGATCCGGAGCTGCTCTCGCTGGCAAGTCTTGGCCAGCAGGGACGTATCAAACACTGGCAAAGCGACCCCATTGCCGCGGCCCATCTTTATGCCCGGCAAGCGGCGCAGGGCTCACCCAGTGGTAGCCTCTCCTTACGCTACACTGTCGACGTCCTCAACCACCCGGAAAACGAACAGTTCCTGCAACCCGGCCTGGACGATCCGGTTATTCAGCAACTGCTGATTGCGAGCTTTTTTACTCGTTCGTCCAATTCCTTGTACGAGCCGGAACCGCGGCCCTTTGATCCGACAGAGATCAAAAATTACCATAATGAGTTAATAGCGAAGCTGGCGCAGAAAGTCGATCGCGATATGCCCGGTAGCGACCGCCTGATCGCCCTCGCCTATCGTAACGGCCAATATCCGCTGGTGACGCTGATGTTGAAAAACGCCAAAGAAAATGGGCTCACCGCCTGGGTAAGGGCCAAAATGGCGCTGCGGGCCGGTGATGTCAACGCGGCAGCGGCATGGTACGCCAAAGCCGCGGCGTCATTCCCGCCAAATGAAACCTGGGGTTTCCAGTCCTATAGTGATGACATTGTCGGCGAGGAGTTTGTTACGCCGGTCTGCCGTATTCACGCCGAGCAGGCGATACTCGCGCTCAACCGCGACGACTATCTGCAGGCAATGCGGCTGATGTATCAGGCGAAAGAAAATTACTGGCCAGATGTGGCGCACATTGCCGAACGAGTGCTCACGCTCAATGAACTCCTTGCTTTCGTGGATAAATATGTCCCGGCACCTTCTCCTTCAGCCCCTACTACGCCGAAAAATGCCGGGCGCGATAGCGCTGACGCCAGGCTACGCAACCTGCTCGCCCGACGCCTAATGTGCACGGGCCAGTATCAAAAAGCGCTGGCCTATTTTGCGCTGAACGCGGATCGAGACGCCGCCCGGGCGTTTATCGATGCCTTGCCGACAACGGGTAACAAAACCGCCCGGGCGCAGGGCTGGTGGCGAGCAGCGCTTATCCTGCGTCATCAGGGAATGGAATTGTCTGGCTATGAGATGGCGCCCGATTTTACGCTGTATGGTGGCGGGTATTCATGGCCCTATTACAACCGGGGGCCTGAAGATGATTCGGCCGTGACATCGTGGATAAGTGATGGCGAACGACAACGCGTTCAGCGATCCCTGCCAAAACAGGACAGTCATTTCTTACACTATCGCTGGCAGGCGGTGACGCTGGCGGAAAAAGCGGCCGACCTGTTGCCATATAAATCACAGGCCTATGCTGCCGTGCTGTGTAATGCAACAGGATGGGTATGGGGGCGGGATGCTCAATTAACCAAACGCCTGTATCAGCGCTATGTTAAATACGGCGCCCCATACCCATGGGCCGAAAATTTTGGTCGGGATTGCCCGGAGCCGGATTTTAGCGCGCTCCAGGAGACGGTGAAAAAGCAGTGATATCGGCTAATTAAGGGGGCATTCCGTTAAAGAGCGGCAGGTAGTGATACTTATTTTCAGTCGTCTTTCGTCCTCACCATAAGGCTCGATGAAGTTAGTGGCAGGCTTATCCCCGCTGGCGCGGGGAACACTCGGACTACGTTGAGCAACGTCTGTCCGTTAACGGTTTATCCCCGCTGGCGCGGGGAACACTCGGACTACGTTGAGCAACGTCTGTCCGTTAACGGTTTATCCCCGCTGGCGCGGGGAACACAGCGCCAGCACCCCCTTGAATTGTGACCATTCCGGTTTATCCCCGCTGGCGCGGGGAACACACTGTGCAAGCAACACCGGGGCGAATGGAAATCGGTTTATCCCCGCTGGCGCGGGGAACACGTTAACGGTCGTGTTGGAGCCGTTGATGATTTCGGTTTATCCCCGCTGGCGCGGGGAACACTTATCGAGGAAGCCGACAAAGAGATCGTGAACCGGTTTATCCCCGCTGGCGCGGGGAACACACATCATATCCAGAAGCCCAAAATTTAGAGCGCGGTTTATCCCCGCTGGCGCGGGGAACACAAAAGGAGCAAAAGCAGCTTCAAATGTATTGACGGTTTATCCCCGCTGGCGCGGGGAACACACACTTGGCCGCATGGGTGCAACGTTTACTAACGGTTTATCCCCGCTGGCGCGGGGAACACAATTTCCTCCACGATTGGATAACAGTGCGAACCGGTTTATCCCCGCTGGCGCGGGGAACACAGATTAAAACAAATATCCTTCTGGTACGGCGACGGTTTATCCCCGCTGGCGCGGGGAACACTTTCGGGTCAAGCCCTTCAAGACCAGTTTTTTCGGTTTATCCCCGCTGGCGCGGGGAACACCGGGCTGCAACTTTAGTCGCGCGAATCATTTGCGGTTTATCCCCGCTGGCGCGGGGAACACAGATCGTCCTGGTACATTTTCTGCAGCGCCTGCGGTTTATCCCCGCTGGCGCGGGGAACACTTCTGAAACCCCGGTAATGCGTCGTTTGATTACGGTTTATCCCCGCTGGCGCGGGGAACACATATGAAAAGTGGTGCGCACCTAAATTTCATCCGGTTTATCCCCGCTGGCGCGGGGAACACGGGGGACAGTTGGCCGGCACGTGTCAGCCCCTCGGTTTATCCCCGCTGGCGCGGGGAACACTTTCAGGGAGATATCCAGCACAACGTAACCGCCGGTTTATCCCCGCTGGCGCGGGGAACACTCAGGATATCCGCCGCGGTACCGGTCTTGACTCGGTTTATCCCCGCTGGCGCGGGGAACACCATCCCCAACTGAAGATGGGGTACATCTGATCCGGTTTATCCCCGCTGACGCGGGGAACACCAACTTCAACGAGCAGCCGGTTGGAGACGAGGCGGTTTATCCCCGCTGGCGCGGGGAACACCAGAAATCGGCAGCTGAGCGGCTGGTTACTGCAGGTTTATCCCCGCTGGCGCGGGGAACACTTGTTTCACCACCGCACCGTAAACGTTGGTGCCGGTTTATCCCCGCTGGCGCGGGGAACACGGCGCGGTGCGACCGGCACGAGAGATGCCCGCCGGTTTATCCCCGCTGGCGCGGGGAACACAACTGGCCCGGCTACGGCGACAAGATCCAAACCGGTTTATCCCCGCTGGCGCGGGGAACACTCCGGCGCGCTGCGTCGAGGTTGCCCCGCCTGCGGTTTATCCCCGCTGGCGCGGGGAACACTCTGGAAGATGGCCTGTAGGCTGGTGATCTGCCGGTTTATCCCCGCTGGCGCGGGGAACACGCGTGAGAACCTGGTATCCTGGCTGATAACGGTGGTTTATCCCCGCTGGCGCGGGGAACACACCTCGCGCACCAGCACCTCGGCCGGCGCATTCGGTTTATCCCCGCTGGCGCGGGGAACACAACGTTCACGCCATTAATGCGACGAACAAACTCGGTTTATCCCCGCTGGCGCGGGGAACACCTGTCATTGCAGGTTATTGCTACTAAAAATGGCGGTTTATCCCCGCTGGCGCGGGGAACACCGTTAATTAAGGCGCAGGCCATTGCTATTGCTCGGTTTATCCCCGCTGGCGCGGGGAACACTCCGACCATTTCCCCGCGGGAGATGATCACGGCGGTTTATCCCCGCTGGCGCGGGGAACACACAGCCCCGTCGACTGCTATATCTTCAGCTTCCGGTTTATCCCCGCTGGCGCGGGGAACACCGGGTTCAATGGGCCGGAACTTGTCATCCCGGCGGTTTATCCCCGCTGGCGCGGGGAACACATAGCGTCGATATCGCCATTCGGGCTTTCGACCGGTTTATCCCCGCTGGCGCGGGGAACACGATATTCGCGAAAACGGGCTTGACGCGGTACACGGTTTATCCCCGCTGGCGCGGGGAACACGCGGGCGACGGGGGTGGCCTGGTCCGCCCGATACGGTTTATCCCCGCTGGCGCGGGGAACACGCAGCGTCGGCGCCCCGCACAAAAGAGATCGCCGGTTTATCCCCGCTGGCGCGGGGAACACAGCTTACCCCCGGAAATAGCGCGGCCAGTGACCGGTTTATCCCCGCTGGCGCGGGGAACACTGACGTCTGCGATACTATAATATTTAGAGGCGCGGTTTATCCCCGCTGGCGCGGGGAACACTGCAGCTCCGTGTCAATGCGCGGATGAAACAGCGGTTTATCCCCGCTGGCGCGGGGAACACAAGCTGCCGGAGTTGCGCCAGCACATCGCTACCGGTTTATCCCCGCTGGCGCGGGGAACACTCCCCATTAACAAAAGGTGTTTCTATCACAACCGGTTTATCCCCGCTGGCGCGGGGAACACCCGACGAGGACCTGGACGACGACCCGGTTACCCGGTTTATCCCCGCTGGCGCGGGGAACACTCAGAGTGGGACATCACACCGGAAGGGCTGGACGGTTTATCCCCGCTGGCGCGGGGAACACTGCTGGGGTATCGAGATCCCGGTAAAAAATATCGGTTTATCCCCGCTGGCGCGGGGAACACCCCGCAAGATTTACGACCAGATGGAGGCTACGCGGTTTATCCCCGCTGGCGCGGGGAACACATTCCCGCTAATAGCCTTCGGCGTCTTTATACCGGTTTATCCCCGCTGGCGCGGGGAACACATTCTTTTTCGTCTTCTCGACGAATGCCCGGACGGTTTATCCCCGCTGGCGCGGGGAACACGTGGATGGATATCGCACGCCGGGAGGCGAACACCGGTTTATCCCCGCTGGCGCGGGGAACACTCTGTAAATGTTGGTTGCAATATGAGTGGAGACGGTTTATCCCCGCTGGCGCGGGGAACACCTTTGAGGATTTAACGAAAGCGTTCGACGTTGCGGTTTATCCCCGCTGGCGCGGGGAACACAGCGACGAATCAATCCGCGCGTTTCGCGGCAACGGTTTATCCCCGCTGGCGCGGGGAACACGGCCGCAGAGAGGCCGGAAAACGTAAATCACTCGGTTTATCCCCGCTGGCGCGGGGAACACACTAAACATATATTACTGTTTTTTAATGCCTTTTTAAGGCGACAACAATCCACCAACTTTATTCCAACAATTTCACATTATTAAAGAACATCCAACTCATTGATTTTCAATGGGAAGAAATGAAACCAGTCGTAGGCCATCTAAATCTACCGGTATACGGCGGTTCTCACCCCAGGTTTGGAACTCGAAACCTGATTCACTGTTTGTCGCCCAGGCCATCACGACATTTCCACCGTCACTTAGCTGTATCACCTGCTGCCAGATCATTTCCCGGATCCGCTTTGAGGTATCGCCAACGTAGACTCCCGCTCGAACCTCCAGCAGCCAGATGGCGAGCCGCCCCCGCAGACGAGGAGGGACATTTTCCGTCACCACCATAAGCATACTCATCAGCCATGCCCTCGATGCCCGCTATCCCCCATTGATTCAGGCTCAGGGATCGCCGGCGGCAGCATATCCGGCGGTGGTTGAGGCGGTTCGATTTCGCCTGCCGACAACACCTCTTCAATCAACGGAATCAATTTTCCTGTCAGCTTTGTGCTGCGGAAAATATCGCGACAGGCCAGCCTGACTTCTTTATCCGGTTCAGCAGGATGACGCGCGGCTATCTCAAATGCCTTTGGCACCACGGCATCGAATTTAATAATGTCAGCAATATCATAAACGAACGAAAGCGGCTTACCGCTGTGGATAAAACCGATGGCGGGCGCATAGCCTGCCGCCAGTATCGCCGCCTCTGAAATGCCATACAGACACGACGTCGCCACGCTGATGCACTGGTTGACGATATCCCCTTTGGCCCAGTCTTTCGGATCATAATTGCGCCCGTGCCATTTCACGCCGTAGCGTTTCGCCAACAGAGCGTAGGTTTGGCGAACGCGGGATCCTTCAATGCCGCGCAGCTGCTCCACAGAACGACGCGCGGGCGGCGCCTCGCGAAAACGCAGTTCATACATTTTGCGCACCACCTTCAGCCGCAAATCGTCATCCAGCGCCAGCTTAGCCTGGTACAACAGTTTGTCGGCCCGCGCGCCGCCGGGCTGGCCAGAGGAGTAAACCCGCACGCCCGCTTCCCCCACCCACACCAGCAGCGTTCCGACGGTCGAGGCCAGACGCACTGCCGCATGAGAAACCCGCGTTCCCGGCTCCAGCATAATGCAGGCTACCGACCCTACCGGGATATGGGTACGGATCCCGGTTTTGTCGATCAACACAAATGCGCCATCCAGCACATCGATCTGCCCGTACTGGAGAAAGATCATCGACGTGCGATCTTTTAGCGGGATGGGATTTAGCGGCACAAAGGTCACTCGCCGTCTCCGGGTTTGATCATCATCATTCCACAGCCAAAAGCCCGGCTTTTACCGTATCCCGACGCCAGACGCTGCAAAAACAGCGCGGGATCGTTCACCACCAACATGCCGGTGTAATCCACACTGCTGAACTGAATGGTCTGGCGCGATTTTTCGCGCCGTATCTGCTGCTGACGATAAGCATCCACCACGGTCTCCGCTAAAGAAAACCCGCTTTGTTCACCTTGCCGCGTTAACCAGGCCAGCGCAGCCTGCTGCTGATGCGCCCAGATATCCCGAGGTTCAACATGCTCTTTAACCTGGCGCTTAGCATCCATCAGCAGATCGTGGCGCTTGCCGGCTTTACAAATCGTTGGATTTGCCCGCAGGCTAAAACATAATCTCTGGCCAGCCCGCAGTTCGGGATTAAACGAACGGCTTTGGATCTCAAAAGTCTCGCTCTCAGCAGGCAGCTGTGGTGACAAAACGAAAAAGCGAAATGCGCCCTGCAGCGCTTCGCGCCGATAGAGAAACTGCCGCTGTTGCCCGCCTGGAAAAAGCTGCCACAACCACTGATGCATGACATATTCACCGCGTTCCACCAGGTGCAAGAGCCGTAATGGCGAAAGCTGCGCGGTATACAACGTTATTCTTGAGAGGTACACGTTTCCTCCTTACTGAGCCAGGTTCCCTGATTCATGGAGCGCTCGCCAAACAGCCAATGCTGGCGGTTAAGCGGACAGTCGCGGCGCCGCAGTATTTTATTGGCGAATAAACCAGCATGCTCACCCTCCCACCAGCATTGATCCTGCAGCTGTCGCAGAGAAAGCCTCAGCAGGTTAAATTTATCCTGATACTGGCGATAAGCCTGGCGAAGTACCTCTGCGGCGTGGCCTTCAAGCAGCAGCGGCATTAACGGCAGCGCCAGCGGATGACTTTTGCGTCCCAGATACAGCGGAAATACCGGGTAACGTAGCGCCTCGTGCAACTGCTCCAGCGAGTAAGGCGCATCAGGCGTGACCGCCACCGCCACCATCCACCAGGCATCGGTATAATAATCGCGCCGGGAGATCAGCGCGCTGAGTAGCTCAGGATCCTGTAACTCTTCGCGGCGACTGAAATAGCGCGCCTTACGCACTTCTTTCGGCATCTGTACAGTATGATAATCCCTCGCCCAGCGCGGTTCGCTGCTGGCGCAGAGCAAAAAGGAGTAATGCTGGTTGAAGGCGTTTAACCGCTGTTCTTCTTCACGGCGGATCCCTAATGCCGCCGCCAGCAGCCCCAGCAATGCTGAACGGGAGGGTAGCTCATGGCTATGACGGACCTCGCCGGGGGCGTCCACGCCCCACGACGCCATCGGACCATGAAGCTGAAAAACCAGATATTGGCTCATAAGCCGCCCCTTACGCGCAGATGAAATCAAGCACGTCATTCATGCTTCCCTGCTTATTCATCACGTCAAAGTGCTGAAATGCCGTCTGCTGCCCGTAGACGGTATTCATATTTTCCCGCAGCGCAGTAATCCGCTGTACCGCGACATCCAGCTGATCGCCGCCATTAATGGGCTGATAAAATGCCGCCGCCAGTGAGCGCGGTTGATCGGTGCCTTTTTCCGCCAGCGCCCAGGACGCGTAGGCGCGGCTGGCGAAGCTGTTCTGTTTGCCGGTTGGAGAGACTTTTAGCGCCGCTTCGGCGAACGCGCGCAGCGTTTTGTTCGCCAGTTCTTCATTACCGTTGAGGTTGTTCACCAGCAGATCTTTATCAATGCAGATATAGGTATAAAACAGCGCCGAGCCAAAACCCGTTTCCCCTAAGTGGCCTGCGCCAGCGTCTTCAGAGGCTGCGCGTAAGTCATCCACCGCCGTGAAGAAATCGTCCTCAACAAGGGTTTCGCTAACGCCAAAAGCGTGCGCCACCTGGCAGGCAGCTTCAACGTTATAGGTCGGTTGGTCCGCCAGCATGCGGCCAAACATCGCGATATCTACCGCCATGCGGTCGTGGCGCAGCAGCGCTGCTTCTTCTTTCGTGGCCGCACGTTTTTCTTCCGCCAGGCGGTGCGCCAGCGCTTTCACGGCGTCAAACTCTGCGGGGCTAATGTGCGCCAGCTGTTCCGTTTCCGAACACTTCAGCGGATCGTTTTGATCCGCTTTAGTTTTAACTTTGCCAAAGCATTCGCCAATAGCTTTGACGTAATCCACCGCTTTCTTTGGTTCAATCCCGCTCTTCACCAGAATTTCCGCGGCTTCGCGGGCGATGCGGCCGCTGCGGATGCCAATATGGCCGGCCAGCGCTTGCTCAAAAAGTTCGGAAGTACGCCATGCGCGTTTCAGGCTCTGCGAAGAGATGCGCAAACGGGTCGCCCCTCCAAGCATCACCGTTTTCGGCGCGCCGGTATCGTCACGGTTGAGGTTAGCGGCAGGGTAAGCAGTCAGTAAGTGAAGCTGAATAAAAGTCGTCATTTGAAATTCCTTTTAACATCATTCGGCATCGCCGGCCTGGTAATAGTCCAGCGCCCAGCGGATACGGATAAATTCGATTGGCCGCTGCTGACGGCGGCGGTGATTCAGTAAATCGTCTTGCTCACGACACCAGCGAAAGATATCTTCCGCCAGCGACAAGAGATTCACTGAACCGTGGAGCAGGCTTATTGCTCGACGCAGCTGGCGCAGCAGCTCATCGGGGGTTTTGACCGCCGAAAGCCGGGCAAACCTCAGTCTCGACATCACCGGGGTATCGCCCGTTTTCTGCCCCAGCTGAGCGGCGAACGTCTGGCGGTCATCAATCGTTTTCACCTGCGCCGCCAGCGCCGCTACCAGCGCCAGCGCGGTAAAACGCCACGCCTTCCCCTGGGTGTTCCACAGAGAATGTGTTTGCACCATCAGGGAGTGAAAGCCTTCCGACAGGCAGACATCGTTCAGCGTCGCGCTACGCCGGAGGCTGGCCCGCAGACCACGCTTCTCCTGCAGCTCTTCATGCCATTGGCGCAGCGTGGCCTTATGTTCATCACTTACAACATTCATTGCGCAGCCTCCTGCTTTTTAGCCCTGGCGGCTTTTGCACTCTGCTTTTCCGCCGACGTGGCGAAATATTTTTTACGCGCGGCCATGCAGCGCGCCAGGTCGTTGTTTTCATAGGGATTGGTAAAGACACGATCGTCAAAGCAGTGACGAACGAATAACCACAACTCGCTTTGCCATTTGTCCAGCCGTTCCTGCGCGGGTTGGCCATTCTCCAGCTCGTGGATGAGGTTCAAAAAACGCGGCTGGGTCTGGTTCCAGAAATCGATATCAATAAAGCTAAAGTCGCCGCGCGCGCCTTTGGGATCGTCAAACCATGCCTCTTTTAGCGCGCTGCGCAGCAGGCTCAGCAGGCGTACGGCGGTTTGCGCGGCTTTGCGTAAATCGGGGATCGTGCTTTCATCCGTCAACAGGGGGAAATGATGTTCGTACCAGCAGCGAATCTTCATATTGTCGAAGTCGGCGCCAAATCCCCACAGCCCGGCTTTGATGTTCCTGGGACCGCGTGCGTTGAACACCTTCACGACCTGGGCCGGGTATTCGCTGTTGCTTTCCGTCTGATTATCCTGGCTTAACCCCAGCCAGTCGCGCCAGATAAGGCCGCCGGGCTGGGGTTTGACGGAAAAGAAGCCGCCGTCACCTTTCAGCGCCAGACGATACGGCGTGAGCGGGTGGCGCCAGCCGTCGTAGTTTATGCCGTAGTTTTTGACCGCCATCTGGCTAAGTAGCCCATCGCTTTCGCTGGCGCAGATGTCGCAGGTCCCTTGCTGAGTGGCGGCAAAATCCAGGCGGATACGGCGGGGCATTCCCCAGTACGCCTGCAGCTTATCCACCTGCTCCGGGGTAGTGATGGCGCTGGCTTGCTCGCTGGTGCGCGTCGGAGCAAGCCA
The DNA here is from genome assembly GCF_048589245.1 of Klebsiella sp. 10982. Taxonomy (NCBI): domain Bacteria; kingdom Pseudomonadati; phylum Pseudomonadota; class Gammaproteobacteria; order Enterobacterales; family Enterobacteriaceae; genus Klebsiella; species Klebsiella sp. 10982. Next base: position 82,045 of record NZ_JBMAXV010000001.1, read on the forward strand.
CGGGAAAACGGACTCGTCGTAAGCGGCAGGTAACGGCATATCCGCGGCATCCTGCGGCAGCACGTTGAGCCACAGCTTGCGCCATAGCGGCGTGAGGCGGTCCCCCTCATACTCCTGCAGTTCAATCAGCGTGGTCAGCGGCCCACCGCCGCGCAGTCCGGTGCGGTAGCCTTTGCCGCCTGATGGCGCATTCAGCTGTAAAGAAAACAACGCCAGCGCAGCGCAGTGCGGGCAAAAAGAGTTGGTCACGCCACGTTTGATAAAATGATCTTTATTGAATTTAGTGGTCTGCGCGCCGGGGACTTCCGGTAACAGGGAAGCAATCGACACCTTATCGCCCGCTAACGAATCGAAATCCTGCATAAACGACGGTGTATCCGGGCCAAACTGAAAGGCAGCCTCCAGCGGCGCGAATGCCGTAACGAGCGTCTCTGCGCTTAGCCCCGCGTCCCAGGTATCTTCCCAGCCATTGCGGTTTTTGGGGGCAACAGCGCACTGCAACAGCCCAATCAGAAATTGCCAGGCGGCACCCTGTAAATCTGCTCGCGTGGCGGCAATATCCACCACGTCCTCATCCGTCAGCCCAACCGGCGCCAGCTTGCCCGTTGTACCATCGCGGTAACGGACCGGAAGCCAGGCAGTAGTTAAAAGAGAGAAAGTATTCATGTAGTTAGCTGCTAGACCTCCATTGTTCCGATTAATCCTTCACTGGCCGAATAACCGCAGTCCGGCGAATCTGTAACAATAATCACCACGGCGAAATCCGGGTTTTGATGCTGTTGTACACACCACTGCTGCAGCGGCTTTTCAGCCAGAAGCGTGAATTCAGCTTTGTGTTTACGCCACCAGCTTTCCCGCACCCGCAGCATGCTCATTTCCCACGGATGCGCGCCGCTGGCGTAAGGCAGCAGCTGCCCATCGACGCTTTTCGCCAGCCACAGCGTGACCGACTCCTCTGCCAGGCGAGTAGAGAGCTTGTCAGCCAGGAAATCACTGCTATCGGGGCTATATCCCGGCTTAAAGTTCAGGAGCATTTGGTGGGCAAACGCGCGATCGCAGTAATATTTTGCCAACTGCGCTTGCTCGGCTTTGGCTAACCCATCGGGAATAGCGATATCTTCCCCGTAGACGGATTCAATCAATAATCGGGCAGATTGCGGCATCCGGATGGCCCCCTGCTGTCGCAAAACGCGCTGCGTCAGCCACAGACGGCCGTGATCGGGATAGACGTAAGCGCTGTTGTGCATTGTGCTGGTCAGCCACTCTTCTTGTGGCGCCTCATCCCATTCCGGGGCAAGGATCATTAACTGTGGCGCCGCCCGCTCGTCCTCTCCGCCGACGTTCAGCCGACCGTGACGATCGCGGATATGGCGTTGAAGCCGACCTGTGCGCTGAATCAACAGGTCGATAGGCGCTAAATCAGAGATCATGTTGTCCATATCGATATCGAGGCTCTGCTCTATGACCTGAGTGGCAATCAGCACCCTACCCGCCCGCTGCGTGCTGTCGTCCTTGCCAAAGTGCGACAGGGTTTCTTTCTCAATTCGCTGACGGTCATAAAAGGCGAAGCGGCTATGGAATAACGAAATTTTTTCGGCGGGGATCGCGCCTCGGGACAGTAGTTGGCGATAGATACGCACGGCATCGTCAATGGAATTGCGTATCCAGGCGATACAGCGCCCTTCGCTGGCGGATTGTTCGATACGGGCGAGGCAGGCTTCTTCGTTATCCAGCCAGCCGATGTTCACGCTGCGCTCGACCTCTTTGCGGGTGGCGACATAGCGGGAGATAACCTCTCGTCCCGCCACCTGCGTCAGCCAGGGGTAGTCGTCATTACCCAGAAGCGGCGCCGCAAGCGCGCAGCCGCTACCGCGACTAAAGGAAGCAACCAACTTATCGCGCTGCTGCTGCGAGAGCGTAGCGGAAAGCAAGATAACGCTGTTGCCGCTGCGCGCCTGTTGCTCAATCAGGCTTTCCAGAATCCGCGACATATAGGCATCGTAGGCGTGGATCTCATCGGCCAGCAGCACTTTATTGTCGAGTCCCAGCAACCGCAGGTTGTTATGTTTAAAGGGCATGACTGCCATCAGCGCCTGATCAAGCGTGCCCACCCCCACCTCGGCCAGCAGCGCTTTTTTATTGCTGTCGGCAAACCATGCCGCGCAGCCCTGGCTGAATGGCTGTTCGTCATCAGGCTCTTCCGAACCGGAGACAGCGCCGGGCCAGATACGCTGATTAAAACCCTCCATCAACCCGCGAGCGCTGTGCGCCAGCACCAGGCTGGGGCGCGCATCAGCCTGGTATAAAGCGAGCCATGATTGCGCCAGCCGGTCGAACATGGCATTGGCCGTCGCCATCGTCGGCAGACCAAAAAACAGCCCTTGCGCCTTTCGGGCGGACATCAAGCGGTGGGTCAGGATTAACGCCGCCTCCGTTTTGCCTGCTCCGGTAACATCTTCAAGGATAAACAGCTGCGGTCCCGGCTGGCTGATATCCAGCTCAAGTACCGCCTTCTGAAGCGGCGTTGGGTGCTGGATAAAAGGAAACAATGTCTCTATTCCCGTAAATGGCGCAACAGCCGCAGCAGGAGGAAAAACATTCACTGCCTGTTCTGCCAGCACGTTTGCCTGCCGCCAGTAGACATCAAGCGGCATTCGTTGGGCGACTCGGGGAAAAAAGCGGGTCGATGAGCCTGTCCAGTCGGCCAGTACCACCGCAGCCGAAATAAACCACGACAGCTGATTGAACAGCTCAACGCCTTCATCGTCATCCCAGCAAGCCGGGATTTCAATGTCTGAAAATAACGGTTTAATAGCCAACAGAAAATCATGCGCCGCGTTGATATCTGATGGATGAAAATTACCCACATCGCGCATCCCCACCGGTGGACGTCCGTGATGACCAGTGGTTAAGGGCATCCACATCGCAATAGTCCGTTTAAGATTACGCACTGGCAAAGATGAGGCTGGAAATAATTCAGTACAATCTCTTAAGTGGGTATTCCACAGCCAATAACCGAGCGTTGAGTGCGCTATTTTTTCATAATCTTTTCGATTATCAACAGGCGCAATAAGATCTTCATGAATATAAAGTTGTTGAAACGAACGAGAGAACTTACCAATATCATGCCAGCATAATAGCCAGGCAAAGAATTGCGCGGCGTTTTCAATATCATTAATCCCTAAACGCCTGAAATGCCCCGCCAGACCATAGATATCTCGCTTTACCATACAGTAGCCCATGGCGGCGACATCAAGGGAGTGCCAGCACAGCAGATGGTAATCATCACCCCCACCGGCTTCTCCCTGGCGAGTTTTACCCCAGTAGTTATAAATTGACACAGCATGTCCAGCGCAGAATCGACAGTGAACAGATAATCTACGCCTTTAAGATAATTTAAAAATGATATACCTCAAGACAGGTATTTATTATTAGTACATATAGAATAATGAACTTCATTCACTGAATTAATAAAGATAATGATGTGGATGTTAACTATAAAAAATCCCGGAATAACCGGGATTCAATAAGAGAGGAGACAACCGCGCTTAACCCTCGTGCAACCCGCACTCGCGTTTAAGGCCAAAGAACCGGGTCTCTTCTTCTGCCATGCCTGGCTCCCATTTGCGGGTGGTGTGGGTATCGCCTACCGACAGATAGCCCTGATCCCACAGCGGATGGTACTTCAGCCCGTGTTTTTGCAGATACTGATACACCGTCCGGTTGTCCCAGTCGATGATCGGCAGCACCTTGAACACCCCGCGCTGGACCGCCAGCACCGGAAGCGTAGCCCGGCTGCCTGACTGCTCGCGGCGCAGACCGGCGAACCAGGTCTGGGTGTTGAGCTCTTTCAGCGCCCGGTTCATCGGCTCGACTTTGTTGATCTCATTGTATTTCTCAATGCCCTCAACGCCCTGCTCCCACAGCTTGCCGTAGCGCGCCTCCTGCCAGGCCGCGCTTTCCGCCGCGCGGTAGACTTTCAGGTTCAGTTTGAGCTTGTCCGTCAGCTCGTCAATAAACTGATAGGTTTCCGGAAACAGATAGCCGGTATCGGTGAGGATCACCGGAATATCCGGGCGCAGCTGGTTGACCAGGTGCAGACTCACCGCCGCCTGAATGCCAAAGCTGGAAGATAAAGCATACTCGCCAGGCAGATTTTCCAGTGCCCACGCGACGCGTTCTTCGGCGCTGAGCTTCTCCAGCGTCGCATTGGTCTCCGCCAGCGCCAGGATGCGTTCAACTTTCGGCAATGCATTAAGCGCGTTTAGATCGAGTACGGACATATGAACCTCGTTTGCCAGTTTTGCCGGGCGGCACTACGTTTGCCCGGCCTACGGGTTTTGTCGACCCGGTTAGCGAAGCGCCACCGGGCACCAGGATGTTATTCCCAGAAATCGCGGGCTGGGTCGAGCACCGGGCGAATGATGCCCGCACGCACCGTAAAGTCGCCGAAGCCTTCACCCGCTTCACGCTCTTTCGCCCAGCGCCCTACCAGTTCGTCCAGCGAGTCGAGAATTTCCGACTCGGTAATATTCTCACGGTACATCCGCGGGATGCGGGTGCCGCTGCGGTTACCGCCAAGGTGCAGGTTGTAGCGACCCGGCGCTTTGCCCACCAGCCCCACTTCCGCCAGCATCGCGCGGCCGCAGCCGTTCGGGCAGCCGGTGACGCGGGTGACGATATGCTCATCGCTCACGCCGTGCTTGCTCATTACCTCTTCCACTTTGTCGATAAACGACGGCAGGAAACGCTCGGCTTCCGCCATCGCCAGCGGGCAGGTCGGGAAGGAGACGCAGGCCATTGAGTTTTCACGCTGCGGGGTGACGGCATTCATCAGGCCATGATCCCGCGCCAGCTTCTCGATCCGCGCCTTCTGATCTTCCGGTACGCTGGCGACGATCAGGTTCTGGTTGGCGGTGATGCGGAATTCGCCTTGATGGATCTTAGCAATCTCCAGCAGGCCAGTCTTCAGCGGGCGGCCCGGATAATCGAGGATGCGGCCGTTTTCAATAAACAGCGTCAGGTGCCATTTATCATCAATGCCCTTCACCCAACCGATGCGGTCGCCGCGGCCGGTGAATTCGTACGGGCGGATTGGCTCAAACTTAATCCCTGCCCGACGCTCCACTTCCGCCTTGAAGGTTTCGACACCGACACGCTCAAGGGTGTACTTGGTTTTCGCATTCTTACGGTCGGTACGGTTGCCCCAGTCACGCTGAGTAGTCACGACCGCTTCTGCCACCGCCAGCGTATGCTCCAGCGGCAGATAACCAAATTCGCTCGCCGTGCGGGCGTAGGTTTTCTTGTTGCCGTGTTCGATAGAGAGGCCGCCGCCCACCAGCAGGTTAAAGCCCACCAGCTTGCCGTTTTCGGCGATCGCCACAAAGTTCATGTCGTTGGCGTGCAGATCGATATCGTTCTGCGGCGGGATCACCACCGTGGTTTTAAACTTACGCGGCAGATAGGTCTGACCGAGGATCGGCTCTTCGTCGGTAGTAGCGACCTTTTTCTGATCCAGCCAGATCTCGGCATAAGCGCGGGTACGCGGCAGCAGATGCTCGGAGATCTTTTTCGCCCACTCGTAGGCCTCAGCGTGCAGCTGCGATTCGTACGGGTTGGAGGTGCACAGCACGTTACGGTTCATATCGTTGGCGGTGGCCAGCGCGTCCAGCCCCACCGAGTGCAGCATCTGATGTACCGGCTTCACGTTCTTTTTCAGAATACCGTGGAACTGGAAGGTCTGCCGGTTAGTCAGGCGAATACTGCCGTAAATGGTGTTGTCCGCGGCAAACTTATCGATCGCCTTCCACTGGGTGGTGGTGATCACTCCGCCCGGCAGACGGCAGCGCAGCAGCATCGCATGACGCGGCTCCAGCTTCTGGGCGGCGCGCTCCGCGCGGATATCGCGATCGTCCTGCTGGTACATGCCGTGGAAACGGATCAGCAGGAAGTTGTCGCCTTTAAAACCGCCGGTCAGACCGTCGTTTAAATCTTCCGCAATGGTGCCGCGCAGGTAGTTGCTCTCAAGCTTCATGCGCTCGGCATCGGTCAGTTTACCTTCGACCACTAAAGGCCCCGGATGTTTTTCGCTCATTAGTAGACATCTCGCTGATAACGGCGCTCAACGCGCAGCTCACTTAAAAATTCGTCCGCCGCTTCGGCGTCCATCGCGCCGTATTCGGCAATCACTTCCAATAACGTATGCTCCACGTCTTTCGCCATACGATTGGCGTCGCCGCAGACATAAATGTGGGCGCCATCATTAATCCAGCGCCAGAGCTCGGCCCCCTGCTCGCGCAGTTTGTCCTGTACATAGACTTTTTGTTGTTGATCGCGGGACCAGGCCAGGTCAATACGGGTCAGCAGACCTTCCTTCACATAGCTCTGCCACTCTACCTGATAGAGGAAATCTTCAGTGAAGTGCGGGTTGCCGAAGAACAACCAGTTCTTGCCTTGCGCCCCGTCCGCTGCGCGCTGCTGCATAAAGGCGCGGAACGGCGCAATGCCGGTGCCCGGGCCAATCATGATCACCGGCGTCTCCGGGTTAGCCGGCAGACGGAAGTTGTCATTGTGTTCAATAAAGACGCGGACTTCGCCATCCTCTTCCACGCGATCGGCGAGGAAGCTGGAGGCGCCGCCAGCCCGGGCGCGGCCTTCTATTTCATAGCGCACCACGCCCACGGTGACATGCACTTCGCTCTCCACTTCCGCCTGTGAGGAGGCAATGGAGTACAGGCGCGGCGTCAGCGGACGCAGCAGACCGATTAACGCCTCGGCGTCCAGCTGTGCCGGCGAGAAACGGACCATATCGACGATCGGCGTCGCGGCGGCATACTGCTGCAGCTGAGCTTTATCGCCCACCAGCGGCAGCAGCGACTCGCTGCGGGTCAGGGTGGCGTAGTTTTCGACGATAGTCGCGGTGTTAACCGTCAGCTCAAAATGCCACTCCAGCGCTTCCGCCAGCGGCAGGGTTTTGCCATCAACGGTTACCGGCTCGTCACCTTTCAGCCACAGCAGCTCCACCAGCTCTTTGACCAGCTGAGGATCGTTCTGGTACCAGACGCCCAGCGCGTCGCCCGGCTGGTAGCGCAGACCGGAATCACCAAGGTCAATCTCGATATGGCGTACATCTTTTTCTGAATCACGGCCGGTGATTTTCTGGTTGACCGACAGGGTCGCCGTCAGGGGCGCTTCTTTGGTATATGGGCTGGTGTGAATATCATTCACTGCGCCGCTGGTGGCCAGCTGCGCAGGTGCCGCAACCGGCGCACGCGCCTTCAGCACCTCAACCACGCGCGCGCGCCATTCCGCGGCCGCGGCCTGATATTCAACGTCGGCGTCGACGCGATCGAGCAGGCGTTCCGCGCCGAGCTCGGCCAGCTTGTTGTCGAAATCTTTGCCGGACTGGCAGAAGAATTCATAAGAAGTATCGCCGAGGCCAAAGACGGCGAACGCGGTCCCGTCCAGTTTCGGCGCTTTTTTCGAGAACAGGAACTTATGCAATGCGACGGCTTCTTCCGGCGGCTCGCCTTCCCCCTGAGTGGAGGTCACCACCACCAGCAGTTTTTCAGCAGCAATTTGTTTGAATTTATAATCGCCTGCATTCACCAGCTTCACGTTCAGCTTCGCTGCCAGCAGATCGTCACGCAACGCTTCGGCGACGCGGCGGGCGTTACCGGTTTGCGAGGCGGAAATCAGCGTGATCGTCGGCACTTCGGCGGCCGGGGCGGAAGCGGCTACTGCCGCGCCGGACTGCTGATTCAGCACGCCCCAGAAATAACCAGACACCCAGGCGAGCTGAGTGGGCGTGAAGTCAGTGGTGGCCGCCTGTAGGCGCGCCAGTTGCTCCGGGTTGAGCGGCAGCAAATTGGAAGGTGGGGCCTGTGTCGTCATGCGTCGTTTGTTCCAGTAAGCAAAGCTGTTATTCGCACCCTGTCAGCGCGACAAAAACAGAAGAGAATAGAAGGTTAACGGCGGGCATAGTAACAATTAAAGAAGGGATGGAAATAATAAATAACCAAATGGACTAACCTGTTTTAGTTGTAGTTATTAACAACAAAATCGATTAAATAACCATATGAAATATAAGAAGTTAATTCTCATAACCCGGATAAATGTGTCCATTTTCTGTTCAGGGCCGTTTTAGTTAATGCGAAAAAATGTACTTTCCGGTACCCTACGGCGGTTTTTTCGTCCTGTTGAGAGTCAATGATGTCCACCACGCTGTTTAAAGATTTCACCTTCGAAGCCGCCCACCACCTGCCGCACGTCCCGCAGGGACACAAATGCGGTCGCCTGCATGGCCACTCCTTTATGGTGCGTCTGGAGATCACCGGTGAAGTCGATCCCCATACCGGGTGGATCATGGATTTCGCCGAGCTGAAAGCCGCGTTTAAACCGACCTACGATCGTTTAGACCACTATTACCTGAACGATATTCCAGGACTGGAGAACCCTACCAGCGAAGTGCTGGCCAAATGGATTTGGGATCAAATGAAACCGCAGGTGCCGCTGCTGAGCGCGGTGATGGTCAAAGAGACCTGCACCGCCGGCTGCGTCTATCGCGGCGAGTGATTAAAGCGTTTGTGTTGGCGGTCAATATTCCTTAAATAACGATATGTTAGCTTATGCGTTCTGGATATCTGGGACGCAAAATGGCAGACGATTTTGATATTATAATTATCGGTGCAGGAATAGCGGGCACCGCCTGTGCTTTACGCTGCGCGCGGGCCGGGCTTTCCGTTCTGCTGCTTGAACGCGGCGAACTTCCCGGCAGTAAAAATCTATCGGGAGGGCGGCTGTATTGCCATGCGCTCGCCGAACTCCTTCCTCATTTTCAACGCTCCGCACCGCTTGAACGCCGCATCACCCACGAAAGTCTGGCCCTGTTAACCGACCATGGCGCCACGATGTACTCCAGCCTGCAGCCCAACGGCGATTCCTGGAGTGTACTACGCGCCCGCTTTGACCCATGGTTTGTCAGCCAGGCCGAAGCCGAAGGCGTCCAGTGTATTACCGGCGCGACGGTGGAGGCGCTGCATCGTGAAAATAACCGTGTTTGCGGTGTGATTTGCGATAAAGACATCCTGCGCGCCCGCTACGTGGTGGTGGCTGAAGGGGCGAACAGCGTGCTGGCCGAGCGTGAGGGTTTACTTCCCCGTCCGTCCCCCTCCGCCATGGCGTTGGGCATTAAAGCGGTCCTGTCGCTGGAGCAAAAAACGCTGGAGGATCGCTTCCATCTTACGGATAACGAAGGTGCCGCGATGCTTTTCACCGGCGGCGTTTGCGGAGATCTCCCCGGCGGCGCATTCCTCTATACCAATCAGGATACCCTCTCATTCGGTATCGTTTGCCCGCTCGCGTCGCTGGGAAAAGGGCCCATCCCGGCCGCCGATCTGCTGGAACATCTCAAAGCACACCCGGCCCTGCGGCCACTGCTGCGCGGCAGTGAAACCCTGGAGTATGGCGCACATCTGGTGCCTGAAGGCGGCCTGCATAGCATGCCCGAACAGTATGCAGGAGAAGGCTGGCTGCTGGTTGGCGACGCCCTGCGTACCTGTATAAATACCGGTTTTACCGTGCGCGGCATGGATATGGCGCTAATCGGCGCGCAGTCGGCGGCGCAAACCTTGATTCGGGCCTGCCAGCAAAGCGCGCCGCAAGACTTGTTTCCACAGTATCGCCAGGAGATTGAGCGCAGTCTGCTGTGGGAGGTTCTTCAGCGCTACCAGCACATACCCGCGCTATTACAACGCCCCGGCTGGTATCGCCGTTGGCCGGCGTTGATGGCGGATATCTCCCGCGAACTGTGGCAACAGGGTGAGCGCCCCGTTCCACCCCTGCGCCAGGTAGTCTGGCGTCATCTTCGCCGTCACGGCCTGCGCCCTCTGGCAGGCGATCTGCTCAGGAGTTTACGATGTCTGTAGCCCGCAACGTCTGGCGCCCTGCCGACAGCGCACATATTGTTCCGTCCACATCGCCGAACGAGGAAATCGCTGAACTCCTCGTCAAAGCCTGCCCCGCCGGGCTCTTTACGCGAACAGCCGAAGGCGAGTTGCGTGTCGACTACCGCGGCTGTCTGGAGTGTGGCACCTGTCGACTGCTCTGTGATGAAGCAACGCTGAAAGAATGGCGCTATCCTGAGTCTGGATTTGGTATTACATTCCGCTTTGGGTAATAAAACGACGAAGGATACACCATGCCCCTGCTCCACCTGCTAAAACAAAATCCGGTTATTGCCGCCGTGAAAGATAACGCCAGCCTGCAATTAGCCATCGATTCCGAGTGCCAGTTTATCTCCGTGCTGTATGGCAATATCTGCACCATCAGCAACATCGTAAAAAAAATCAAAAATGCCGGTAAGTACGCGTTTATTCACGTCGACCTGCTGGAGGGAGCGTCCAATAAAGAGATCGTCATTCAGTTTTTAAAGCTGGTTACCGAAGCGGACGGCATCATCAGCACCAAAGCGCCGATGCTCAAAGCGGCCAGAGCGGAAGGGTTTTTCTGCATTCATCGCCTGTTTATCGTCGACTCCATCTCTTTTCACAATATTGACAAGCAGGTGGCGCAATCGAATCCAGACTGCGTTGAAATCCTTCCCGGCTGTATGCCGAAGGTACTGGGCTGGGTCACGGAGAAAATTCGCCAGCCGCTGATCGCCGGTGGGCTGGTCTGTGACGAAGAAGATGCGCGCAATGCAATGAACGCCGGCGTGGCGGCACTGTCGACCACCAACACCGCAGTCTGGAAATTAGCGAAGCAGCTTAGTTGAGCTATACAGCGTTCTGCCCGGTGGCGGCTAACGCCTTACCGGGCCTACAAATCGCCCCCCCCCCCCGCAGGCCGGCCGCCATCCGAAATTATGTCTCTGCACAGGCGACCAGCGCTTCAAGTACTGTCGGCCAGTCATCGACAATGCCGACATCCGCCTGGGCAAATACCGGTGCGCTGGCGTCACGATTAATCGCCACAATAAACCGGCTATCTCTGACTCCCGTCATCAGCGCCGCCGCGCCTGATGCTCCCGCCACGATGCAGACATCCGGCGCCAGCAGATGACCTGATATACCAATCAGACGTTCCACATCATAACCGCCATTCATCACTCGCGCGCGGCTATAGCCAACCTCCATCCCGAGACGTCGCGCCAGCGCCGCGATGCCGTCAGCATTGATATGCGGTTCCCCCTGCCCGACAACCAGCACCTGAGTTGCTGTCTGCAGAGGATGGCCGCCAGAATGTTCGAGGTTTTCAACGCTGGCCAGCCAGTCAGGCCGGGCTGCCGGTATGAGGAGGTAGCGTACCGGCAGTTTGTTCGGAAGAGCGGCGGAGATAGTAACCCTTGGCTGGCGCGCCAGGGACAGGCAAAGTGGCCTGGCCGCCACGTCCAGCGTCGCTATTAACGCATTCCCCCAATGCGACTTTGTGACCCAACCTTCCTGCGTATTCACTGACAGCACCTGACATACGCTCCCTCCCTGCAGACGCCAGGCCAGCCGTGTCGCCAGCTCATCACCGGCCATTCCCGGAGAAAACAGCAACATATCAACCGGTGTTTGCTGCCACTGGGTGGCCAGCGCAGCAAGGACCGGTTCAGCCACCGCCGGTTCGCCATCGATAATCCAGCACTCCAGCTCTGCCGCTGCGAGGTTGGCGCTCATCAGCCAGTGATACATCGCTGCGCTATCGCCGCTCGCCATTACCATTGCTATCTTCATGGCTGCATCCTCTCCCGCAGATAGTTCTCCCATAGCGCCCTCGCTTTCGCCTGCGCCGTTGCCCCGTCGATGATCACCGCATTGCGCCGCTGTTCAGGGCGGGTCAGACGCACGCACTTGATGGCCGGCGTCGCGTCTAAAGCCACCTCCTGGCGTACTATTTCCGCCTTTGCCGCCGCCAGACGCTGGCGCATACCGGGAACCGGCAGCGCGACGTCGCCACACTGCCTGACCGCGATCACCGCCGGTAACCGAACCCGACAGCGCCGGATACCCGATGTCGTCCGCTGCTCGACAACAACAAAAGGTGGCTCAAGAGTGAATCGTTCAACCTGAGTAAAACAAGGCCAGTTCAGCATTTCCGCCAGCAAAAACGGTGTCTGGCTATTCTGTCCTTCAGCACTCTGACAGCCGGTTACAATCAGTTCATGAGCGTATTGACGCTGCCAGTCGACAATGTGTCGGGCAATAAACGCCGGTGCAAAACGTAAATCCCCCGCGGCTTCCAGCAGAACCGGCTGCTCAAACCCTAACGCGGCAAAGTAGCGTAGCCAGTGCAGCGCGCGTTCATCGCCAATGCTTAATGCGGTCAACGTCATCTCACAGCCCGCATTACGCTGGGCCAGCAGCAGCGCGGCGGCGGCCTGCTCATCGGCACCGATGGCGCAGCGCAATAGCGAAACATCTGGCCCGCAGAGATCCTGCGTAGCGGCCTGCCAGTCCTTTTCCGCCAGCATGCCAGCGTCCGGCTCGGCTTTAAACGCCAATAGAATGTTCATTGGTACCTCCTTGTCTTTTATCTCCACTTCCGGCCGCCACCAGCGGCAGCGCTTTAGTCTCTGGCGCCCATAGCCAGGTCACCGTGAAGCCCATCAGTAATATGCCCGACAAAAGCAGTAGGGTGACGGTCATCCCCCACTGCGCAAGGATCCAGGGCAGCAGGCCAGTGCTGATCGCGGCGCCGAGACGGCTCATGGCAGTGGCAAATCCCACGCCCAGCGAACGAATGTCGGTGGGGAAGCTTTCCGCCGGTAAGATCCCCACCAGATTGCTGACGGCCGAAATCGTGGTGCTGAACAGAACAAAAAGCAGCAGCGTCCAGTGACTACCAGGAGGTAAGCAAGCCATCACGAGTAAAGTCGCCGCAAGCAGCAGAAAGCTGCCTAATAAGAAATGGCGATGGGCCAGCAGATGAGTTAAAACCAGGCCCAACAGCGCACCCACGATCAGTAGCGCGTTCAGCAGCAGGCTGGCGGTAAGCGCGTCTTCGAGGCCAATGGTCTCAGCGATAGTCGGAAGCCAGGTGTAAATAACAAACCAGGGAATGACCAGACAGACAAAAAAGATGCTATTAAATGCGGTGCGCCGCCAGTAGCGCGATGAGAACAGGGTGCTGATCTGTTTATTCGTTTCTTTTGTTACTTCATCACCCAATTGTACGTGCATACCAAAACAGCGATGCACCACGGCATGCGCTTCGGCAAACCTTCCCTGACGCATTAGCCAGCGCGGCGATTCAGGCGTTCCCCAGCGCAGCAGTGTGATCAGTAGCGCCGGCAAAGCCGACGAGGCCAGCAACCATCGCCAGGCATCCGGGTTTTCGCTAATAAAATGATGACCAGCCAGACTTGCCAGCACATAACCAACGGTCCACACCACGCTGAATGCGCCGAGCAAAATCCCTCTATGTCGGCGTGGTGCAAATTCAGCCAGCAGCGTGTGGCCCACGGAGTAATCGCCCCCCAGGCCAATCCCTATCAGTATGCGTAAGCCAATGAGCTGTTCGGGTGTGGTAGCGAAAAACTGCAGAAATGAAGCGACGGTAATCAACATAAAACTAAAATTGAAAATTTTCTGCCGACCAATGTGATCCGAAACCCAGCCCAGAATGAGGCTGCCGATAAAAAGCCCCAGCAGCGCCGCACCGCCAATCATGCCCGCCATTAACGGCGTCAGCTGCATGGCGGGGGTCAGTTGAATGATGGCGTAACCAATAACGCCGAGGACATAACCATCAACCAGATGCGCGCCGAAAGTCAGCGCGGCAATACGGCAGTGAAAACCGTTGAGCGGTAAATCATCCATTCGCACCGGTGAAGTGTTCATTTCTTCCCCTTCATGGTCCGGTAAAAGAGTGGCTTCCCAATTGAGAAGCCGCTTATACGCGTCATCCTTCACGCTGCCTCTTCGTTGGCTACGTTCATAAGCCCCAGTAACGTACTTTTGTACGATCCTGGAGACTTATTCACTTGCCGCCTTGATACAACGCGAATGATTTTGCGTATAACTAGCTACTTCTCAATCGGGTAAATCGTTCCGGTATTCATGATACCGTTGGGATCGAACTGCTTTTTGAGCCCTTCCAGCAGCGGCCACGCGCTACCGTGTTCCAGCTTGCTCCAGTGAACGCGATGTTTACCAATTCCGTGGTGATGTACCATGGAGCCGCCGAGGCGAATCGTCTCTTCGCAGATGATCTTGTTCAGCGGGTTGTGATACTTATCAATTTCCTCTTCCGGCTTGCACCCGACCACGTTGTAGTCATACACAAAGTACATGTTGGTACCATTGATATAGCTGTGAGAGGAGTGGCCGCCCAGCATGGTAATGTCGTCAGCGTGCGGGAATTCGCTACGAATACGGCGGATCACACTTTCATAGATTTCGTGGATGCAGCTCCAGCAGCCCGACACTTCTGTCGTAAAGCCCATATTGCCGGTTTTCAGGATCTGCACGCGCTCGGCGGCCACTTTTTCCGGGCCCCAGTTCAGGTGATTAAACCAGTTCTCGATCAGCTTGCTGTCCACGCGCTGGCATTGGGGGTAACGCGCCACGATTTCCGCAATACCCTCCCCGGTCGCTTTGGCGATCAGCGGATTGCCCTCCGCCATAAAGATCAGTACGCATTTGCCGTCGGCAAAATGCGTAAAGTGCTGAGTGCCATCTTCTGCATCATACAGACGGGCAATTGACGGACGATACCCTTCCACCATCACTTCACGCAGGATGTTGAACCCGACCTTCATGTCGTCGAGGATATAGCCGTAGAACAGGTTATTCTCCGGGGTATATTTAAAGATTTTCACTGTCACTTCAGTGATATAGCACAGTGCGCCTTCGTTGCCGATGATGATGTGGCGAATGTCCGGCCCGGCGGCACGACGCGGGACGTTTTTGATGCGGGTGACGGTACCATCCGCCAGCACGGCCTCAAGCCCTACAACCATGTCTTCAATTGCGCCATATAGCGTGGAGAATTGACCAATGCTGCGGGTGGCCACCAGCCCCCCCATTTGCGCCAGCGGTTTGGACTGCGGCGAATGCCCGGTGGTGTAACCTTTCGCCCGCAGCGCATTTTCCAGCACTTCCAGCGGTACGCCGCACTGCGCGGTTGCCTGCATGTTTTCAATATCGATATTCAGGATTTGATTCATCCCGGCACCGTCCAGCACCACGGAATTCTCAACCACGGTTTCCAGGCCACCTTCGGTTGCCGATGCGCCAGTGCGAGGAACCCCATTGATCTTATGCTGGTTCATAAACGCCAACACGTTAGAAACGTCTTCGGTGGAACCTAACTTAACGACCGCTGCAGGCAACGGCAAAGTAAAGACGCCATGAATATCAGCATATTTACGAAAGCGGTCGATGCTGTTTCGTTTTAAAACTGTTTCATCAGTAATAACGCGGTCAACACCGACAATTTCTTTTAACTGGTCAACAATTGCTTCACGGGATAAAGACATAGTCATTCCTTCCTGATAATTAATTCGGAATAATAAAAACAGAAACCACCGGTTATAAATTAACGCACCAGATAACCACCATCGACAACTAACAGATGACCGTTAACATAATTTGATGCCTGACTGGCTAAAAATATTGCAGCCCCCATTAAGTCCTGTGTATCACCCCAACGATTAGCCGGAATATGGTCCAGCACCCGCTGATTCGTCTCAGGATTACTGCGGGTCGCTAACGTAATATCCGTTGCGTAATACCCCGGAGCAATACCATTAACCTGAATATTATATTGCCCTAACTCATCGCAATAGGCTTTGGTGAAACCGGCAAGCGCATGTTTGGTTGCTGAATAAGCCGGAGACCATTGCCCGCCGAGAAATGAAAACAAAGAACAAATGTTAATAATCTTCCCGCTCTTTTGCGGGATCATAATTTTAGCTGCTTCATAACTGAGTTCGAAAGCTGCCGTCAGGTTAACATCAATCATCGGATCCCAGTCCGCACGACCGAAGTCCAGTACTTTATTCAGTTTACAAATCCCGGCGTTATTGACCAGAATATCCACCGTACCGAAACGCTCGCAGCAGGCAGCGATAATCTTTCCAGGCGCACCTTTTTCGGTGATATCCACCTGCATGAATTCAACCTCAACACCCTGCTTTTCAATGAGTTCCCTGGTTTCTCCGTTATCCTTAACAAAACTTGGGATAAATAAGTTGGCACCTGCTTTTGCCAGCGCCATTGCAAAGGCTTGCCCTAATCCACTATTCCCCCCGGTGACTATCGCCGTTTTACCTTGTAGTGAGAAGAAATTCATTGAGAATGCATCAAGAGATTCGATCGACATAGTTTGGCTCCAAATTCCTTTAGGCAAAAAAAAAGAAAGGCAACTTCCCCTGCGAGAGGGAAGTCACCTTTCTCATTGTCTCTGGTAACTGGAGTAATTTTTAGCATAGTGCTTAAGCCTCTAATGTGATCGCAATCACAGATGACTATTTCACATCACAAATGCGCTTAAAATTATGAATCGTGATTACTCTCACACTAAAATCCACGCCGCCATGCTATTTCTAATCTCAATTACTAGAGACCAGAGAAAAGTAATCCACCTGAACAAGGCGGTTTACTTTTCTCTTTTTTTCGTCTATACCCCAAATAATTCGAGTTGCAGGACGGCGGCAAGTTAACGAATCCCAATGAGCTTACTGTAGTAAGTGATTCGGGTGAGTAAACGCAGCCAACGCATCAGCAACGTGAAGTATCAAGGGTATATTTAAAATGAGATTACGATATGCAACAGACTTCATATCGCCGTTGGATAACCCTTGCCATTATTAGCTTTAGCGGTGGTGTCAGCTTTGATCTTGCCTATTTAAGATACATCTACCAGATTCCCATGGCTAAATTTATGGGATTCAGCAATACCGAAATTGGCTTAATTATGAGCACATTTGGCATTGCCGCCATTATTCTTTACGCGCCCAGCGGCGTTATTGCTGATAAATTTTCCCATCGCAAAATGATTACTTCGGCCATGGTTATTACCGGTCTTCTCGGTTTCTTAATGGCAACTTATCCGCCGCTGTGGGTCATGCTTTGCATTCAAGTCGCCTTCGCTATCACCACGATTCTGATGCTGTGGTCGGTGTCAATTAAAGCCGCTTCGCTACTTGGCGACCATAGCGAACAGGGAAAAATCATGGGCTGGATGGAAGGACTCCGCGGCGTGGGTGTGATGTCGTTGGCGGTATTTACCATGTGGATATTTTCCCGCTTCATCCCCGACGACAGTAATAGCCTGAAGGCGGTAATCATTATCTACAGCGTGGTTTATATTCTGTTGGGAATACTGTGCTGGTTCTTCGTCAGCGATGCCCCTCAGCACAGCGACGCCGCGAAAGAAGAGAAAAAAGCGTTTCAGCTAAGCGACATTCTCGCCGTCCTGCGCATCAGTACGACCTGGTACTGCAGCATGGTGATTTTTGGCGTCTTTACCATCTATGCCATCCTCAGCTACTCCACCAACTATCTGACCGAAATGTACGGTATGTCGCTGGTGGCCGCGAGCTATATGGGGATTGTCATTAATAAAATCTTCCGTGCCATCTGTGGCCCGCTGGGCGGCATTATCACGACGTATAGCAAAGTGAAATCACCAACCCGCGTCATTCAGCTGCTGTCTATCGTTGGGGTGTTGGCGCTTATCGCGCTGCTGGCGACCAACTCTCATCCGCAATCCGTCGCTATGGGGATCGGCCTGATCCTGCTGCTGGGCTTTACCTGCTACGCCTCGCGCGGGCTTTACTGGGCGTGCCCCGGCGAAGCAAGAACCCCTAACTACATTATGGGAACCACCGTTGGTATTTGCTCGGTCATTGGTTTTCTACCCGACGTCTTTGTCTATCCGATTGTTGGCCACTGGCAGGATACCCTCCCTGCCGAAGACGCCTATCGCAATATGTGGCTGATGGGCCTGGCCGCGCTGTGCATGGTGATCCTCTTTACCTTCCTGCTGTTCAGGAAAATACGCAGCGCCGATGCCGCACCAGAAAACAAAACCTCGCTGGCCGCGGAAACGACTGGCGAGTGATGGGTAAAATTTAAAGGAGAATAACAATGTCAAATAAATACATCATTGGTATTGATGGCGGGAGCCAAAGCACCAAAGTCGTGATGTACGATCTGCAGGGCAATATAGTTTGTGAGGGAAAAGGCCTGTTGCAACCAATGCACACCCCGGATGCTAATACAGCCGAACATCCTGACGATGACTTATGGACTTCTTTATGTTTTGCCGGAAAAGATCTGATGAGTCAGTTTGCGGGCAACAGAGAAGATATTGTCGGTATCGGGCTCGGCTCCATCCGCTGCTGCCGCGCGTTGCTTAAAGCCGATGGCACGCCAGCAGAGCCGTTAATCAGCTGGCAGGACGCCCGCGTTACCCGGCCTTATGAACATACCAACCCCGATGTCGCCTGGGTCACCTCATTTTCAGGCTATCTGTCGCACCGCTTAACCGGCGAGTTTAAAGACAATATCGCCAACTACTTTGGTCAGTGGCCCGTTGATTATAAAACCTGGTCATGGAGTGACGATGACGAGGTAATGAAGAAGTTTAATATCCCGCGTCACATGCTTTTTGATGTACAGATGCCGGGAACAATCTTAGGCCATCTTACCGAACAAGCCGCTCTCGCCACCGGTTTCCCGGCTGGGTTGCCCGTGGTCTGCACCACCAGTGATAAGCCGGTCGAAGCGCTGGGCGCTGGGCTTCTGGATGACGATACAGCGGTTATCTCATTAGGCACCTATATCGCCCTGATGATGAACGATAAGCATCTGCCGAAGGATCCCGTGGCGTACTGGCCTATTATGTCCTCTATTCCGGAAACGCTGCTGTATGAAGGATACGGCATTCGTAAGGGGATGTGGACGGTCAGCTGGCTGCGGGACATGCTGGGTGAATCCCTGCTTCAGGATGCTAAAACGCAGGGGCTCTCAGCGGAAGATTTGCTCAATAAAAAAGCCTCAACGGTACCGCCGGGCTGTAACGGCCTGATGACCGTGCTGGACTGGCTAACCAACCCGTGGGAACCCTACAAGCGCGGTATTATGATCGGTTTTGATTCCAGTATGGACTATGCCTGGATTTACCGCTCCATTCTGGAGAGCGTCGCCCTGACGTTGAAAAACAACTACGACAACATGTGCAATGAAATGAACCACTTCGCTAAACACATCATCATTACCGGCGGAGGGTCGAACAGTGACCTGTTTATGCAAATCTTTGCCGATGTGTTCAACCTTCCGGCGCGGCGCAACGCTATTAACGGCTGCGCAAGTCTGGGGGCCGCGATCAACACCGCGGTAGGATTGGGTCTGTATCCTTCCTACGAGGTGGCCATCAAAAATATGGTCCGGGTAAAAGATGTATTTATGCCTGTTGCACAAAACGCAATGCGCTATGAGGCCTTAAATAAGGGGATTTTCAGAGAGTTAACGCAATATACCGATGTCATTTTGAAGAAATCATATCAAGTCATCCACGGGAATCTGGAAAACACTGATGCGATTCAAAGCTGGTCGAACGCGTAACCGCTACGCCGGGTGGCGATTGACCACCCGGCGAAACAGCTAAGCAATATTCAGATACTTGTGCGTCTGCATAGACAGGCGCCAGTTGCGAGCGATACAGGTGTCGATACACAGACGCGTCGCGTCTTCTTTCTGGCTGATCGGCTGCAGGGCGATGATCCGCGGTTTGTCATCGCTCAGCGTTTCCAATAGTTCGTCCAGCGCTTCGATGTCGCGAACGCGTCCTACCGGATGTTTGATCTCATCCGCACGCTGCAGGGCCTGAGACAGCACATCATATCCGCCGCGCATGTTGACCTTCGGGGAAACCGTCACCCAGGTGTTGTGGCTGCAAAGCACTTCATGGGTGCCGCTGGTTTCAATCTGACAGCTAAAACCGTTTTGTTCCAGAAGCGAAGTTAACGGCGTTAAATCGTGAATGCAGGGTTCACCGCCGGTGATGACCACGTGACGGGCAGTCCACCCCTGACGCCCAATAATCGCCAGTAGATCCTCGCTGCTCGCCGGGCCCCACTTGTCGCTCTCTTTGGTTTTCGCCAGGATACTGAACAACGACACTTCCCGATCGGCCAGTTTGTCCCAGGTATGCTTGGTGTCGCACCACGCGCATCCTACCGGGCATCCCTGCAGACGAATAAAAATGGCAGGCACGCCGGTGAAGTAACCCTCGCCTTGCAGGGTCTGGAACATCTCGTTAATCGGGTACTGCATAGTCATCTCTGTTTAGGGTGATAAACGCCCATTATTGCAGATTTTGCTGCCCAGGTCTTGTCATGTGCTGCGATCCGGCTTTTCCTCGCCGCCAATACCCAAGTCACAATATGATGGATTAATAGCGCCGATTTTACAGTCAGGAATATTTATTAGCGTGGTAAGCATTGAAATACTTTATCTCTGCATCGCCGTTGGAAAATATGTAACAGGAAGTGTTATTTGCGGCATTGAAATTAAAACAACAGAAATAATAGCAAAATTAAAAATGGTTAAAATTCATAGTTATACAAATTGATACACGAAAGAATGAATTATCCCCCTGGTCCTGAAGTCGAAATCAATTCGCCCGCGATAATAAGCTTAAACTGGCCTTAATAAAGGGCGAATGGCGCCCCTTTTTTATTTAATCGTTGTTTACTTTAGCCCTCCTAGAATCCCGCAGACCAACCATAATGAGATAGCGTTAATGACCACATTATTCATTACCGGCGTTACCGGGTTTCTGGGTGGCGCGGCGTTAGAGAAAATACTCCCTCAGCAAAGCCAGTCAGATCTGCTGTTGCTGGTGCGTGCCGATAGCCCCGAAGCAGGCCTTGAGCGGGTCAAAGAGAACATGCGAAAGTTCAACATTGCCGAAGAGAAACTGGCAATGCTGGGCCCGCAGCATATCCTGCTGGGCGATCTCGCCTCTCCGCAATCATTTCTAAACGATCCGCGCCTCGAGCAGGTGACGCACGTCCTCAACTGCGCCGCTGTCGCCTCGTTTGGCAATAACCCGCTCATCTGGAAGGTCAATGTTGAAGGAACGCTGCGCCTGGCGCAACGCATGGCGCAGGTGAAGGGTTTACAGCGTTTTCTACACGTCGGCACGGCGATGTCCTGCTCGCCTGAGCCCGATTCACTGGTCGCCGAAAGCGCGGAATTCCGGCAACGCGCTGAGCACCTGGTGGAATACACCCACTCGAAATCAACCATCGAGCAGTTGATGCAGCAGCACTGCCCTACGCTGCCGCTGGTCATTGCCCGCCCTTCTATCGTGGTGGGCCATACTCATCATGGCTGCCGGCCTTCCAGCAGTATTTTCTGGGTATTCAGCATGGGCCTGATGCTGCAGAAATTTTTATGTTCCATGGAGGACCGCATCGATGTCATCCCGGTGGACTACTGCGCCGACGCCCTGCTGATGCTGCTTAACCAGCCGCTGGCCCACGGCGAGGTGGTGCATATCTCTGCCGGCGAGGAGAATAGCGTGAAGTTTGCCGAAATCGATCGGGCGATGGCCCAGGCCCTGGAGCAGGCGCCGGTAGGGGATAAGTACGCTCAGGTGAGCTATGAGGCGCTGGTCAAAATGCGTCGTGAACTGAAAGGAATTTTTGGCCCCTGCAACGAACGTCTGATGCTGAAAGCCATGCGTTTATATGGCGCCTTCGCCACGCTGAATGTGCGCTTTAGCAACGACAAGCTGCTGAGTATGGGAATGCCAAAACCACCGCGTTTTACGGATTACATTGACCGCTGCGTGGAAACCACTCGCGGGCTGTCGATCCCCCAGCAAATGGCCGTCGATTTCAAATAATGGCCAACGAGGTAAAAAAAATGCCAGCCCTGAGGCTGGCATTATTATTTCACAAAGACAGGATTACGCCTGGCCTTTGATCTCTTTACGACCGTTGAACGGCGCTTGCTCACCCAGCGCTTCTTCGATACGAATCAGCTGGTTGTATTTAGCAACGCGGTCAGAACGGCTCATAGAACCAGTTTTGATCTGGCCTGCAGCGGTACCAACAGCCAGGTCAGCGATGGTTGCGTCTTCAGTTTCGCCAGAACGGTGAGAGATGACAGCGGTGTAGCCAGCGTCTTTCGCCATCTTGATTGCAGCCAGAGTTTCGGTCAGAGAACCGATCTGGTTGAATTTGATCAGGATGGAGTTAGCGATGCCTTTTTCGATGCCTTCTTTCAGGATCTTGGTGTTGGTTACGAACAGGTCGTCACCAACCAGCTGGATTTTGTCGCCCAGGACTTTGGTCTGGTATGCGAAACCGTCCCAGTCAGATTCGTCCAGGCCATCTTCGATGGAAACGATCGGATACTGTTTGGTCAGCTCTTCCAGGAAGTGAGTGAATTCTTCGGAGGTGAACGCTTTGTTGCCTTCGCCAGCCAGAACGTATTTACCGTCTTTGTAGAATTCAGATGCTGCACAGTCCATCGCCAGGGTGATGTCTTTGCCCAGCTCGTAGCCAGCAGCTTTCACCGCTTCAGCGATAACAGCCAGTGCTTCGGCGTTAGAACCCAGGTTCGGCGCGTAGCCGCCTTCGTCACCCACAGCAGTGTTCATGCCTTTGGACTTCAGCACTTTCGCCAGGTGATGGAACACTTCAGAACCCATACGTACTGCTTCTTTCAGGGTCGGCGCGCCAACCGGCTGAATCATGAATTCCTGGATGTCGACGTTGTTGTCAGCGTGCTCACCGCCGTTGATGATGTTCATCATCGGAACCGGCATGGAGTATTTGCCCGGAGTGCCGTTCAGTTCCGCGATGTGCGCGTACAGCGGCAGGCCTTTGGACGCTGCAGCTGCTTTGGCGTTCGCCAGAGAAACAGCCAGGATAGCGTTCGCACCGAAGTTAGATTTGTTTTCAGTACCGTCCAGGTCGATCATGATCTTGTCGATGCCAGCCTGATCTTTGGCATCTTTGCCCAGGATTGCCTGAGCGATCGGGCCGTTTACCGCAGCAACAGCTTTGGTTACGCCTTTACCCAGGAAACGGGATTTGTCGCCATCGCGCAGTTCCAGCGCTTCGCGGGAACCAGTAGAAGCACCTGACGGAGCAGCTGCCATACCGACGAAACCACCTTCCAGGTGTACTTCGGCTTCAACAGTCGGGTTACCACGGGAGTCGATGATTTCACGACCGATGACTTTAACGATTTTGGACATTAGGTTTTCCTCAGTACAAGTTAAACTAAAACTCCAGACAAACAATGCACCCAAATGGGTGCATTGCCGTTCTAACTCTTTTTACTTCGCCTGGCGTTTCTGGTACTCGCTCGCGGCTTTCACAAAGCCGGCAAACAGCGGGTGTCCATCACGCGGCGTCGAAGTAAACTCCGGGTGGAACTGGCAGGCCACAAACCACGGATGGTTCGGCACTTCGATGATCTCGACCAACTGATCATCCCCGGAACGGCCCGCAACGCGCAGACCGGCAGCTTCAATCGGTTTCAACAACATGTTGTTGACTTCGTAGCGGTGACGATGGCGCTCGGTGATAGTCGGCTCGCCGTACAGCTGGCGTACCAGAGAATCATCATCCAGCTGGCACTGCTGTGCGCCCAGGCGCATGGTGCCGCCCAGATCGCTCTTCTCGGAGCGGACTTCAACATTGCCATCTTCGTCACGCCATTCGGTAATCAGGGCCACAACCGGGTATTTACAGTCTGGCACAAATTCCGTCGAGTTGGCGTTTTCCATACCCGCTACGTTGCGCGCAAACTCAATCAGCGCAACCTGCATACCCAGGCAAATGCCCAGATAAGGAATATTGTTTTCACGCGCATAGCGCGCGGTGGCGATCTTACCTTCCACACCGCGGTAGCCGAAGCCGCCCGGGATAAGGATAGCATCTAAATCCTTAAGGATTTCGACGCCGCGCGTTTCCACATCTTGCGAATCGATCAGCTTGATGTTGACAGTCACGCGGTTTTTCAGACCACCGTGTTTCAGCGCTTCAATCACCGACTTGTAGGCATCCGGCAGTTCAATGTACTTACCGACCATACCGATGGTGACTTCGCCTGCCGGATTGGCTTCTTCATAGATTACCTGTTCCCATTCGGCCAGGTTTGCTTCCGGACAAGTTAAGCTGAATCGTTTACAAATATAATCGTCCAGCCCCTGAGATTTCAACAGGCCCGGAATTTTATAAATGGAATCGACGTCTTTCAGAGAAATAACAGCCTTTTCCGGAACGTTACAGAACAAAGCAATTTTCGCTCGTTCGTTGGCCGGAACCGCACGATCGGAGCGGCAGATCAGGATGTCAGGCTGGATACCGATGGAGAGCAGCTCTTTTACGGAGTGCTGAGTCGGCTTGGTTTTGACTTCGCCCGCGGCGGCCATGTACGGCACCAGCGTCAGGTGCATAAACAGAGTATGCTCACGGCCGATCTCTACCGCCATCTGACGAATGGCTTCAAGGAACGGCAGGGATTCGATATCGCCTACGGTACCGCCGATTTCCACCAGTACGACGTCATGGCCTTCGCCGCCCGCCAGTACGCGCTCTTTGATCGCGTTGGTGATGTGCGGGATAACCTGAACGGTCGCGCCCAGGTAGTCGCCACGGCGCTCTTTGCGCAGTACGTCGGAGTAGATACGGCCGGTGGTAAAGTTATTGCGGCGCGTCATCTTGGTGCGGATGAAACGCTCATAGTGGCCCAGGTCCAGATCGGTTTCTGCGCCGTCTTCAGTAACGAACACTTCCCCATGCTGGATTGGGCTCATGGTACCCGGATCGACGTTGATATACGGATCCAGTTTCATGATGGTCACGTTGAGACCACGGGCTTCAAGAATGGCTGCCAGGGAGGCTGCGGCAATGCCTTTACCCAGAGAGGATACGACCCCGCCGGTCACAAAAATATAGTTCGTTGTCATGCTGAACCTGAGAAGTTAGGGTAAAACGATGGAATAACCAGGACGGGAAAGTAGTATACCCGAACATGCGTGACGCCACAAACTTTCATTCTCCCCTCCCCTTCGTTCTTCAAGTTGCACCTGTGTTGCGACTCGAACAACTCGAAGAGGCAGGCTACATGGTGTTTCAACGACATAACGGAAAGAGAAAATAGACGCTTTTGGCGAAATGTTTTTGACGTAAATCAAGCGCTTGTTATTTATAAAATCACACAAATCGCGCTTGATCACGAAAACTCGTTAGAGATCAGTTTCCTGGCGTTTTACTTCCTGCCACACTTCTTCCATGGTATCGAGGTCGACGCCGGTCATTTCCAGGCCGCGGGCGGCGACAATGCGCTCGACTTCACGGAAGCGGCGCTCAAATTTAAGGTTCGCTTTCTGCAGCGCCACCTCGGCTTTAACGCCTAAATGGCGGGATAAATTAACCGTGGCAAACAGCAGATCGCCCACTTCCTCTTCCAGTTTTGCTTCATCCACCACCGCCTGCTGCGCCTCATGCATCACTTCATCAATTTCTTCATGCACTTTGTCGAGCACCGGTCCCAGCGAGGTCCAGTCGAAACCGACCGCCGAGCAGCGGCGCTGGATTTTATGCGCGCGCATCAGCGCCGGCAGGCTATGGGGAATATCGTCCAGTGCCGAATGCTGGGCTTTTTCCGCCCGCTCGGCGCTTTTGATTTGCTCCCAGCGCGCCAGGACTTCACTGCTGTTGCCTGCGGTAGCATCAGCGAAAATATGGGGATGGCGACGCTCCAGCTTGTCGCTGATGGCGGCGCAGATATCGTCAAAGTTAAAGCGTCCCTCTTCCTGCGCCATTTGCGCATAGAACACCACCTGGAACAGCAGATCGCCCAGCTCACCGCGCAGGTCATCAAAATCCTCTCGCGAAATGGCGTCCAGCACTTCATAGGTTTCTTCGAGGGTATACGGGGCAATGGTGGCGAAAGTCTGCTCTTTATCCCACGGGCAGCCGTTTTCCGGGTCGCGCAGGCGGCGCATGATGCCGAGCAAGCGGTCGATTTGGGTCATGTGAGGATCCTGGAAATGTAAAAAATAGTCGGCCGGATAAGGCGTTTCGACCTTATCCGACGTTGCGAAATTGCCGGATGGCGGCTTCGCCTTATCCGGCCTACAGACGAATTAACCGCCGTGCAGACGGCGCGCGTCGATCACATCCGGCACCTGGTTAAGCTTACCGAGCACCCGGCCCAGCACCTGCAGGTTGTAAATCTCGATGGTCATATCGATGGTTGCCAGCTGCTGACGGGTATCGCTGCGGCTGGCGACGCCCAGCACGTTCACCTTCTCATTGGCGAGGATAGTGGTGATATCGCGCAATAAACCGCTGCGATCGTTCGCCTCCACTCTGACCACCAGCGAGTAGCCTGCCGAGTAGCTTTCGCCCCATACCGCATCGACGATGCGCTCCGGGGCATGCGACTGCAGTTCAGCCAGCTGATCGCAGTCGGCGCGATGCACGGAAATCCCGCGCCCCTGGGTGATAAAGCCGACGATTTCGTCGCCCGGGATCGGCTGGCAGCAGCGGGCAATATGGTGCATCAGGTTGCCCACCCCTTCCACCACCACCCGGCCATTGTCCTTGGTGCGGCTCTGCGGCGCGTAGGTTTTCTGCTGCAGTTGCTTCAGCGCGGCCGCATCCTGCTCGGCGGCGCTCGGCTTGTTGAACTGCGCCTGCAGGAAATTGACCATTTGGTTGAGACGGATATCGCCGCCGCCGATGGCCGCCAGCAGTTCATCAAGCTCGTTGAAGTTATAGCGCGGCAGCAGGTGCTTTTCCGCATCCTTCAGGCTGATGCCCAGATGCTCCAGCTCGTCGTCGAGGATCTGCCGACCGGCGAGAATATTCTTGTCGCGGTCCTGTTTACGGAACCAGGCGTGGATCTTCGAGCGTCCGCGGCTGGTGGTTACGTAGCCGAGGTTAGGGTTCAGCCAGTCACGGCTCGGGTTCGGCTGCTTCTGGGTAATAATTTCGATCTGATCGCCCATCTGCAGCTGGTAGGTGAACGGCACGATGCGGCCGCCAATTTTGGCGCCAATGCAGCGATGCCCAACGTCGCTGTGAATATGGTAGGCAAAGTCGAGCGGCGTCGACCCTGCCGGCAGGTCCACCACGTCGCCTTTCGGCGTAAAGACATACACCCGGTCGTCGAAAACCTGGCTGCGCACTTCGTCGAGCATTTCGCCGGAGTCGGCCATCTCTTCCTGCCAGGCAATCAGCTTGCGCAGCCAGGCGATACGGTCCTCATAGCCGCGGCCACCGCCGGTGCCCGCTCCCGCGCCCTCTTTGTACTTCCAGTGCGCGGCCACGCCCAGCTCGGCATCTTCATGCATCTGCCGGGTGCGGATTTGAATCTCCACCGTCTTGCCGCTCGGCCCCAGCACCACGGTATGGATAGACTGGTAACCGTTAGGTTTCGGGTTGGCCACGTAGTCGTCGAACTCATCCGGCAGATGGCGGTAGTGGGTATGGACGATCCCCAGCGCGGCATAGCAATCCTGCAAACGCTCAGCCACAATACGCACCGCGCGAACGTCAAACAGTTCGTCGAAAGCGAGGTGTTTTTTCTGCATTTTGCGCCAGATGCTGTAGATGTGCTTCGGCCGGCCATAGACCTCCGCCTTGACCCCTTCGGCTTTCATCTCTGAACGCAGGTGGCCGACGAACTCGTCGATGTAATGCTCGCGGTCGATACGGCGTTCGTGGAGTAGTTTGGCGATGCGCTTATATTCCGCCGGGTGCAAATAGCGGAAGCAGTAGTCTTCCAGCTCCCACTTCAGCTGGCCAATACCTAAGCGGTTCGCCAGGGGGGCATAGATATTGGTGCACTCTTTCGCCGCCAGCACGCGCTCATCTTCCGGCGCATCCTTGACCTCGCGCAGATGCGCGATACGCTCAGCGAGTTTGATGACCACGCAGCGGAAATCGTCAACCATCGCCAGCAGCATGCGGCGAATATTATCCACCTGCTCGGAAGAGACCGAGTCGGTATGGGTGGCTTTCAGCTGGCGGATTGCGGCCATGTCCCGCACCCCGTGAATCAGGGTCACCACCGATTTCCCCACGGTATCCTGCATGACCTCTTCGCTGACGACTTCGCCGTCGGCCAGCGGGAACAGCAGCGCCGCGCGCAGCGTATCGATGTCCATACTCAGGGTGGACAGGATCTCCACCATTTCGACGCCCCGCCACAGCAGCAGGTCCGCCTGCGGGTGTCCTTGCGTTTTTTCGCGACAATAATCCCAGGTTTCGGCTAAGCGCTCACACGACTGCTGGCTGGAAATTCCCAGACTCGCGATCCATTTCTTCGGGTCAAATTCACCAGCTTTATTAAGATGTGCACTTCTTACCGCAACCATTGTCCTCTCCTTAAGGGACCGGCCTGCCGAAGTCGGCAAGCCTCAACTTTCTACATGTCATCCTGCAGGTCGCGTCAGCATTCATGGCCAGGGTGGCTCTTCTGCGACGTTGTGAATGACCTTATGTAAGCCTGCGCTCAAACAACACTATTGATTCCAGATGACCGGTATGCGGGAACATATCCAGCATCGCCAGGCGTTGAATCTGATATCCAGCCTGCAACAGGGTTTCGCTGTCTCGCGCCAGCGTCGCCGGGTTGCAGGAAACATACACCACCCGTCGCGGTGCCATTTTTATAATATGCGGCATTACGCCCGGCGCGCCGGCGCGGGCCGGGTCCAGCAGCACTTTATCAAAGCCGTGCTTCGCCCAGGCCTGACGGGTGACGTCTTCTTCCAGATTTTCATGGAAGAAGGTGACATTTGATAAACCATTGAGGGCGGCGTTTTCCCGCCCCTTTGCCACCAGCGCCGGGACCCCTTCCACCCCCACCACATGGGCGGCGCGGGTCGCCAGAGGCAGGGTAAAATTCCCCATCCCGCAGAACAGATCCAGGACCCGGTCTTCCGGCTGCAGATCCAGCCACTCCAGCGCAGTACGCACCATCTGCTGATTCACGCCGTCGTTGACCTGGATAAAATCCCGCGGACTGAACACTAAGCGTAGTCCGTCTGAGGTATACCATGGCGCTTCACCGTGAATATGTTCAAGTATCTCGCTTTGCGGCGCGAGGTACAGAGAAAGACCGTGAGTTTGCGAAAAGCGTTCCAGTTTTTCCCTGTCTGCCGCCGGCAGCACAGCGGTATGACGCAGCACCATCAGTGGGCCGTTATCCGCCTGCACCAGCTCGACGTGGCCGAGGTGGCGTAATGCGCTCAGCGCGCTTAAGCACTCGCGCACCGCGGGCAGCAATGCCTCAAGTTGGGGCGCCAAAACAGGGCATTGCACCACATCGACGATCGCTTTGGCGTTAGCCTGGCGAAAACCCATCTGCAATTGTTGGGTCTTTGGCTGATAATTCAAGCTCAAGCGCGCGCGACGGCGGTAGCCCCACGGCGCGCCGGCGATGACGTCATCCACCTCGCGCTTCATCAGTCGCGCCAGCGCAGCGCGTTTACTTTGCTGCTGAAGCGAAACGCTGGCGTGCTGCTGTTGGCAGCCGCCGCAGACGCCAAAATGCGGGCAGCGCGGCGCCTGGCGCTCGGGGCTGTCGGTTAGACGGCGTTTTACCTCGGCGCGGGCGTACTGTTTTTTGTCTTCCACCAGCACCACCTCGGCCTGCTCCTGCGGCAGCACGCCGCCGACAAACAGCGCTTTTCCCTGGTGGCGGGCAACGCCCTGACCAAAGGGATCGAGGTCATTGACTGTAACGGTTATGATCTGGCGCGTCGTCACACGCCGTTTTGCAGAGTAGAATTGCGCCATCGTAGAGAGTTGTCTCAATCAAATAAAACGAGCTCGTTCAGAGCGACAGCGCCGCGAGGCGCACCGACGCGCACCGAACGATGATGTCTATATTCTCCCATAATGGAACCGCATGACCAACTACAGCCTGCGTGCTCGCATGATGATTCTGATTCTGGCGCCAACCGTCCTGATAGGGCTGTTGCTCAGTATTTTCTTTGTTGCTCATCGTTACAACGACCTGCAACGCCAGCTGGAGGACGCCGGCGCCAGTATTATCGAACCACTGGCGGTCTCCAGCGAATATGGCATGAATTTGCAAAACCGCGAATCCATCGGCCAGCTGATCAGCGTTCTGCATCGTCGTCACTCGGAGATCGTGCGGGCCATCTCGGTGTACGATTCGCATAACCGCTTATTTGTCACCTCCAATTACCATCTGAATCCCAGCGAACTCCAGATCCCGAAAGGCGAGGCGTTCCCCCGTCATCTCAGCGTCATCCGCGATGGCGACATGATGATCCTGCGCACGCCGATCGTCTCGGAAAGCTATTCGCCGGATGAATCCCCCGAATCTGACGCCAAAATGCCGGGCAATATGCTGGGCTATGTCGCGCTGGAGCTGGATCTGAAATCGGTCCGTCTCCAGCAGTACAAAGAAATTTTCATCTCCAGTGTGATGATGCTGTTCTGCATCGGCATCGCGCTGA
Organism: Klebsiella sp. 10982; assembly: GCF_048589245.1. Classification (NCBI taxonomy): domain Bacteria; kingdom Pseudomonadati; phylum Pseudomonadota; class Gammaproteobacteria; order Enterobacterales; family Enterobacteriaceae; genus Klebsiella; species Klebsiella sp. 10982. The sequence goes on from NZ_JBMAXV010000001.1 coordinate 112,510, forward strand.
TCTTCGGCTGGCGCCTGATGCGCGACGTCACCGGCCCTATCCGCAATATGGTCAATACCGTTGACCGCATCCGCCGCGGACAGCTGGACAGCCGCGTCGAGGGCTTTATGCTCGGCGAACTGGATATGCTGAAAAATGGCATTAACTCGATGGCCATGTCGCTGGCGGCCTACCATGAAGAGATGCAGCACAACGTCGACCAGGCGACCTCCGATCTGCGGGAAACGCTTGAGCAGATGGAGATCCAGAACGTCGAGCTGGACCTCGCGAAAAAGCGCGCCCAGGAGGCGGCGCGCATTAAATCGGAGTTCCTGGCCAATATGTCCCACGAACTGCGTACTCCGCTCAACGGGGTGATTGGCTTTACCCGTCTGACGCTGAAAACCGATCTCAACGCCACACAGCGTGACCACCTGACCACCATCGAACGTTCGGCCAACAATCTGCTGGCGATCATCAACGATGTGCTCGACTTTTCCAAACTGGAGGCCGGGAAGCTGATCCTGGAGAGCATTCCGTTCCTGCTGCGCACCTCGCTTGATGAAGTGGTCACCCTGCTGGCGCATTCCGCACACGATAAGGGGCTGGAGCTAACGCTGAACATTAAGAACAATGTGCCGGATAACGTCATCGGCGATCCGCTGCGTCTGCAGCAGATTGTGACCAACCTGGTGGGCAACGCCATCAAATTTACCGAGCACGGCAATATCGACGTGCTGGTGGAGCAGCGGGCCATCAGTAACTCGCGGGTGCAGATCGAAATTCAGATCCACGATACCGGTATCGGTATCCCCGAGCGCGACCAGTCCCGCCTGTTCCAGGCCTTCCGTCAGGCCGATGCCAGCATTTCACGCCGCCACGGCGGCACCGGACTTGGGCTGGTGATCACCCAGCGTCTGGTCAAAGAGATGGGCGGCGATATCTCATTCCACAGCCAGCCAAACCGTGGTTCCACCTTCTGGTTCCATATCAGCCTCGATCTCAACCCGAACGCCATTCCGGATATGCTGAACACCGACGGGCTGGCGGGCAAGCGTCTGGCCTATGTGGAGGCCAACGCGACGGCGGCCCAGTGTACGCTGGAAATGCTGGCCGCCACGCCGCTGGAGGTGGTTTATAGCCCTACCTTCTCCTCGCTGGCGGAAGCGCAGTACGACATTTTGCTGGTCGGTATTCCGGTCTCAATGCGCGATTTATCGCCGCACCGGGAAAAATTAGTCAAAGCCTGCGCGATGTCTGACAACGTGCTGCTCGCTCTGCCATGTCATGCCCAGGTCAGCGCGGAAGCCCTGAAGCGCGATGGCGTCGCCGCCTGCCTGTTGAAACCACTCACCACCACCCGTCTGCTACCAGCGCTGGTGGCCACCAATCATGCGCCCGCTTCCGCACCGTTGACGCAGGCCGACAGCCATAAGCTGCCGATGACCGTCATGGCCGTGGACGATAATCCGGCTAACCTGAAGCTAATTGGCGCCCTGCTGGACGACCTCGTGCAGCAGGTGATCCTCTGCGACAGCGGCCAGCAGGCCGTGGACCAGGCCAAGCGGCTGCAGATGGATCTGATCCTGATGGATATTCAGATGCCGGATATGGACGGCATCCGCGCCTGCGAGCTGATTCATCATCTGTCGCATCATCAGCAAACCCCGGTTATTGCAGTCACCGCGCACGCTCTGGAGGGCCAGCGCGAGAAGTTACTGAGCGCCGGCATGAACGATTATCTGGCGAAGCCGATTGAAGAAGAGAAACTGCACGCACTGCTGCTGCGCTATCAGCCCGGCCTGCATAACGTCATCCCGGCGACGCTACCGCCTGCCGAGCCGGTTATCGACCATAACCAGACGCTCGACTGGCAACTGGCGCTGCGTCAGGCGGCCATGAAGCCGGATCTGGCGCGGGAGATGCTGCAGATGCTGATCGCCTTTATGCCGGAGGTGCGAAATAAAGTAGAAGAGCAGCTGGTTGGCGAACAGCCGGAAGGTCTGGTGGATCTGATCCACAAACTGCACGGCAGTTGCAGCTATAGCGGCGTGCCGCGGCTGAAAAAGCTGTGCCACACTCTGGAGAGTCAGCTGCGGTCGGGCACCGCCGCCGAGGATCTGGAGCCGGAGCTGCTTGAGCTGTTAGATGAGATGGATAATGTGGCTCGCGAAGCGTGCCGAATGGGTGTGTAAACCCCGGATAGCGGCGCTACGCGCCTCATCCGGGCTACGCCCTACGGTCCGGTACTCGGTTGGTAGCCCCGGTAAGCGTAAGCGCCACCGGGGACGGTTCCCGGATCGCGGTGCTACGGTCCAGTACTCGGTTGGTAGCCCCGGCAAGCGTAAGCGCCACCGGGGAGATGGTTCCCGGATCGTAGTGTTACGGTCCGGAACTCGGTTGGTAGCCCCGGTAAGCGCAAGCGCCACCGGGGACGGTTCCCAGATCGCAGTGTTACGGTCCTGTACTCGGTTGGTAGCCCCGGTAAGCGTAAGCGCACCGGGGACGGTTCCCGGATCGCGGTGCTACGGTCCGGTACTCGGTTGGTAGCCCCGGTAAGCGCAAGCGCCACCGGGGAGATGGTTCCCGGATCGCGGTGTTACGGTCCGGAACTCGGCTGGTAGCCCCGGTAAGCGTAAGCGCCACCGGGGACGGTTCCCGGATCGCGGTGCTACGCACCTTATCCGGACTACAAATACCACTGCGCCAGCCGGGTTACCGCTTACCGCCCATCTGCAAAACCGCGGCGACGTTACGTGCCGTCATCCGCAGGTTGGCGGCGGCATTGGCCAGCGCTTCATCGAGAGTACAAATGGTATACAACACGCTAAATACCGCATCCAGCCCGTGCTGATGCACGACGCCAACATCGGCGGTAAGGCTGCCGGCAATCCCGATCACCGGAACATTAAAACGCTTCGCCACCTTCGCCACCCCCACCGGCACCTTGCCGTGGATCGTCTGGCTATCGATACGCCCTTCGCCGGTGATCACTAAATCAGCATCCGCTACCCGCGCGGCCAGCTGCAACGCATCGGTGACGATCTCAATACCCGGGCGCAGCTGAGCACCGCAAAAGGCGTACAGCGCAGCCCCCATGCCCCCCGCCGCGCCGCCGCCCTCAAGGCCCAGCACGTCGATATCCAAATCACGGGCGATGATCCGGGCATAATGCTGTAGACCGCTGTCGAGGCGGTCGATCATCTGCGTCGTCGCCCCTTTTTGCGGGCCGAACACCGCGCTGGCCCCCTGCGGGCCGGTCAACGGGTTGGTGACATCGCAGGCGACGTCAATCTGGCAATCTGTCAGCCGCGGATCGAGTTCGCTAAGGTCGATACGCGCCAGCGTCTCCAGCGCGCCGCCTCCGGAGGCGATTTGCTGCCCGTCAGCGGTCAACAGTTTCGCTCCCAGCGCCTGCACCATGCCAGCGCCGCCGTCATTCGTGGCGCTGCCGCCGATGCCAATAATGATCTGTCTTACCCCGGCGTCCAGCGCATGGCGGATCAGCTCCCCGGTGCCCCAGGAAGTAGTCAGCAACGGGTTGCGCTGCGCCGGGGGAACGCTCTCCAGCCCGCTGGCTGCCGCCATTTCGATAAAGGCGCACTGGCGATCGCCGGACAGCCCATAAAATGCCTCAACCGGCTCACCCAGCGGCCCGGTAACCGTCAGCGGAACCTGATGCCCGCCGGTCGCCGCCACCATGGCTTCCACCGTTCCTTCACCACCGTCGGCAACCGGCAGCTTGACGTATTCCGCGTCAGGATAAATCTCGCGAAAGCCTTGTTCTATGGCACTGGCCACTTCCAGCGCGCTCAGGCTCTCCTTCCAGGAATCCGGTGCGATCACTATCTTCATGTGCTGTCCTTACTCTGAGCTAACCCCTGGTGCTGTCGCGCAATGCCGGCCCCCGCAGAGGCCGGCGGCCATTTAGCGCACCATGCAGGGACGCTTGTTGTCAAAGGTCCAGCCCGGGATCAGGTACTGCATCGCCATCGCATCGTCGCGGGCGCCAAGACCATGTTTCTTATATAGCTCATTTGCCTGCATTACGCGGTCCATATCCAGCTCAACCCCCAGGCCCGGCGTGCTCGGAACCTGCACCATACCGCCTTTGATTTCAAAAGGCTGTTTGGTCAGACGCTGGTTACCCTCCTGCCAGATCCAGTGGGTATCGATAGCGGTGATCTTGCCCGGCGCCGCTGCCGCGACGTGGGTGAACATTGCCAGCGACACGTCGAAGTGGTTATTGGAGTGTGAGCCCCAGGTCAGGCCGAACTCATGGCACATCTGCGCCACACACACCGACCCCTGCATGGTCCAGAAATGCGGGTCCGCCAGCGGGATATCCACCGACTGCAGGGATAAGGTATGACCCATCTGCCGCCAGTCGGTGGCGATCATATTGGTCGCGGTCGGCAGGCCTGTCGCGCGACGGAACTCCGCCATCACTTCACGCCCGGAGAACCCCTGTTCAGCGCCGCACGGATCCTCCGCATAGGCCAGCACGCCTTTGAGCTGTTTACCAATCTGAATGGCTTCCTCCAGCAACCAGGCGCCGTTCGGGTCGAGGGTCACGCGGGCATTCGGGAAGCGCTTCGCCAGGGCGCTGATCGCCTCTGCTTCTTCAAAACCCGCCAGCACGCCGCCCTTCAGCTTAAAGTCATTGAAGCCGTATTTTTCATACGCCGCTTCCGCGAGGCGGACCACCGCATCCGGCGTCATCGCCTCTTCATGGCGCAGGCGATACCACTCACACTGCTCGTCCGGCTGGCTCTGGTAGGCCAGTGGCGTCGCGTGGCGATTACCGATAAAGAACAGATAGCCCAGCATTTCGACTTCGCTGCGCTGCTGGCCATCACCGAGCAGCGAGGCGACATTGACGCCAAGGTGCTGGCCCAGCAGGTCCAGCAGCGCGGCTTCAATCCCGGTTACCACGTGAATGGTGGTACGCAGGTCAAAGGTCTGCAGGCCGCGGCCGCCGGCGTCGCGGTCGGCAAACTGGTTGCGTACCGCGCCGAGCACGTTTTTATACTCACCCAGCGTTTTACCCACCACCAGCGGAATCGCGTCTTCCAGCGTCTGGCGAATTTTTTCGCCTCCCGGAATTTCACCGACGCCGGTATGGCCGGCGTTATCTTTGATAATTACGATATTGCGGGTGAAGTACGGCGCGTGCGCCCCGCTCAGGTTCATCAGCATGCTGTCATGGCCGGCAACCGGGATCACCTGCATAGCGGTGACAACAGGCGTTGAAGTAAAAGTCGTCATAGCATCATCCTTTTTTAATTAGTGACGGCCGAAAACGGGACGTTTGCGGTCGAAAGTCCAGCCGGGGATCAGGTACTGCATCGGGCCCGCGTCGTTGCGCGCGCCGCCCGGCAGCGCTTTATAGGCCTCATGGGCTTTACGCACCTGCTCCCAGTCAAGTTCCACGCCGAGTCCCGGCGCGTCGGGTACGGCGATATTACCGTTCACAATCTGCAGCGGATTTTTGGTCAGGCGCGCGTCGCCCTCCTGCCAGATCCAGTGGGTATCAATGGCGGTGGGGTTACCCGGCGCGGCAGCGCCGACATGGGTAAACATCGCCAGGGAAATATCAAAGTGGTTGTTGGAATGGCAGCCCCAGGTCAGCCCCCAGTCATCGCACAGCTGCGCGACCCGTACCGCCCCGGAGAGCGTCCAGAAGTGCGGGTCCGCCAGCGGGATATCGACGGCGTTGAGCATCACCGCATGGCCCATTTCGCGCCAGTTGGTGGCGATCATATTGGTGGCGACCGGCAGCCCGGTGGCGCGGCGGAACTCGGCCATCACTTCCCGACCGGAAAATCCCTGCTCGGCGCCGCACGGATCTTCGGCGTAAGTCAAAACATCCTGCAACCCTTTGCACAGCGCGATGGCCTCATCCAGCAGCCAGGCGCCGTTAGGGTCGACGGTGATACGCGCGTCCGGAAAGCGCTTTTTCAGCGCCCGGGCGGTATCGATCTCCTGCTCGCCGGGCAGCACGCCGCCCTTGAGCTTAAAATCTTTGAAGCCATAGCGATCCTGCGCGGCTTCCGCCAGACGCACCACCGCCTCGCTGCTCAGCGCCTGCTGATGGCGCAGGCGGTACCATTCATGATCGCCCGGCGTGTGGTCCAGATAGCCAAGGTCGGTTTTCTGTCGATCGCCAATATAGAACAGATAGCCCAGCACGGTGACGGCATCACGCTGCTTACCCGGCCCCAGCAGCTCGCAGACCGGCACCTTCAGCACCTGGCCGAGCAGGTCGAGCAGCGCCGCTTCCAGCGCCGCCACGGCGTTAACCTTCAGTTCGAAGGTCCACGCCCCTTTGCCAAAGGTGTCGAAATCCGCCGCCTGATTGCCTTTGTGCACCTGCTGCACCACGCGATTGAGTCGGGCAACTTCCTGCCCCACCACCTGCGGGATCGCCGCCAGCAGCGTCTGGTAAATAACCTCTCCGCCGGGGGCTTCGCCAACGCCGGTGTGACCGGCGTTATCGGTCAATACCACGATATTGCGGGTAAACCAGGCGTTATGGGCCCCACCGATGTTCAGCAGCATACTGTCCTGGCCGGCCACCGGAATGACCTTCATCTCAGTAATAATCGGGCTGGATTGGGTAGTCATGATTAACGTTCCGCTACAGGTTTCAGTTCGATACGCTTGATATCGCCCACCAGCACCAGGTAGCTCAGTACTGCCACCAGGGCATGAATGCCGACGTAAATCAGCGCGCCGTTGAACGAGCCGGTGGTGCCAACGATATAGCCGATGGCGATCGGGGTGACGATACCGGAGATATTGCCAAACATGTTGAACAGACCGCCGGACAGGCCGCTAATCTCTTTCGGCGCGGTATCCGCCATCACCGCCCAGCCGAGCGCGCCGATGCCTTTACCAAAGAAGGCCATCGCCATAAAGCCGATGATCATCCATTCCACATTCACGTAATTACACATCAGCATGGTCATGGACAACAGCATGCCCAGCACGATCGGCGTTTTGCGCGCAATATTCAGCGAGCCGGTACGGCGCATTAACCAGTCGGAAATGACCCCCCCCAACACCCCGCCGACAAAACCGCACACTGCCGGAATGGATGCGACAAAGCCCGCTTTGAGGATCGACATGCCGCGCGCCTGCACCAGGTAAACCGGGAACCAGGTGATAAAGAAGTAGGTTAAGGCGTTGATACAGTACTGACCGATATAGATCCCAACCATCATCCGCGATCCGATCAGTTGCTTGATCTGACCCATTTTGACGCTGAACGGTACTTTCTGCGCGCTACCTTTTTGATCCATGTTGATCAGCGCCCCGCCCTGGGCAATATATTCCAGCTCCTTCTTGTTCACGCCCGGATGGTTGTTCGGATCGTGGATCACCTTCAACCACACCAGGCTAATCACAATCCCCAGCCCGCCCATAAAGAAGAAGACGTGTGACCAGCCCACCTCATGCGTCAGCCAGCCCATGATCGGGGCGAAGATAACGGTGGCAAAGTACTGAGCGGAGTTAAAAATCGATACCGCCGTTCCCCTCTCCTGTGCCGGGAACCAGGCGGCGACGATCCGACTGTTGCCGGGGAATGACGGCGATTCGGCAAGGCCGACGAGGAAGCGCAGGGTAAACAGCGCAACGATAATGCCAAAGCCGCTAAAGATGTCGACGAAGCCCTGCAGCAGAGTAAACACCGACCAGATGAAGATCGACCAGAAATAGACGCGCTTGGAGCCGAAGCGGTCAAGCAACCACCCGCCCGGGATCTGGCCGATGACATAAGCCCATGAGAAGGCAGAGAACACATAACCCATGCCAACAGGATCGAGGCCAATATCTTTGGCCATTTCCGAACCGGCGATCGACAGCGTCGCCCGGTCGCCATAGTTAAAAGAGGTGACGATAAACAGCATCACCACTATCCAGTAGCGGGCGTTGGTGCGCTTTTCAGCCGCCGTCGCCGCCTGACTTAATGAACTCATTGTTGTACTCCTGAATCATAGCGTTTAGCTACGTTCATTCTGAACAGCACAACCTGTAGGGTAATCAGAATGACGTGGTCGTGTTTTGATAGTTGTCGTTATATCTGGCACTGCATTTATCACTGGCTGGAGCAGTATATGAAGAGGCACTTCGCGGCTCACCGTGCATCTACACAGCTTTTTTGCCGCCATAGCAGGCGGTTTATGGCGTATGCCTGAAAGAATGGGGGGAAGTTCACGGAAATGAAAAACCAGCGCCGCCTGCGGCCAAAAGCGCGGTAAAAAGGGCCGGAGTGTGAAATGCCTCTCTTGACCCGGTGAAACTGGCTGGCTTAGCCCATGATATTGCTAAGGATATTGTGGCGTTTGCCTAAAGGCGTGGTGCGCGGAAAGCGCTACAATTTCTGCGTCTGCGTATCTGGCCGCGACGTGTGGAAAGGGCGCCCTCTGCGTAGGGAGAGGGCAGCGCTTTTATTCAAGCAGGGTGGCCCACTGCTCAACCCATGGATTGGAAACGCCTTCCGGCTCCGGATCTTCGCTGGCGTCAATCTGCAGCATCTCGCCGATGCGTTTCGCGCCCTGCTCCTGCAGCAGTTGATCGAACTTCAGGCCACCGCCGCAAAAGTTAGCATAGGTGCTGTCGCCCAGCGCGATAATGCCGTAGCGCAGATGGGGTTGATACATATCTTTGATCCCCTCATACAGGGGAACGATGCTGTCCGGCAGGTCGCCCTGCCCGGTCGTGGAGGTGACCACCAGCACATATTTCCCCGTATAAGATTCCCAGTCTTTCACTTCCGGGTCTTCAAATACTGTCGCTTTATGCCCCAGCCCGCTCAGAATGGTTTCTGCTTCTTCCGCGACCAGCAGCGAGTTGCCATACATGGTGCCGACAAAAATTCCGACTTCCGCCATGCTATTATCTCCCTGGATTGACCTTATTCTCTTCATCCTGACCGCAGTCGTCGGCAAACTCAACCCTTTCATTTAGCGGGAGAAGCCCGCGCCAGCCAAACTGCGACAGCGCGCGCATCCAGACATCGTCAAAACCGGCGCGCAACGTCAGCGGCTCGCCGGTAAAAGGGTGGGTTAACGACAGTTCGCTGGCGTGCAGCATCAGGCGGTGACAGCCGAAATGTTCCGCGGCGCTGCGGTTTTGCCGCAGATCGCCGTGCTTGCTGTCGCCGAGGATCGGGTGCCGCAGGTGGGCCAGATGGCGGCGCAGCTGGTGCTTGCGGCCGGTTTTCGGCTCCAGTTCCACCAGCCCGTAGCGCGTGGTGGGATAACGCCCGGTCGCCACCGGCATCTCCACCGTCGCCAGGCCACGGTAGTGGGTCACCGCCGGCTGCGGATCTTTGTTCTCACGAGCAAATTTATCGGCGATTTTATCCAGCTCTTCCACCAGCGGGTAATCCAGCAGCGCTTCTTCCATCAACCAGCCGCGGACGATCGCATGGTAGCGCTTCTGGATCTGGTGCTGTTCAAACTGCTGCGCCAGCAGGCGGCCCGCCTCGCTCGACAGCCCCATCAGCAGCACGCCGGAGGTGGGCCGGTCGAGGCGGTGAGCGGTAAAAACGTGCTGGCCAATCTGGTCGCGCACAGTCTGCATCACCACCACTTTCTCGTCGCGATCGAGCCAGCTGCGATGGACCAGCCAGCCCGACGGTTTGTTGACCGCCACCAGCCAGTCGTCCTGGTAGATAATCTCCAGCATCAGGCCTGCTCACCGGCAAACAGCGCATCTAACAGCAGAAGTTCTGCCAGCATGGATTCGCGAACCGGGTGCGCCTGATCCAGCGCCATCTCGTAATAAGGCGCAACGGCAAAATTTTGCGGCAATGGCTGACCGCTCTCCAGCAGCTGGTGCATACGCGGGATCAGGACCCACTGCAGCCACTCCAGCGGCTCCAGGGTATCCAGGCAAAACGGCTTATCGCTGGCGAAGGCGCTGTTGTCCGGCGCCGTCTCCTGCCAGTGCTCTGTTTCGCGCAGCAGGGCTTCAATGGCGCGCAGACGATCGCGCACGCTATCGTGAAGAGTCATGGGGAAAACCTCGATGAGTTAAAAACCGCGCGCAGGATAGCAAATCCGCAGGAGAAATAAAAAAAGGGAGCACTGTATAAACAGTGCTCCCGGTTCGTTTTGCAGCAGTCCCGCTACATTGGTGCTCCCTGCTCGTCCTTGAAAACTTTTCCTAAGGTCTCCTGACTACGTTCATCCTTAAACAAGTGCATCCTGCTTTCACACCACCCCGATGCGAAATGACTTATCCTTAAGTTTGTCCCGATCTTCCTGATCCACCGTTCATCCTGAGCGGCTCTCTTTCTCCATCCTGGAGGTGTCCATTACGCGATCCTGCGTTATCCTTGCTTCATCCTGAAGCCTGTCCTTGCAACGCCATCCTGGCGGGTCCTGCAGAAGCGCCATCATCCTGATGTTCGCTTCATTTCGCGACTCCCTGTCGACAGACATAGGATCACTGATTCTGCCTCGTCTTACAACCCTTCTTGAGACAATCTCTTAAGATTAGTCCCCACTCAAAAGGACGAAAAAATTAAGATCTAATTCAATACCAATAACTTACTAAAAAAAGGGTGGATTAAATTTGCCTTAAATGATGACGATCTCTTACAGGTTTTGTAAGAGATCTCTCACAAATGACTAAGCAGACTGGCTTACAGAACCGGCTCAAGCTGGTTGAGGAAACTCGCAAGCGAGGGAGAAAGGGTAATGCGTTTGGCGGTGCCGAGGGTCTCTTTGATCACCTCGCCGCTGAGATTACAGACGGAAATCACATCCAGTTCACTCTCGAGGGTCGCGATAAACAGCGTCGGCGCCAGCTTCAGCCGCTTCTGTACCACCAGGTGCCCGATTAAGTTTTCCTGCACCCGCTGGAAATCCTCTTCACTCCAGGTCTGCAACAGCGTCAGCGTTTCGCCGGCAAACCGGCCGGTCATATCGCCGGCAAACTGAGTGGTATAATAAGAATGAAGCGGCTGTTGTACCACAATATCCAGGGCGCGTTCAACTGCGCTGATATTTTGCGCCAGCGTAAACGGCTGCGGCTGCCAGAAAACAGCCTCAGCCTCGGTATCGACGACGCAAGGCGACGGGATGCCGTAAAGCTCTTCGCTGCGCGGCAGACTGTTACGCTGCTGTTGCCAGGCGGCGCAATAACGTTGGGTAAAAGCGCGCAGCGCTTCTGCGGTCTGATGGTCCACCGGTTTCTCTCTTCACGTTAGACAGGATACACTGGGAAGATAGTGTACCCGCTTTACTATGGTGAAACATGTCTTCTTACGATAATCATCAGGCGCTCGCCGGCCTGACGCTCGGTAAATCAACCGATTACCGCGATACCTATGACGCCTCGCTGTTGCAGGGCGTCCCGCGTAGCCTCAATCGCGACCCGCTGGGCCTGCATGCCGATAACCTGCCCTTTCACGGCGCCGATATCTGGACGCTGTACGAACTCTCCTGGCTCAACGCCAAAGGTCTGCCGCAGGTGGCCGTCGGCCACGTCGAGCTGCCTGATACCAGCGTTAATCTGGTGGAGTCGAAAAGCTTTAAGCTCTATCTCAACAGCTTTAACCAGACCCGTTTCGCCAGCTGGCAGGACGTTGCAGAGACGCTGACTCGCGATCTGAGCGCCTGCGCGCAGGGTGAAGTCAAGGTGTCGCTGTATCGACTGGATGAACTGGAAGGCCAGCCGATCGCCCATCTGCACGGCACCTGCATCGACGATCAGGATATCGAGATCGATAACTATCAGTTCAGCGCCGACTACCTGCAGGGCGCCGCCAGCGGCAAAATCGTGGAAGAGACGCTGGTCAGCCACCTGCTGAAATCCAATTGTCTTATCACCCATCAGCCGGACTGGGGCTCGGTGCAGATCCAGTATCGAGGGGCAAAAATCGACCGCGAGCAGCTGCTGCGCTATCTGGTCTCATTCCGCCACCATAACGAATTCCATGAGCAGTGCGTCGAACGCATCTTTAACGATATTCTTCGTTTCTGCCAGCCGGAATCGCTTTCCGTTTACGCGCGCTACACGCGACGCGGCGGGCTGGATATTAACCCCTGGCGCAGCAACGGCGACTTTTCCCCTGCCACCGGCCGCCTCGCCCGACAATAATAAACAATTTCACAATTTGCGTGCGTTTAGACGCGCGCAAGGTTGTGGAAACGCGGTTCACAGGGCTATTGTAATCTCAGGAAGACGATAAGCGTCCTGTAAGGAGTTCACTTGATTACACATGTTAGCCCGCTTGGTTCAATGGATATGCTGTCGCAGCTGGAAGTGGATATGCTTAAGCGCACCGCCAGCAGTGACCTGTATCAACTCTTTCGCAACTGCTCGCTTGCGGTGCTCAACTCGGGGAGCCTGACCGATAACAGCAAGGAGCTGCTCTCCCGTTTTGAAAATTTCGATATTAACGTGCTGCGTCGCGAACGCGGCGTGAAGCTGGAACTGATCAACCCGCCGGAGGAGGCCTTCGTTGACGGGCGCATCATCCGTTCCCTGCAGGCCAACCTGTTCGCCGTGCTGCGCGATATCCTGTTCGTTTACGGCCAGATCCACAATACGGTTCGCTTCCCGAACCTCGATCTGGAAAGCTCGGTCCATATTACCAACCTGGTATTCTCGATCCTGCGCAACGCCCGCGCGCTGCACGTCGGCGAAGCGCCGAACATGATCGTCTGCTGGGGCGGCCACTCGATCAACGAGAACGAGTACCTCTACGCCCGCCGTGTCGGTACGCAGCTGGGTCTGCGGGAACTGAACATCTGCACCGGCTGCGGGCCTGGCGCGATGGAAGCGCCGATGAAAGGCGCCGCCGTTGGCCATGCGCAGCAGCGCTACAAAGACAGCCGCTTTATCGGCATGACCGAGCCGTCCATTATCGCCGCGGAACCGCCAAACCCGCTGGTCAATGAGCTGATCATCATGCCGGATATCGAAAAGCGTCTGGAAGCCTTCGTGCGCATCGCCCACGGGATCATTATCTTCCCGGGCGGCGTCGGCACCGCCGAAGAGCTGCTCTATCTGCTGGGCATTCTGATGCATCCGGAGAATAAAGCGCAGGTGCTGCCGCTGATCCTCACCGGACCGAAAGAGAGTGCCGACTATTTCCGCGTACTGGACGAGTTTATCACCCATACTCTGGGCGAATCCGCTCGTCGCCACTACCGGATCATCATCGACGATCCGGCGGAAGTGGCGCGGCAGATGAAAAAAGCGATGCCGCTGGTGAAAGAGAGCCGTCGCGAGACCGATGACGCCTACAGCTTCAACTGGTCGATTCGCATTTCGCCGGACCTGCAGATGCCGTTTGATCCGACCCACGAGAACATGGCCAATCTCAAACTCTCTCCGGACCAGCCGGTGGAAGTGCTGGCCGCCGACCTGCGTCGCGCCTTCTCCGGCATTGTCGCGGGGAACGTCAAAGAGGTGGGTATCCAGGCCATTGAGCAGTACGGTCCTTACAAACTCCACGGCGATCCGGAGATGATGCGCCGTATGGACGATCTGCTGCAGGGCTTCGTCGCCCAGCACCGCATGAAGCTCCCGGGCGGCACCGCCTATATTCCCTGCTACGAAATCATCGCCTGATCTTCTGCTTTCCCGCCGGGGCATCGCCTGATGTCTGCCCCGGCGGGCCCTCCTCCTCTGGCTTCCAGAACGCGCCAAAAAGCTTTCTGTTACCCATCAAATACCTGGAATTTTTTTACATAGCCAAACGTTTGCGTTTGTAAAAACTGCGACAATTATCACTGTAAAAAATGGTTTTAAGCGCAAAAACGTCGACTGCTTCTCTTTTTTACAGTAAATCCCTCGTTATTACGCCGCTACGCTTTTATCTCATATGCTGCAAATGGTAGCCTGCGCGCCACAAATCGCTGGCTGATCACCAAAAACAGGCTGTTGGACTAAAAATACGCACATTGAAAGTGGATTATTGCATTTGAGATCGCGATCACTGATGCATAAACCATATAAATGTATCTTTCCGGCCCAATTATTACGGAGAAAATTTCTAAAAAGACCGTAATTAAACGAATTTCGTGTTACGCAATTGTATTTATTCATTAGATTTTGTTGATTCCTCCAGGAGATACAGATGGAAACCACTCAAACCAGCACCATCGTTTCGGGCGAAACCCGCAGCGGATGGCGTAAAACCGACACCATGTGGATGCTGGGCCTGTACGGTACAGCGATTGGCGCGGGCGTCTTGTTCCTGCCGATCAACGCCGGCGTCGGCGGCATGATCCCCCTGATTATCATGGCGATTCTGGCCTTCCCGATGACCTTCTTCGCTCACCGCGGCATGACCCGTTTCGTCCTCTCCGGGAAAAACCCGGGCGAAGACATCACCGAAGTGGTGGAAGAACACTTCGGCGTGGGCGCAGGTAAGCTGATTACCCTGCTCTACTTCTTCGCTATCTACCCGATCCTGCTGGTTTACAGCGTGGCGATCACTAACACCGTCGAAACCTTCATGGCGCATCAGCTGCACATGACGCCGCCGCCGCGCGCCATTCTGTCGTTGATCCTGATCGTCGGCATGATGACCATCGTGCGTTTCGGTGAGCAGATGATTGTGAAAGCGATGAGCGTGCTGGTGTTCCCGTTCGTTATCGCGCTGATGGTGCTGGCTCTGTATCTGATCCCGCAGTGGAACGGCGCGGCGCTGGAGACGCTCTCCCTGAGCGGCGCTTCCGTTACCGGCAACGGCCTGCTGATGACCCTGTGGCTGGCGATCCCGGTGATGGTCTTCTCCTTCAACCACTCGCCGATCATCTCTTCCTTCGCGGTAGCCAAACGTGAAGAGTACGGCGAAGGCGCTGAGAAGAAATGCTCCAGCATCCTCGCTCGCGCGCACATCATGATGGTGCTGACCGTGATGTTCTTCGTCTTCAGCTGCGTCCTGAGCCTCTCTCCGGCTGACCTCGCCGCAGCGAAAGAACAGAACATCTCGATTCTGTCTTACCTGGCAAACCACTTTAACGCGCCGGTTATCGCCTGGATGGCACCGATCATCGCGATGATCGCCATCACTAAATCCTTCCTCGGCCACTATCTGGGTGCCCGCGAAGGCTTTAACGGCATGGTGATTAAATCCCTGCGCAGTAAAGGCAAATCGATTGAAATCAACAAACTGAACAAGCTGACCGCGCTGTTCATGCTGATCACCACCTGGATTGTGGCAACCCTGAACCCGAGCATCCTCGGGATGATCGAGACACTGGGCGGCCCGATTATCGCGATGATCCTGTTCCTGATGCCGATGTACGCGATTCAGAAAGTGCCGGCGATGCGTAAATACAGCGGCCATATCAGCAACGTCTTCGTGGTGATTATGGGCCTGATTGCCATCTCCGCGATTTTCTACTCGCTGTTCAGCTAATTCATTCAACGCCTCCCCCCGCGCCGCTTTACGGCGGCGCGCTTTCCGACAGCACGGGAATACATATGATCAGCGTATTCGATATCTTTAAAATCGGCATTGGCCCTTCCAGCTCCCATACCGTTGGACCGATGAAAGCGGGCAAACAATTCACTGACGACCTGATCGCGCGCGGCCTGCTGGCCGACGTCAGCAAAGTCGTCGTCGACGTCTACGGCTCCCTCTCCCTGACCGGTAAAGGCCACCATACCGATATCGCGATTATCATGGGACTCGCTGGCAACCTGCCGGATACCGTCGACATCGACGCCATTCCGGGCTTTATTCAGGACGTTAATACCCATGGCCGCCTGATGCTGGCCAACGGTCAGCACGAAGTGGACTTCCCGGTGGATCAGTGCATGAATTTCCATGCCGACAATCTGTCGCTGCATGAGAATGGCATGCGCATCACCGCCCTGGCCGGCGACAAAGTGCTCTACAGCCAGACGTATTACTCTATCGGCGGCGGCTTTATCGTCGATGAGGAGCACTTTGGCCAGACTACCGAGGCGCCGGTTGCCGTTCCTTACCCTTACAAAAACGCCGCCGACCTGCAGCGTCACTGCCGTGAAACCGGGCTGTCGCTCTCCGGCCTGATGATGCAGAACGAACTGGCGCTGCACAGCAAAGAAGCCCTTGAGCAACACTTCGCCGCAGTATGGGAAGTGATGAGCGCCGGTATTGAGCGCGGCATCACCACCGAAGGGGTCCTGCCGGGCAAACTCCGCGTCCCGCGCCGCGCCGCCGCGCTGCGCCGCATGCTGGTGAGCCAGGACACCACCAACAGCGATCCCATGGCGGTGGTCGACTGGATCAATATGTTCGCCCTGGCGGTGAATGAAGAGAACGCCGCCGGTGGCCGGGTGGTAACCGCGCCGACCAACGGCGCCTGCGGTATCGTGCCGGCGGTGCTGGCCTACTACGACAAGTTTATCCGCAAGGTGAACAGCAACTCCCTGGCCCGCTATATGCTGGTCGCCAGCGCCATCGGTTCGCTGTATAAGATGAACGCCTCCATCTCCGGTGCCGAAGTCGGCTGCCAGGGTGAAGTGGGTGTCGCCTGCTCGATGGCGGCAGCCGGTCTGGCGGAACTGCTGGGCGGTAGCCCGGGTCAGGTGTGCATCGCGGCAGAGATCGCCATGGAGCATAACCTCGGCCTGACCTGCGACCCGGTTGCCGGCCAGGTGCAGGTGCCCTGCATCGAACGCAACGCTATCGCCGCCGTGAAAGCGGTCAACGCCGCACGAATGGCGCTGCGCCGGACCAGCGAGCCGCGCGTCTGCCTCGATAAAGTGATCGAGACCATGTACGAAACCGGTAAAGACATGAACGCCAAGTACCGGGAAACCTCTCGCGGTGGCCTGGCGATGAAGATCGTCGCCTGCGATTAATCCTCGTACCCGGCACGCCTCGGCGTGTCGGGTCATCGCCCTGAACCACCACTTTGGTTATATCAATAAAATTTTAGTTATTTAATGGTTATAAGCGCTGTTTGTTACCTTACGCAAAACGCTAAGGAGAACAGACAATGTCCAACCGATTCCGCCCCGCCTGGCTGCTGGTCCTCGCCGCCCTCTCTACCTCTGCGCTGGCCAAAGCGCCGGAAACCGTCAACATCGGCTATCAAAAGGCGAATATCTTCGCGCTGCTGAAGTATCGCGGCACCCTGGATGAGAGCCTGAAAAAACAGGGCATTGCCGTACGCTGGGTCGAATTCCCCGCCGGGCCGCAAATGCTGGAGGGGCTGAACGTCGGTAGTATCGATCTGGCCGCCACCGGCGATGCGCCTCCGGCCTTTGCCCAGGCGGCGCAAGCCGATCTGGTCTACCTTGCCCATTCCCCCGCCAACCCGAAAACGGAAGCGATTGTGGTGCCTGAACAGTCGGCAATCCGCAGCGTGGCCGACCTGAAAGGCAAGCGCGTGGGATTGAACAAGGGGTCTGACGTCAACTACCTGCTGGTTGCCGCACTGGAAAAAGCGGGCCTCAGCTATAAAGACATCACCCCGGTCTACCTGCCGCCGGCGGACGCCCGCGCCGCGTTCCAGCGCGGGGCGATTGATGCATGGGTGATCTGGGATCCGTTCCTCGCAGAAGTGGAAACCAACGCGAAAGCCCGGCAGATCCGCAATGCCGAGGGGCTGGTGCCGCACTACACCTTCTATCTCGCCAGCCGTAAGTTTGCGGATACTTATCCGGAGACAGCAAAGCAGGTGGTGGATGAGCTGGGTAAACTCAGCGCGTGGGCGAACAGCCATCAGGACGAAGCCGCCGGGCTGCTGTCAACCTCAACCGGGCTGGATAAAGCCATCTGGCTGAAGACCCTGGCCAGCCTGCCCTATGGTGCCGAACGCATGACGCCGGCGGTGTATAACGAACAGCAGGCGCTGGCGGATACCTTTACGCGCATCGGCCTGCTGCCGGTAAAAGTCGACGTGCGCAGCGCCACCTGGTCGCTGGATAAACCTTAATTTTCCCGGCGGCGGGAGGCATTGCGCCCCCGCCGCCGATGGGCTTACCCCGCCGTTTTCTCACCATTGCCAATCTGCCAGATAAAGGTGGGCGCTTCACCGTTCACCAACCAGTTTCCGATATTGCGTGCCTTATAGATCACCGGATTATGCGAGGCGACCGTCCGCGCATTGCGCCAGTGGCGATCCAGCGCCAGGCGGGTTCGCGTATCCGACGCTCCGAGGGCATTAAACAGCTCCGTCGCCGCCCGCGGGATCCAGTCGCTGGCGATCACCTGCGCCTGCGCCGCTTCCACTTCCGCCAGCTGGTTACGCCGGGCGATCAGCGCGTCGTCGTCGCTGGCGTGCACTATATAGGCCTGCTGCAGCGATTCCGCGGCCTGCAGGACCGCGGCCCGGGTCGCCCATGCCCAGCTGCTGATCTGCCCAACGACCTGCAGCACCTGAGCGTCATCGCGCGGCACGGCGGCGTTACCGTGGCTGTACATCCGGGAGCGCTGTTTGACGCCCTGCGCCGCATCCCGCTCAACCGCCAGGCCAATGCCCGCGAGGGTCGCCAGCAGCACATGCTGGTAGAAGGCGGTCTGATAGCGAAAACGCCGGGCAAAATCATAAACATGTTCGGTTTCCACCCGGGCGCCGGTAAAGCGGGTGGTTCCGCTGCCGGTCAGCCGCTGGCCAAAGCCATCCCAGTCATCTTCCCGCACCACGCCGGTCTGCTGGGTGCTGACCAGGGCTATCACGTCGCCGGCGGTATCACTGCGCCGGGCAAACACATCGATCCAGTCGGCGTACAGCGCGCCGGTGCTGTAAAACTTCTCGCCATCGAGACGCCAGCCCTCCTCTGCCGGCGTCACCCGGGTGTTCACCTCTCCCAGCTTAACCGCGCCGATCTCCGTCCAGCCGCTGCCCACCAGCTCGCCGTCGAGGAAGCGACGAAACCAGCGGTCGCGCCCGGCGGAATCCGGCTGATTAAGCTGATCTTCCACAAAAGCAAAGTGCGCGCGCAGGGCCTGCGGCAGGTTAGAGTCCGCTTGCGCCAGCTCGATCAGCAGCGCGCTGAGCTGCGGCAGCGAAGCGCCCCAGCCGCCCTTCTCGCGCGGGATACGCAGCGTGCCGAAGCCCGCTTCCTTCAGCCAGCGGATCGGCTCATCGGGCAGAATGCGCTGCTGTTCGCGCTCCGCAGCGCCCTGGGCGATACGGGTGAATATCGGGCGGAAGGCGGCCGCCAGCGCGTCATAATCGGTGCCTGTGGAGAGTAAGGTCATCTTTGGTTCCTTATTCATGGATTGCGTCGATATCTTCTCGCGTCGGTTCATGACGGACCGCCAGCAGGAAGAAAATGGGAATAATGGCGGCAAGCGAGACCACCCAGAACATCTGCGTGCCAAGCGAGGCCTGCAGCAGCGGCAGAATAAACAGCGCCAGCGCGCTGCCGATCCCGGAGAGCGCCCGGCTGAAGCCGACTCCGGTGGCACGGATGGCGGTGGGATAGGAGAGCGCCGGGTAGATCATCAGCTGCGCCCCCGGGCCAAACCCTTCGGCGAACAGCCACAGCCCCAGCATCGCGATAGCCAGCACGATACCTGCCGTCGCGTGCGGTTGCCCCACCAGCGCCAGCACAATCAGCGCCACAAACTGCAGGGCGAAGCCGGCTATCGCCACATGACGCGAAGGATATTTCCACGCCAGATGCATACCGAGCAGCCCGCCGGTAAAAGCAAACAGGGCGTTCAGCCCCAGCGATGCCGAAATGGTTTCGAAGACGCCAGCCCCAAGGAACTGGGCAAGAATTGACGGCAGGAAAAAGGCAATCGCCGTGTACTCGAAGGAGATACAGATATTCATCACCCCGGCGACGATAGTCCGCTCGCGGTAGGGTTTTTCGAACAGCACGCGGAAGCTCACTTTCGGCGCTGGCGCCGGCTTCGCCGCCGGAACCTCATGGGCATGGATCCCCCAGGAGTCGCGTAAAATACGTACCGCAGAGGTCAGATCGCCCTGGTTGGCCGCCCACAGCGGGGATTCGTTCATAAACCGGCTGCGGACGGCAATAATCAGCAGTGCCGGTACGGCGCCGAACAGCAGGGAGGCGCGCCACAGCCAGTCCAGGTGCTCCTGCGGCAGCAGGAAATAGAGGCCGAAGATAATGAGAAAGCAGACGGTTGAGGCGGCGTACCACATTGGGCACCATGCCGCGAGGCGAGCCGCTTTGTTGCCTTTGCCGGCAAAGCGGGAAAACTCGGCCAGATAGGACATCGCCACCGGCAGGTCGATGCCGACGCCGATGCCCATCAGGAAGCGGGCGCCAATCAACACCCAGACGTTTGGCGCCAGCCCGGCGGCGATAGCCGAAATCACGAAAAAGAACATATCAGCCATAAAGACCGAATAGCGACCATATTTATCGGTCAGCCAGCCGCCGATAATATTGCCGACGATGGTCCCGACCATAATGGAAGAGGTTACCAGGCCGGTCAGCAGCGGTGAGAGCTGAAATTCACGCACAACGTCATCAATACCGTAGGAGAGCGTAGTTAAGTCATACGCGTCGAGAAAAACGCCCCCCAGCGCGAGGAAGACAATCATCCGCGCATATTTCGCTTGTTCCTTGCCGGAATTAATTAGCCGCGCCACATCCCCGACGCTACTGACCGGTACCGAAGCGATACCGGGATTATCCACTGGTAATGTACTCATTTTTTCACCTTATTATTTTTTGCAGGTCATTAGCGGTTATAGACCGCGCGCGGCGAGAATCAAAACAACAAATCATTCTATAAAAATCAACATAATCAATAAGTTAATAAATATTACCAGCACAAAAAGGACGCGCTTTCGCGCATCCTCAAGGGAAATAAATAACAACGAAAAGAGACGTCGTGCAGGACGCTTATTCCGCGGACACTGGAACTAACACGTCTTTTACCAGCGGGTCATCGGTGGTTTTTAACCACGTCTGGATCCGCGGGTCAGAAAAAGCCTGTTTTAATTTGACGATATTTTCCTGCGATAAATACGGTGTACCAATCACTAATTGCGAAGCAAAGGTGCGCGGCGCCGGCGGGAATAATATGCCTTTCTCACGCGGCACTTTCCCGGCGTCAAATTGCGAGACATAGCCGATGGCGGCATCCACCGAATTTAACGCCCGCGGCATGGTCAGCAGATCCAGCTCTTTAAAGACAAACTGATGCGGGTTACCGACAATATTTTTCAGCTTCGCCGTGCGCGGCTCCACCGCCGGGTCGAGCGAGATCAACCCAATGCGCTGGAGCAGCCACAGGGCCTGCCCCTGATTGGCGCCATCGTCAGGCACGACAATGGTCGCGCCGCTGGGCAACGCCTGTACCGACGAGTAGCGGTCGGAATAGATGCCAAACGCCCACTGGAACACCGGCACCGTGGTCGACAACGCAAAGCCGTTAGCGTCCACCACCTGTTTAAGCCACCACTGATGCTGATAGATCGTCCCGGCATACTGTCCTTCCGCTACCGCGCGGTCAGCCTGGACCGGATCCTGCACCCCCACCGCCTCCAGTTTCAGACCGTAATCGGGCGCAATATGCTGATTAATATACTCAATGATCCGCTGCTCGCCAGCCATCGCCGGCTCGTAGTGAATTTTTAACGTGCTGCCGAAGACCACCTGCTGGCTTTGGGTATGTCCCCGCCACCACCAGAAGGCGATGGCGAGCAGGATAATCACCGCCAGCGCCGCCAGCCAGGGCCAGCGCCGCGCTTTACGTAACTCAAATTGCTCTGTTGTCATACAAGGTTCCCCTGCGTGTGGCGTAAACGGTTGACCAGACGGTCACCCAAAAATTGAATCAACTGGATCGTGGCGATCAGGGCAACGATTGTCGCGATCATGATGTGGTTGTCGAAGCGCTGATAGCCGTACACCACGGCCAGGTAGCCGATGCCGCCGGCGCCGATGGTCCCGGCGATAGCCGAATACTCAATCATCGAGACCAGGTTCAGCGTCACCGCCGCCACCAGCGCGGGCAAGGCTTCACTGAGCTGCGCGCTGGCAATGATTTGCCAGCGCGACCCGCCGCAGACGACCCCCACTGCGGTGACCTCCGCCGGCAACTCGCGCAGCGCGTTCTCCACCAGACGGCCAAAGAACGGGACGCCGGCGGCGATCATCGGCACTACCGCGGCGGGGATGCCAATCGTGGTGCCGGTCAGCCAGTAAGTGAACGGGATAATAGCGGCCATCAGCACCAGAAACGGCAGCGAACGTCCCATATTGACCACCCAGTTCAGCAGCCGGTACAGCAGTGCGTGCGGAAATAAGCCCCGCGGCGAGGCGTTAAACAACACCACCCCCACCAGCCCCCCCAGCGTGACGACAAACAGCATCACAATGGCCACCATAAGCCAGGTTTCGCCATAGGCGGGGAGCAGCAGCGAAGGGATTTCGCCCCAGGGGGTATCCTGGCTGATGACTGTCGGTTTCATACCACCTCCCTGAGCAACGGCGCGCTGTCGAGGATCTCCGCCGTTATGCCGAGCTGCGCCAGCAGGCCCTGCAGTCGCGCGGGCGACAGGCGTTCGCCCTGAAAGCGCACTCCGGCCTGCAGGCGACCGGCCAGCCGACCATTAATCACCTCGACGTGACCGCCAAGGAGATCGATCTGCAGCGCCCACTGCTGGCTCAGGCGGCTGATCCAGTCGGTGGCCACCGGCACATCCCAGCGGTAGCTCAGACGCAGCAGCAGATCGCTGTGGGCCGCTGCCGCCGGCGTCAGCGGCAACAGCTGCTGGCCGAGCAGAGAATCGGGACGCGCCAGCAGATCTTCGATCCGCCCGTACTGGACGATCGTCCCGTCGCGGATCTCCGCTACCGCATCCGCCGCCGTGCGCACCGCGTCCATTTCATGGGTGATCAGGACGATCGCCAGCTGGTACTCGTCACGCAGCCGCTTGAGCAAAGCCAGCACCGAGGCCGTGGCCTGAGGATCGAGGCCGGAGGTGGCTTCATCCGCCAGCAGAACGGACGGGCGCAGCGCCAGCGCGCGGGCAATGCCGATCCGCTGGCGCTGGCCGCCTGAGAGCTGGGCCGGCCAGGCATCGGCTTTGTGGCTCAGGCCGACGCTCTCCAGCAGCTCGCCAACCCGCGCCTTGATATCGCGCTCCACCACACCCAGCCACGCCAGCGGCAGGGCGACATTCTCCCAGGCGGTCCTGCGGCTCAACAGCGCCGAAGACTGGAAAACGGTGCCAATCGCCCGCCGTTCCCGGCGCAGCGCCTCGCCGGACAGCGCCGACAGATCCTGGCCATTGATACGAATGCTGCCGCTGTCCGGTTGCTCCAGCAGGCTGATGCAGCGCGCCAGGGTTGATTTACCGGCGCCGCTCGGCCCCACCACCGCGGTGATGGAGCGCTCAGGCACCTGCAGCGACAGCCCTTTCAGCACCGCGCTGAGCCGGCCATCCGCCGTGCGGTAACTTTTATGCAGGTCATCGATAGCGATCATGTCACCTTCTCCTCTACCGATGCCGCCGTGCGCGCATCGCGGCGGTAGCTGGCGCCCGGGTGAGGCGCGGCCAGACGCGGGCCGGCGCCGAACAGTTTTTCGCGCAGGGTCCCCTCGCGGTACTCCTGCTTAAAGACGCCGCGCTTTTGCAGCTCAGGCACCAGCAGCTCGACGACGTCGCGGAAGGTTTCGTGAGTGACGGCATAGGCGAGGTTAAAGCCATCGACGTCCGTCTCTTCGACCCAGGACTGCAGTTCGTCCGCCACGGTTTGCGCGCTGCCGACCACCAGCGGTCCGAAGCCGCCGATCCCGGCCCAATCGGCCAGGGCCTGCACCGTCCACTGCCGGTTCGGGTCCGCAGTGGAAAAGGCCTCCACCGCCGACTGAATGGCGTTGGTGTGCAGATACTTCAGCACCTGATCCGGCTGATACTGGCCGAAATCGATCCCCGTCCAGCCGGAGAGCAGCGCCAGCGCGCCTTCATAGCTGACGTACTGCTTATATTCCTGCCACTTCGCCTGCGCCTCGCGGTCGGTGTCGCCGACGATCACCGTCTGCAGGTTGAAGATCAGGATGCTGTGCGGATCGCGCCCCGCCTCAGCCGCCCGGCGGCGAATATCCGCCACCGTCTTCTTCAGCAGCACCTTCGACGGCGCAGCGACGAAGACGCATTCGGCATGGCCGGCGGCGAACTGTTTGCCGCGGCTGGACGCCCCCGCCTGATACAGCACCGGCGTGCGCTGCGGGGATGGCTCGCAGAGGTGGATCCCCGGCACGGAAAAGAACTGGCCCTGATGGTTAATGGGATGGATTTTCCGCGGATCGCTGAAGATCTTCCGCTCTCTGTCGCGCAGCACCGCCCCGTCCTCCCAGCTTCCCTCCAGCAGTTTGTAGATCACCTGCAAATACTCATCGGCATAGTCATAGCGGGTGTCATGGTCGGTCTGGGTTTGCTGGCCGATATTGCGCGCCCCGCTCTCCAGATAGGAGGTGACGATATTCCAGCCCACCCGCCCTTTGGTCAGATGATCGAGCGTCGACAGACGACGAGCGAAGGGGTAAGGATGCTCAAACGACAACGAGGCGGTCAGGCCGAAGCCCAGATGCTCCGTCACCAGCGCCATCGGGGTGATCAGGGCCAGCGGATCGTTGACCGGGACCTGCGTCGCCTGGCGGATCGCCGCGTCGCCGCTGCCGTTCAGCACGTCGTAGATCCCCAGCACGTCGGCGATAAACAGCCCGTCGAACTTGCCGCGCTCCAGCAGCCGCGCCAGATCCACCCAGTACTCCAGATCTTTATACTGCCAGGAGCGATCCCGGGGATGCGCCCACAGGCCCGGCGACTGATGGCCGACGCAGTTCATATCGAAAGCGTTAAGACGAATTTCACGTTGTGATGACATAGCAATCTCCATAGCGCGGCCCGTCGCCGGGGTGCACGCGGCAAAATGAATCAGGGAAAATAAAGGGAGGTATTCAGTACGCTGGACATCGGGAGTCCTGCGGGATCCCGAGCGTGAGTAATGCTTGCGCAGCCACGTCAGCGGCATGGTCGGCTACCTGCGGCAGGCCCATCAGTTCGCCAAAACGCCCGCGGGCGGCCGGACCGGCCACCAGCACCGGCAGCGCTTTAACGTGCGCTTCAGCCACTGCCCGGGAACGGCTGTCCACCTCCAGGCCCATGCCGAGGGCATCGGCGCGAATCAGGCCGCGGCGGGCGAGGTCCTGTAAAAATGGCTGGCTGTCGGTCAGGGCGCGGTGTGCGGGTCCGGTGGTCAGGATCAGGTGATCGACACTCAGCGTCTGCACACCGCCGCCGCGCCGCGCCAGCGTCAGATGCAGCGTTTCGCCTTCACCGCTCATCGAAAGTAGCCTGGCCGCCTGCACCTGCAGACTGCCCGTGCGCTGGCGCGCCTCCAGCACCTCGGCAACCTGCGGCGCCACGCGGTAGCGGTGGACATCCCAGTAATGGCGCAGATGACGCAGAAAACGCTGGCGATCGGCGACGCTGAGCGCCTGCCAGATCTGCTGCCCCTGCTGACGAACCGCATCCAGCACCACCTGCCAGCTCAGCCCCTGCTGCGCCGCACAGGCGACGTCGAGGCGGATCTGACGCAGGCGCTGGCGCAGGCTGCCCTGCTGATAGTCGCCGGTCCAGGTTGCCCCCGCGCCGCTAAGGTTGCCGCGCGACAGCAGGCCGTGGCGCGAAAAGGCGACGATACTGCCGCGGTGGCCCAGCCGGTCCAGCGTCGCCACCGTATCGGCCATGGTTAATCCGGTGCCCATCACCGCCACCCGGGCATGCGGGGCGATGGCGTCGAGCGCGCCGGGCTGCCACGGGTTGGCAATCAGCGCCGGATGATGACGCCAGGCTTCGGCCTGGGCCGGCAGCGAAGGCGGTGGATGGCTGATCGCCAGCACCAGCAGGTCGGCCTTCAGCTGCAGGCCGCCGTCGGTGGTCACCGTCCCCTGATGAAAAGCGAGCGCCCGATCGCGCAGGTGGCGAAGCCGTCCGCCGCTGGACGCCGCGGCGTCGGCGAAACGTTGTGCCACATAGCGACCAAACTGGCCGCGCTGGGGATAGACGGACCCGTCCGGACGCAGGGCCTGAGCATCAGCGGCAAAAGCCGGCTGATGGCGGTACCAATGATCGAAGGCGCCCTCTTCGTCGCCGGCCAGCTGCATGCGGGCGGCCGGGACGTTAATCCGGTGCGTCGGCTCCGCGGTGGAGTAGGCCACCCCGGCGCCGGGGAACTGGCGCGGCTCCAGCAGCGTCACGCGCACCCCGTTCGGCGCCAGGCGCAGCAGCTCAATCGCCACCGCCGCGCCGCTGAAGCCGCCGCCGATAATCACGATATGCGATTCTGCACTCATCGCAGCCCTCCTCCGGTATGCTGTCTCATGGTCGCGCTCCGGGCCATCAGCTGGCGCTGACCTGGCGCACCGGGCGCTTATCGCCGCCGATGGTTTCGCCAAACGGACCGGTGTTCACGCTGCGCGCCTTCGACGAGGCCGCGTTTTCCAGCGGCAGCAGAGGCATCACCAGCTCGGCAAAGCGGTGCGCTTCTTCCAGATGCGGGTAGCCGGAGAAGATAAAGTTGCTGATGCCGAGCGCCTGATATTCGCGGATGCGTTCCGCCACCTGCTGCGGATTACCCACCAGCGCGGTCCCCGCGCCGCCGCGCACCAGCCCGACGCCAGCCCACAGATTGGGCGCAATGCGCAGATTATCGCGCGACCCCTGATGCAGGGCGCTCATTCGCGCCTGGCCGGCCGAGTCCATGCGGGCGAAGATCTTTTGCGCCTGAGCGATGGTATCGTCGTCAAGATGGGCGATCAGCCGGTCGGCGGCGGCCCATGCCTCCTCTTCCGTTTCGCGCACAATCACATGCAGACGAATGCCGTACTGCAGAGTACGTCCGCGGGCCGCGGCGCGCTCGCGCACCACCGCCAGCTTCTCCGCCACCAGTTCCGGGGGTTCGCCCCAGGTCAGATAGCTGTCGATCTGCTCGGCCGCCACATCGATGGCCGCCTCAGAAGAGCCGCCGAAATAGAGCGGCGGGCCATTCTCCTGTACCGGCGGGAACAGCACCTCAGCGCCTTCCACGTGAATATGCTCGCCGTGATAGTCCACTTTTTCCCCACGCAGCAGGCGGGTGTAAACATCGAGAAATTCGCGGGTCACCTGATAGCGCTCGCTGTGGCTGAGGAAGATACCGTCGCCTTTGTTTTCCACCGGGTCGCCGCCGGTGACGACGTTGATCAGCAGCCGACCTTCCGATAAACGGTCGAGGGTGGCCGCCATCCGCGCCGCCAGCGTCGGCGGCTGCAGGCCCGGCCTGACCGCCACCAGATAGCGCAGACGACGGGTCAACGGCGCCAGCGCCGAGGCCACCAGCCACGAATCTTCACAGCTTTTACCGGTGGGGATCAGCACGCCGTAGTAGCCCAGGCTGTCGGCCGCCAGCGCCACCTGCTGCAGATAAGGTAAATCGACCGGGCGTCCGCCCTCGGTGGTGCCCAGATAGCGGCCATCGCCATGGGTAGGTAAGAACCAGAAGACATTGATCTTGTCGGGAGCTTGCTGCGTCATTATCTATTTCCTATATAACCATATCCGATATTTATCGAAGAGATGTTTTAATTTGGTTATATGAGTGTTAGCGATATTCATGCCAATGGTGAATAAAAAATTACTCTTTTTAAATCAGGGCATTGGAAATATTCCCGTCGCGCCGCGCTGTTGCAAATCGCGCAGCCGCCGCGCATCCGCTGGCGCATTTGCAACAGCTGCGGGTCTTCCCCCTCTGGCTTCCGTCGCCGCCGCAGGATAAGTTCAGGGCGTCAATGACCGGAGGCCCGCTATGCTGAACCCAGAATCCCCATCCACCGCTCCTGCGCTGATCGACCCGGCGTCGAAGGCTTTTCAGAGCCTGCTGGA
Source organism: Klebsiella sp. 10982 (assembly GCF_048589245.1). Lineage (NCBI taxonomy): Bacteria > Pseudomonadati > Pseudomonadota > Gammaproteobacteria > Enterobacterales > Enterobacteriaceae > Klebsiella > Klebsiella sp. 10982. The sequence goes on from NZ_JBMAXV010000001.1 coordinate 140,322, forward strand.
CAAACTTGCGCCGACGGAGGCCACCGTCTTGATCGTGGGCGAAACCGGCACCGGCAAAGAGGTGGTGGCCCGCTATCTCCATCACCACAGCGCCCGCCGCCAGCAGCCGTTTCTGGCAGTCAACTGCGGCGCGCTAACCGAGAGCCTCGCCGAGGCTGAACTGTTCGGTCACGAGAAAGGCGCCTTCACCGGCGCGCAGCAAGGACAGCCCGGCTGGTTTGAAGCCGCGGAAGGGGGAACGCTGCTGCTGGACGAGATCGGCGAATTAAGCCTGCCGCTGCAGGTCAAGCTGCTGCGAGTGCTGCAGGAGCGTGAAATTACCCGCGTCGGCTCACGCAAAGCGATTAAAGTGAATGTCCGGGTCATTGCCGCCACCCACGTCGACCTGGCCCAGGCGATCCGCGAGCGCCGCTTTCGCGAGGATCTCTACTATCGGCTGAATATCGCGGTGGTGCCGCTGCCGCCGCTGCGCCAGCGTCGGCAGGATATCCCGCTGCTGGCGCACCACTTTTTATCGCTCTACGCCCGGCGCCTCGGGCGGCCAACCCTGCGTCTGGCGCCGGAATCACTGGCCCGGCTGATGGACTATTCGTGGCCGGGCAATATTCGCGAGCTGGAAAACACCCTGCACAACGCGGTGCTCCTCAGTAAAGAAGAGGAGATAAGCCCCGCCCAGTTGCGTCTGGCGACGCTCAATGACGCCCCGGCGCCGGCGAGCGACCACGAGCTGGACGACTTTATCCGCCACCAGCTGGCACTTCCCGGCGAGCCGGTATGGCAGCGGGTAACCAGCGCCCTGATTCGTCACGCCATGACGCATTGCGACGATAACCAGAGCCAGGCGGCCGCGCTGCTGGGGATCAGTCGGCATACCTTGCGCACCCAGCTCGCTAACCTCGGGCTGATCAAAAGCCGCCGCCGTCCCCCTTCCCCGCCGCGGGCGTTCGCCAGCGCGGCCGGGGCCGATCGCGAACTGCGCATTGGCTACCAGCGCTTCGGCAGCCTCGGGATCCTGAAAGCCCGCCAGAGTCTGGAAACCGCCTTCGCCAGCCTCGGCGTCAACGTGCTGTGGAGTGAGTTTCCTGCCGGACCGCAGCTCCTCCACGCCCTCGCCTGCAACGAAATCGACTTTGGCACCACCGGGGAAGCGCCGCCGGTGTTCGCCCAGGCCAGCAACAGCGAACTGATGTACGTGGCGTGGGAGCCGCCGGCGCCGCGCAGCGTGGCGATGGTCGTCCCGCAGGAGAGCGACATCCGCCAGCTCAGCGATCTGCGCGGCAAACGCATCGCCCTCAATAAAGGGTCGAATGTCCACTGGCTGCTGCTGCAGATCCTCGAGGACGCCGGTCTGGGGCTGAACGACGTGCGGGTGGTCTATACCCCGCCGAAATACCCGCTGACCGCCAGCGACTACCTGGCGGTTGACGCCTGGATGATGTGGGATCCGCTGCTCAGCGACGCCGAACACACTGGCGAGCTGCGGGTGGTCGCCAGCGGCGAAGGCCGGGTCAACAACCATCAGTTTTATCTCTCGCGACGGGACTATCTCGCTCAGCATGGCGATATCATGCGCCGCCTGCTGACGGAGCTGACCCACACCGGGCAGTTTATCGACTCGCATCGCGGCGAAGCGGCCCGCTTACTCTCGGCAGAGCTGGGGATCGACGCCCGGTCGCTGAGCATGGCCCTCGCCCGCCGCAGCCATCGCCCGCGGCCGATGGATCTGTCGGTGATCCGCGCCCAGCAGACCATCGCCGATCGCTTTTACGCCCTTGGACTTATCGCCAAACCGGTCCCGGTGCGCGAAGCGGTGTGGTATGGCGAACCCGCGCCGGGGGTTGTCAGCCCGCTGATGGCGGTCAGTTAGCGAAATTTGCGCGTTATCTTCCTGATTGTTCAGGCGCAGATAGCCTCGATCCGATGGCGATGTTACCCTAAAGGCGCTGAGAATAAGGGGGTATCTGTGGCTGTTCATCTGTTAATCGTCGACGCGTTAAATCTGATCCGCCGCATCCACGCGGTGCAGGGTTCGCCCTGCGTCGATACCTGCCTGCATGCGCTGGAGCAGCTGATCGTCCACAGTCAGCCCACCCATGCGGTGGCGGTGTTCGATGATGAGGATCGCGCCCACGGCTGGCGTCACCAGCGCCTGCCGGAGTACAAAGCCGGCCGCGCGCCGATGCCGGAGACGCTGGTGGCCGAGATGCCAGCGCTGCGGGTCGCTTTCGAACAGCGGGGGATCCGCTGCTGGGCCTCGCCGGGCAGCGAAGCGGACGACCTCGCCGCCACCCTGGCGGTGAAGGTGGCCCAGGCGGGCCATCAGGCCACCATCGTCTCTACCGACAAAGGCTACTGTCAGCTGCTGTCGCCCACCATCCGTATCCGCGACTACTTTCAGAAACGCTGGCTGGACGCGCCCTTCATCGCCAGCGAGTTCGGCGTCACCCCGGAGCAGCTGGCGGATTACTGGGGGCTGGCGGGGATCAGCAGCTCGAAAGTGCCGGGCGTGGCGGGCATTGGCCCCAAAAGCGCCGCCCAGCTGTTGAACGAGTTTCAGGACCTGGAAGGACTGTACGCCCGTCTGGCCGAGGTCCCGGAGAAGTGGCGCAAAAAGCTGGCCGCGCATCAGGAGATGGCGTTCACCTGCCGGGAAGTGGCCCGCCTGCAGACCGATTTACAGCTGGATGGCAATCTGCAGCAGCTGCGGCTGACGCGCTAACCCTCGCCAGGAGGTGCGCCGCTAAAGGCTAACGGCTCCGGCACTGCCTGCTTTACCCGGGCCAGGCAATCACCAGGCCGCCTGATATAACCCGACGATATCGGCCAGGCTCGCCTCGCGCGGGTTGCCGCCGGTACACACATCCTCCAGCGCCGCCTGCGCCAGCGCCGGAATATCCTCTTTCCTGACGCCCACCTCGCGCAGATGGCCGGGAATACCGACGTCCCGGTTTAGCTGGCAGACCGCCTCCACTGCCGCCTGGCGCGCGGCAGTCAGGCTTAACGCTTCCACCCTGACGCCCATCGCCCGGGCGATGTCGCGATATTTTTCCCCCGTCGCCTCAGCATTAAAGCGCATCACGTGTGGCAGCAGGATGGCATTCGCCACGCCGTGCGGCGTGTTGTAAAAAGCGCCGAGCGGATGCGCCATGCCGTGTACCAGCCCGAGGCCGACGTTGGAAAATCCCATCCCCGCCACATACTGGCCGAGCGCCATGGCTTCGCCCGCCCCGGGGTCTCCGGCAACCGAGCCGCGCAGCGCCCCGGCAATGATCTCGATGGCCTTGAGGTGCAGCGCATCGGTCAAAGCCCAGGCGCCGCGGGTGAGATAGCCTTCGATAGCGTGCGTCAGGGCGTCCACGCCGGTGGCCGCCTTCAGCGCCGGCGGCATGGCGTCCATCATATCGGCATCGATAAAGGCCACCTGCGGAATGTCATGCGGGTCGACACAGACGAACTTGCGCCGCTGTTCTTCATCGGTGATGACATAGTTAATCGTCACCTCCGCCGCGGTACCCGCGGTGGTCGGCACCGCGAAGATCGGCACGCTGGGCTGACGGGTGGGCGACAGTCCCTCGAGGCTACGGACATCGGCGAATTCCGGGTTACGCTGAATAATACCGATCGCCTTACAGGTATCCTGCGGCGAACCGCCGCCGATGGCGATCAGGTAATCCGCCCCGCTGCGCTGAAAGGCCTGCAGCCCCTGCTGGACCACGGCAATGGTCGGGTTAGGGATAACGTCGCTGAACATATCCCATGCCAGCCCGGCGGCATCCAGTTTGTCAGTGACTTTCGCCACCACGCCGCACCGGGCGAGGGTGCTGTCGGTGACGATCAATGCCTTGCGATAGCCGCGCCGCGCCACTTCATCGGTTAATGCGTTTATCGCCCCCCGGCCAAACCATGCCGTTTCGTTGAGGATCATTCTGTTTGCCATCACGTCTCTCCTGTTAGCGTTGCGGCATCACTCTTCAATACGTAATCCGTAGGTTTTGAACTTCTCCAGCACGATGGCGATCGCCTCGTCATCCAGCACCGGCACCGGGTCGCTAATCGCCAGGGTGCTGAGGTAGAGCTGGGCCAGGACTTCCACTTCGTGCGCCAGCCACAGCGCTTTTTCCAGGCTGGCCTCGCAGGCGATCAGGCCGTGATGCTGCAACAGCGTGGCTTTGCGGTGCTTCAGCGCCACCGCGACATGCTCAGACAGTTCGCGGGTGCCGAAGGTGGCATAGGGCGCGCAGGGGATCGAATTCCCGCCGGCCGCGGCGATCATATAGTGGATGGCCGGGATCGGCCGGTTGAGGATCGACACCGCGGTACAATGAACGGCGTGATTATGGACCACCGCCTGGGCATCGGGTCGCGTCTGGTAGGCCGCCTGATGAAAACGCCATTCGCTGGAGGGCAGTTTTCCCTGCTCATGCTGGCCGTCGGCATCAATAAAGACGATCTTGTCTTCCGTCAGTTTTTCATACGGGATGCCGGTAGGGGTGATCAGCATCCCCCCCTGATAGCGCACGCTGACATTGCCGGCGGTCCCCTGATTTAACCCCAGGCGGGTCATTTCCAGGCAGGTATCGATAATCTGCCGGGCCAGTCTGTTTCTTTCCATTGTTTTCCTCTTTTGGCGACTCATCATCCGTCAACGGCAGGGCAATCAAAATAGCGGCGGCTACCGTGGGATAGGTTGAATAATGCTCTCCATCTTCAGCCGGAATACTCACAGGGGAATTCTCATAGCGACAATTTGTGAACCACGTCAATAATTCCGTCATGGAAAGTTGAATTACGTCCGTTAAGAGAGCGTTTAAAATGCCCGTTCTTAATAATATTTCATCAAGCGGGCATTTTATTTTCTGGTAACATTTGCCCGTTTTCCGCGATATATATTCATTCGGTCATTAGCGTTGTGGTTTTGTGAATTTATTTACTCAAACGGTCAGTATTTTTGAAAAATTAAAGTGACAATTATCACATAAAATGGTCCACAGCACGTTAAGTGTGACCATCATCATATTAACAGGCATTTTTTATTTGAAAATGAAGCCATGAGTTCCGCCGTGACTTTCATTTCACTCACTGGCGCGTCACCTGAGCTCACTTAATTTTGCGGTCTGCTGCAGCACCAGACTGCGCCCTGCATGCTGTTGTAAATGCTTATGAACTGATGAGGACGCTATGGGAAACACAACGATACCAACGCAAAGTTACCGCGCGATGGAGAGCGGGCAGAGTAAGAGCTACATTATTCCGTTTGCTCTGCTATGCTCTCTCTTTTTCCTGTGGGCCGTGGCTAATAATCTGAATGATATTTTATTACCACAATTTCAACAGGCCTTTACCCTGACTAATTTTCAGGCTGGATTAATCCAGTCAGCTTTTTATTTTGGCTATTTTATAATTCCCATCCCCGCCGGGATGCTGATGAAGAAATTCAGCTATAAAGCCGGCATTCTTACCGGCCTGTTTTTATATGCCTGCGGCGCCGCGCTGTTCTGGCCTGCCGCCGAAGTGATGAATTACACCTTATTTCTGATTGGATTGTTTATTATCGCCGCCGGGCTTGGCTGTCTGGAAACGGCGGCCAACCCGTTTGTCACCGTCCTCGGTCCGGAAAGCGGCGGTCACTTCCGCCTTAATCTGGCCCAGACCTTTAACTCGTTTGGCGCCATTATTGCCGTGGTATTTGGCCAGAGTCTTATTTTGTCTAACGTCCCGCATCAGCCGCAGGAGGTGCTGGATAAAATGACGCCGGAACAGCTCAGCGCCTGGAAACACAGTCTGGTCCTGTCGGTACAAACCCCCTATATGATTATCGTGGCTATCGTCCTGCTGGTCGCCTTGCTGATCGTCTGCACCCGTTTCCCGTCCCTGCAAAGTGATGACCACAGCGATAGCGCGCAGAGTACTTTTTTCGCCTCGCTGACGCGCCTGATGCGCATCCGTCACTGGCGCTGGGCGGTGCTGGCCCAGTTCTGCTACGTCGGCGCGCAAACCGCCTGCTGGAGCTATCTGATTCGCTACGCTATCGAAGAGATCCCGGGCATGACGGCCGGTTTCGCCGCCAACTACCTGACCGGCACCATGGTCTGCTTCTTTATCGGCCGTTTTACCGGCACCTGGCTTATCCGCCGCTTTGCGCCGCATAACGTGCTCGCTATCTATGCGCTTATCGCCATGCTGCTCTGCTTGCTCTCCGCCTTCAGCGGCGGCCACGTCGGCCTGCTGGCCCTGACCCTGTGCAGCGCCTTTATGTCCATTCAGTACCCCACCATCTTCTCGCTGGGGATTAAGCATCTGGGCCAGGACACCAAATATGGCTCGTCATTTATCGTCATGACCATTATCGGCGGCGGGATCGTCACCCCGGTGATGGGCTTTGTCAGCGACGCCGCCGGCAATATTCCGACCGCCGAACTGGTCCCGGCGCTGTGCTTCGCCATCATCTTTATTTTTGCCCGTTTCCGTTCACAAGCGGCGACGAACTAAACCTGTTATCCGCATAACCTGAGGGATCTGTAATGAAAAAAATCAGCTTACCGAAGATCGGTATTCGTCCGGTAATCGATGGTCGTCGCATGGGAGTCCGCGAGTCGCTGGAAGCGCAAACCATGAACATGGCGAAAGCCACCGCCGCGCTTATTAGCGAGAAACTGCGCCACGCCTGCGGCGCCCGGGTGGAGTGTGTGATTGCCGATACCTGTATCGCCGGCATGGCCGAGTCGGCTGCCTGTGAAGAGAAATTCAGCAGCCAGAACGTCGGCGTCACCATCACCGTCACCCCCTGCTGGTGCTACGGCAGCGAAACCATCGACATGGATCCGCTGCGCCCGAAGGCCATCTGGGGCTTTAACGGCACCGAGCGTCCGGGGGCGGTCTATCTGGCCGCCGCGCTGGCGGCCCATAGCCAGAAAGGGATCCCGGCGTTCTCCATCTACGGGCATGACGTGCAGGATGCCGATGACACCTCGATCCCGGCGGACGTCGAAGAGAAGCTGTTGCGCTTCGCGCGCGCCGGCCTGGCGGTCGCCAGCATGAAAGGGAAAAGCTATCTGTCGCTGGGCGGCGTCTCAATGGGCATCGCCGGCTCCATCGTCGACCACAATTTCTTTGAATCCTGGCTCGGCATGAAGGTGCAGGCTGTCGACATGACGGAGCTGCGCCGGCGAATCGATCAGAAAATCTATGATGAAACCGAGCTGGAGATGGCGCTGGCGTGGGCGGATAAACACTTCCGCTATGGTGAAGATCAGAACGCCGAGCAGTATAAGCGCAATGAAACGCAGAGCCGCGCGGTGCTCAAAGAGAGCCTGCTGATGGCGATGTGCATCCGCGACATGATGCAGGGCAACCCGAAGCTGGCGGAAAAAGGGCTGGTGGAGGAGTCGCTGGGCTATAACGCCATCGCCGCCGGTTTCCAGGGTCAGCGCCACTGGACCGATCAATACCCCAATGGCGATACCGCCGAAGCGTTGCTCAACAGCTCTTTTGACTGGAACGGGGTGCGCGAGCCGTTTGTCGTCGCTACCGAAAACGACAGCCTCAACGGCGTGGCCATGCTGATGGGTCACCAGCTCACCGGCACCGCCCAGGTGTTTGCCGACGTGCGCACCTACTGGTCGCCGGATGCCGTGGAGCGGGTCACCGGGCAGCCGCTCACCGGGCGGGCGGAGCACGGCATCATTCACCTGATTAACTCTGGCTCTGCGGCGCTGGACGGCTCCTGCCAGCAGCGCGACGCGCAGGGCAACCCGACGATGAAACCTCACTGGGAGATTGAGCAGAACGAGGCGGATGCCTGCCTCGCAGCGACCGAATGGTGCCCGGCGATCCACGAATACTTCCGCGGCGGCGGCTTCTCTTCCCGCTTCCTGACCGAAGGCGGCGTGCCGTTCACCATGACCCGGGTGAACATCATCAAAGGTCTGGGGCCGGTGCTGCAAATTGCCGAAGGCTGGAGCGTGGCGCTGCCCAAAGCGATGCACGACCAGCTCGACGCCCGCACCAACTCCACCTGGCCCACCACCTGGTTTGCCCCACGCCTGACCGGCGAGGGCCCGTTCAGCGATGTGTACTCGGTGATGGCCAACTGGGGCGCCAACCACGGTGTGCTGACCATCGGCCACGTTGGCGCGGATTTCATTACCCTCGCCGCCATGCTGCGCATTCCGGTCTGCATGCACAACGTGGAAGCGGCGAAAATCTACCGCCCTTCCGCCTGGGCCGCGCACGGCATGGATATCGAAGGCCAGGACTACCGCGCCTGCCAGAACTACGGGCCGCTGTATAAGCGTTAACAGGTTGGTTTTGCCCGGAGGCGCAGGCTTACCGGTCCTACAGATGCGCGCGGTCTGTAGGCCGGATAAGCGCTGCGCCATCCGGCAATGTTGTTTCGGGAGTCACTATGAAGCAAGACGTTATCCTGGTCCTCGACTGCGGCGCCACCAACGTGCGGGCGATGGCCGTTGACCGACAGGGAAACATTATCGCCCGCGCCGCAACGGCGAACGCCAGCGACATCCCGGCGGAGAACAGCGACTGGCACCAGTGGTCGCTGGAGGCCATTATGCAGCGCTTTGCCGACTGCTGTCGGCAGATCCACGACCAGCTGGCCTCCTGCACGGTGCGCGGTATTACCGTCACGACCTTTGGCGTCGATGGCGCGCTGGTGGATGAGCAGGGTGCCCTGCTGTATCCAATCATCAGCTGGAAATGCCCGCGCACCGCGGCGGTGATGGAGAATATCCGCCAGTATATGCCCGCGCGCCAGCTGCAGCAGATTGCCGGCGTCGGCGCCTTTGCGTTCAACACCCTGTATAAGCTGATCTGGCTGAAAGAGAACCACCCGCAGCTGCTGGCGCAGGCCCATGCCTGGCTGTTTATTTCATCGCTGATCAACCACCGGCTGACCGGGGAGTTCACCACCGACCTCACCATGGCGGGCACCAGCCAGATGCTCGATCTCCGGCAGCGCGATTTCAGCGCGCCAATCCTGCAGGCGACCGGCCTGCCGCGCCGCCTGTTTCCGCGGCTGGTTGAAGCAGGCCAGCCGATCGGCGCCCTGCTGCCGGAGGCCGCTGCGCTGCTGGGCCTTCCCGTCGGGATCCCGGTTATCTCGGCCGGGCATGATACCCAGTTCGCCCTGTTTGGCGCCGGCGCCGGGCAGGATGAGCCGGTGCTCTCCTCCGGGACCTGGGAGATCCTGATGGTGCGCAGCGCGCAGGTCGACACCTCGCTGCTCTGTGACTACAGCGGCTCCACCTGCGAACTGGACAGCCAGCCGGGCCGCTATAACCCGGGGATGCAGTGGCTGGCCTCCGGCGTGCTCGAATGGGTGCGCAAACTGCTGTGGAGCGCTGACACCCCGTGGCAGACGCTGATTAACGAAGCGCAGGCGATCCCGCCCGGCGCCCAGGGCGTCAGGATGCAGTGCGACCTGCTCGCCAGCCAGCACGCCGGCTGGCAGGGCGTCACGCTCAACACCACCCGCGGCCATTTTTACCGCGCCGCGCTGGAGGGGTTAAGCGATCAGCTGGCGCAGCATCTGCAAACCCTGGAAAAAATCGGCCGTTTCCGGGCGCAAGAGCTACTGCTGGTCGGCGGCGGCAGCCGCAACGCGCTGTGGAACCAGATCAAGGCCAACCGACTCGGGATACCTGTCAAAGTCCTCGACGACGCCGAAACCACGGTAGCCGGCGCGGCGATGTTTGGCTGGTATGGCGTGGGCGAGTTCTCTTCCCCGGAACAGGCCAGAGCGCAGGTCGCGTACCGCTACCGCTATTTCTGGCCGCAAACTGAACCTGAATTAACAGAGGAAACCTGAGATGCTTAAAACCATTTCCCCGTTGATATCGCCGGAACTGCTGAAAGTGTTGGCCGAAATGGGCCATGGGGATGAAATCATTTTTTCCGATGCCCATTTCCCGGCGCACAGCATGGGGCCGCAGGTGATCCGCGCCGATGGCCTGCGGGTCAGCGATCTGCTGCAGGCGATTATCCCGCTGTTCGAGTTAGACAGCTACGCGCCGCCGCTGGTGATGATGGCCGCCGTCGAAGGCGATGCGCTCGACCCGACGGTGGAACAGCGCTATCGGCAGGCGCTCTCGGTGCAGGCGCCCTGCCCGGATATCGTGCGGATTGACCGCTTTGCCTTCTACGACCGGGCGCAAAAAGCCTTTGCGATCGTTATCACAGGAGAGTGCGCTAAGTACGGAAATATCCTTTTAAAAAAAGGAGTCACGCCGTAATCTCATGCCGGAGCGTCTGCCTGATGCAGACGCTCAATTAATGATGGGATGAGAATAAATGAAAGCAGCCCGCCAGCAGGCGATCGTCGATCTCCTGATCACCCACAGCAGCCTGACCACCGAAACCTTGTCAAAACAGCTCAACGTCAGCAGGGAAACCATTCGCCGCGATCTGAGCGAGCTGCAGGCACAGGGCAAAGTGCTGCGCAACCACGGCCGGGCCAAAGTGATCCACCAGCGCAGCCAGGACAGCGGTGACCCTTTCCACATGCGCCTGAAAAGCCATTACGCGCATAAAGCCGATATCGCCCGTGAAGCGCTGGCCTGGATTGACGAAGGGATGGTGATCGCCCTCGATGCCAGCTCCACCTGCTGGTATCTCGCCCGCCAGCTGCCGGACCGCCCGCTGCACGTCTTTACCAACAGCCAGCCCATCTGCCAGGAGCTGGCCAAACGCGACCAGATCGCGCTCACCTGCTCTGGCGGCACTCTGCAGCGGAAATATGGCTGCTACGTTAACCCGGCGCTGATTTCCCAGCTGAAATCGCTGGAGATCGATCTGTTTATTTTTTCCTGCGAAGGCATCGATTCACAGGGCGCACTGTGGGACTCCAATGCGTTCAATGCCGACTTTAAATCGATCCTGCTTAAGCGCGCGGCGCAGTCGCTGCTGCTGATCGACAAAAGCAAATTCAACCGCTCCGGCGAGGCGAGGATTGGTCATCTGGATGACGTGACGCATATTGTGTCGGATGCGCCGCAGCCTTAAGCACGCGGCGGGAAGGCCGGAGGACGCGCATGCGTCTCCGGCCTGAGGGGGGAGGGATTAGCGCTCGTCGCGACGTCCGCCGACGGCGGCCCACAGGCGACGCACGTGAACGGTCACCTCTTCACGATCGTGATACAGCTGACGCGCCTGGATCTGGGCGTTGATGCCGTGCTCGTCCAGCTGGGCCTGAATATAGGCCAGATTCTGCGACACCTCTTCATAGCGCTTTTTCATCGGCAGCTTGAGGTTGAAGATGGTCTCCCGGCACCAGCCGTTGACCAGCCACTGCGCCATCAGCGCCGCCACCTTCGCCGGTTTCTCCACCATATCGCAGACCATCCACGAGATGTTGTTGCGGTTCGGACGATAGCGGAAGCCGTCTTCGCGCAGCCAGGTCACCTGGCCGGTGTCCATCAGGCTCTGGGCCATCGGGCCGTTATCGACCGAAGAGACCCACATGTTGCGCTTCACCAGCTGATAGGTCCAGCCGCCCGGGCAGGCGCCGAGATCGACGGCATACATGCCGTTCGCCAGGCGTTCGTCCCACTCGTCCGCCGGGATAAAGACGTGGAACGCCTCTTCCAGCTTGAGGGTGGAACGGCTCGGGGCGTCGGACGGAAACTTCAGCCGCGGAATGCCCATATAGAACGGCGAGTTGTTGTTGCTATAGGAGTAGCCGGTATAGCAGCAGCCCGGGGCAATAAAGAACACATGCACCACCGGACGCTTCGGCGTTTCATAGCGGGTCAGGACGCCCGCGTCGCGCAGCGCCGCACGCAGCGGCACCGTAAACTTGCGGCAGAACTTCATCAGCTCTTTGCTTTCGTTGGTGTCCGCCACCTCGACGCGCAGATCGCCGCCCTTCTCCACCACGCCCTGCAGCATGCCGACGATCGGCGTGATGCGATCCTCCGGCGGCAGATCGCGCAGCAGTTCGCCGACCACGAACATCTGGCGGGCAAAAATCAGCGAGCTGAACGGCAGATCGCGCACCAGTTTCTCGCCGTCGTCCTGCTGGTAACCTTCAAAAATCACATAGCCAGAGTCTTCTTTGACCCGGGCAAAACCAAACACCTCAAGGCGGGCCGCCTTTTCGGTAATTTCTGCTGCGCACTCTTTCTCAAACCCAGGGCGACAATAGAGGACAACCTTATTCATGAACAACGCCCTTACGTTTCAGACGAATTGCACCAATTAACATTAAAACCCAACCGGCGAGGAAGCTTACGCCGCCCACCGGGGTCACGAACGCCCACAGGCGTAAATGAGACAGCGCCAGACAGTAGAGGCTGCCGCTGAACAGCACGGTCCCTAACGCCAGAAACACGCTGCTCCAGTAGAACCAGATACTGATCCGACGCTGCATCGCCACCGCCAGACCAAAAATCGCCAGGGTATGGAAGGCCTGATATTCCAGGCCGGTATGGATCCAGGCCATCTCCGCCGCGCCAAGCGATTGACTTAATACATGCGCGCCAAAGGCGCCCAGAGCCACAAAGATAAAGCCGCTAATCGCGGCGAATATCAGCATAAAACGGCTGGTCATGTTGTTACCCTACAAGTAATTATTGTTCATAACGAAAGCGGAATTTTTCTTGTTCACTTGCCGCTTTCGCCAGGATCCACTGCCGGAAAGCGGCTATTTTACCCAGTTCTGCCTGACTGTCATGGCAAACAAGGTAAAACGCATTCTTACTGACCAGAACATCATTAAACGGACACACCAGGCGACCGGCTTCAATTTCGGACTGCGCCATCACGTTGTTGGCCAGCGCCACGCCCTGCCCGTGAATGGCCGCCTGCAGCACCATCGCGCTGTGGCTGAAAATCGGCCCCTGCTGCACATTAATATGGCTTAGACCAAGCTGACGGGTATAAGTTTGCCAGTCGCGGCGGGACGCATCGTGAAGCAGGGTATGTTGCGCCAGATCGGCAGGCGTTTTCAATGCCTTGTCGCCGGTGAGCAGTAGCGGGGAACAGACCGGCAGCAGATATTCGGCGTACAATTTTTCCACACGCAGGCCCGGCCAGTTGCCGCGACCGTAAAAAATCGCCACATCGACATCGTCCGCCAGCTTATCCTCCTGACGGTCCACTGCCTGGATCCTGACGTCGATTCCCGGATAAGCTGAGTTAAAGCTTGTGAGTCTTGGCACCAGCCACTGAATAGCGAAACTTGGCAATAAACTGACCGTTAATGCCCCTTTGGCGCTGCGCGCCTGCAGTTTACGCGTCGCTTCCGTCAGTTGCGAAAAAATCTCTTTAATATCCTGAAAATAGCTCTGCCCTTCTTCCGTTAACAGCAGCGAACGATTGCGCCGACGGAACAGCTTAAGACCCAGAAAATCCTCGAGAGACTTGATTTGATGGCTGACTGCGGCCTGCGTCACAAAAAGCTCATCGGCTGCCCGAGTGAAGCTGAGATGACGTGCGGCTGCATCAAAAACACGTAATGCATTCAGAGGTGGTAATCGCTTCGACATGGTTATTCTGGCTTAGATGTTAACTCAATTTAACAAATAGGAAACAATGATTAACCTATTAGTTTTTTTTATCTGAGCCATTATAAATTGTCCGTTGAGGTTCTACCAGCAAATACCTATAGTGGCGGCACTTCCTGAGCCGGAACGAGAAGCTTTTTTTGGAATGCGTGTTCCATCAAGCTTTTGGCTTACGGTTGTGATGTTGTGTTGTTGTGTTTGCAATTGGTCTGTCTTTGCAGACCCTGGTAGCAAGGCTACCCCTTTTCACTTCCTGTACATTTACCCTGTCTGTCCATAGTGATTTAATGTAGCACCGCAACATGCGGTGCTTTTTTTTTGCCTTTTTACTGCCTTACTCGTCCAGCTCACCCAGCTGTTTCACGTCAGAGCGATTGATCTGCTGTTTGTTGCCCCACGCGTCTTTATACGAGATCATGCCCGTGTCATTATCGGTTTGCGGTTTCCCGTCGGTAACGATGGTGCGCCCGTCATTGGTATGCATCACATAGTTAGAGGAACAGGCGCTCAGGCCCAAAGTCAGCATACAGGCAGAGATAATCGCAGCGGCCTTAGTCATTTTCATTCTTCTCTCCTTACGGCTATTTATACTATTCGTAACTCGTTAAGTAATAGGTTAAAACACAAACCCAACACTTTTCAGCATAACCCTCTTTGACCCACCTGGAGTGACATTCGGACAATTCCACAGGGTGTAGAGACCTTGTCACGCCCGGCAAATTGCGCGACGATCGCAATATTGATACGAGGAATTCCATGAACGCATTCAACCCGGCGCACTTCCGCGCGCAGTTTCCGGCTCTGGCCGATGCCGGCGTCTATCTCGACAGCGCGGCGACAGCGCTCAAACCGCTGGCGGTAATCGACGCCAGCGACCAGTTTTATCGCCTGAGCGCCGGCAACGTCCACCGCAGCCAGTTTGCCGCCGCCCAGCGGCTGACCGAGCGCTATGAGGCGGCCCGCGAGCGTGTAGCGGCGTGGCTTAACGCCCCGTCCGGCAAAGATATCGTCTGGACGCGGGGGACCACCGAGGCCATCAATATGGTGGCGCAGAGCTACGTCCGGCCGCGCCTGCAGCCGGGGGATGAAATTATCGTTAGCGAAGCCGAGCATCATGCCAACCTCGTCCCCTGGCTGATGGTAGCCGGGCAGACCGGGGCCAGCGTGGTCAAACTGCCGCTGGGCGCCGACCGTCTGCCGGATATCGCCAGCCTCAGCGCGCTGATCACCCCGCGCAGCCGGGTGCTGGCCATCGGCCAGATGTCCAACGTTACCGGCGGCTGCCCGGACCTGGCCCAGGCTATCCGCCTTGCCCACGCCGCCGGAATGGTGGTGATGGTCGATGGCGCCCAGGGGGCGGTGCATTTCCCCGCGGACGTACAGGCGCTGGATATCGATTTTTACGCTTTCTCCGGCCATAAGCTGTATGGCCCGACCGGGATCGGCGCCCTGTACGGCAAAAGCGAGCTGCTGGCGGCGATGTCGCCCTGGCTCGGCGGCGGGAAAATGATCGCCGAGGTCAGCTTTGACGGCTTTACGCCGCAGCCGGCCCCCTATGGCCTCGAGGCCGGTACGCCGAATGTCGCCGGGGTGATCGGCCTCAGCGCCGCGCTGGAGTGGCTGGCGCTGAGCGATATCGGCCAGGCGGAAAACTGGAGCCGCAGCCTGGCAAGCCTGGCGGAAGAGGAACTGGCAAAGCGCCCGGGCTTCCGCGCTTTCCGCTGCCAGCAGTCAAGCCTGCTGGCCTTTGAATTTGAGGGTGTTCATCACAGCGATCTGGTGACGCTGCTGGCGGAGTCCGGCATTGCCCTGCGCGCCGGGCAACACTGCGCCCAGCCGCTGCTGGCGGCCTTAGGGGTCAGCGGTACCCTGCGGGCCTCTTTCGCCCCTTACAATACCCAAGACGATGTTGCGGCGCTGGTCCACGCGGTGGATCGCGCTCTGGAAATTCTGGTGGATTAATGACAACCCTGCACCCTTTCGGCACGACCATTACCGACGCTACGCTGCGTCAGACCTTCGCCCCGCTGAACCAGTGGGAGGATAAATATCGTCAGCTGATTTTATTGGGCAAAAAGCTGCCGACGCTGACCGACGAGCGCAAAGCGCAGGCCCGGGAGATTGCCGGGTGTGAGAACCGCGTCTGGCTGGGCTATGAGGAGGATGCCGGGGGCAGGCTGCACTTCTTTGGCGACAGCGAAGGACGGATTGTGCGCGGTCTGCTGGCGGTACTTTTAACCGCCGTGGAAGGAAAAACCCGCGCCGGGATCCTGGCGCAGGATCCGTTAGCGCTGTTCGACGAGCTGGGACTGCGCGGCCAGCTCAGCGCCTCGCGCAGCCAGGGCCTGAATGCGCTGAGCGAGGCGGTGCTTGCCGCCGCCCGCGAGGTTGAGGTTTAAGCTCATCCCGGGGGCGGCGTTTGACGCGCCTTGCCCGGGCTACGGGCTCATGCAGTTTTGTCGCCCGGACAGGTGCGCAGCGCCGCCTCCGGGGAATTGTTCTGTAGACCGGGTAAGGCGCCTGCGCCGCGACCCGGGAATTTACGTCGTCTGCCGCTCCGCCTTCGCCAGCATCTTCTTCAGAGCATGCGATACCGCGACGAAGCCAAAGGTCGCGGTCACCATCGTCGCCGCGCCAAAACCGGAAGCGCAGTCCATCCGCTTCGGCCCTTCCGCCGTGCTCTTCATTGCGCAGACGCTGCCGTCCGCCTGCGGGTAGACCAGCGCTTCGGTAGAGAAGACGCAGTCCACGCCGAGCTTGCCTTTGCTGTTTTTCACCACCCCAAACTGGCTTTTCAGCCGCTCGCGCAGTTTGGCCGCCAGCGGATCCTGGATGGTCTTCGCCAGGTCGGCGACCTGGATCTGCGTTGGGTCAGTCTGGCCACCCGCCCCGCCGGTAGTCACCAGCGGCACCTTGTAGCGGCGACACCAGGCGATAAGCGCCGCTTTCGGCCGGACGCTATCGATCGCGTCGATAACATAGCTAAAGCCGACGCCAAGATATTCGGCCACGTTTTCCGGGGTCACGAAATCATCCACCACCGTCACCCGACACTCCGGGTTGATAAGACGAATACGTTCCGCCATCACTTCCGCTTTCGCCAGCCCGACGTTGCCGCTGAGGGCGTGGATCTGACGATTGGTGTTGGTGACGCAGACATCGTCCATATCGATAAGGGTGATCGCCCCGATGCCGGTTCGCGCCAGCGCTTCCGCCGCCCACGAGCCGACCCCGCCGATCCCGACCACGCAGACGTGGGCGTCGGCAAAACATTGCAGCGCTTTTTCACCATATAAACGTGCCGTACCGCCAAAACGCTGGCGCCAGGCATCGCTGATTACAACAGACATAGAACCTCAGAACAAAATGACAGCGCCCGGAGGCCGCCGCAAGCGGCGTCATCCGGGCGCCCTGGTCAACAGGCACGGCCAGGGGTGTTAGCCGCTAAAAACATTCCCCGCGCCCGGGGCGTTTTTCAGCACCCAGACGCGGCCGTAGTGGTTATACCAGCCGGCACGGTGGCCTGCGTCAGGCCCAATGCCCTGATAGATGTCGAAATGCTGGCCTTTGATGGCCCCGCCGACGTCGAGGGCGACCATCAGGCGCAGCTCGTACTGGCCGTTAAACTTGCCGTTATTATCCAGCAGAGGCACCTCGGCCAGCAAGGTGGTTCCCGGCGGAATAATCGATCGGTCGGAGGCCACCGAGGCGCGGCCGATCAGCGGCACGGCGCTGGCGCCTTTCACCGGCGCGAAAGACTGCGGTTTAAAGAATACGAACGACGGGTTCTGCTCCAGCAGCTCACGCACTTCCGCTTCGCTGTGTTTTTCACCCCACTCGCGGATCGCCTGCATCGACATATCTTCTTTCTTCACTTCCCCGCGGTCGATCAGCACTTTGCCGATGCTGCGATAAGGCCAGCCGTTTTTCCCGGCATAGCTAAAGAAGTTGAGCGGCGAACCATCGCCAAAGTCGATATAACCGCTGCCCTGCACGTCCATGATAAAGTTATCCATCAGCGAATTGCTGTACGCCAGCACATAGTTATCGCTCAGCGCGCCGGCATAAATGCTGGCGCGGGACGGTAGCTTACCGCGCTTCGGCGGCATCCGGTAAATGGGGTACTGGAATTCGCCCTGACGGGTGTGGCGCGCCTGCACTACCGGCGTGTAGTAGCCGGTAAACTGGACGTTGCCATAGTTGTCGGTGCCCTGCATCTGCCAGGCGTCAATACCAAACTGGCGCAGCGTGCGCGTGTCGCCGCCGGCGCGCAGCCACTCCTGCAGCGCGTTATAGACGTTGCTCTGGCTGTTATAGAGGCGCGGCGAGGCGTTACGAATTTGATTGACCTGCTCGGAGAAGTCGCCGGCGTTGATCGGCGCTCCGACGGCATCCGGCTGGTTTACCAGTGAAAACGGCTGGGTGAACTTGCCATCGCTATATTGCTGACCGCGGTCGGTCGGTTTTGAGGAACAGGCGGCGAGCATGGCCAGCATTGCCCCCGTCGCTACATATTTTGCCCAACGTCCTTTCATGGTGTCTCATCTTTTGCTGCGAAGCCTTAGTGCGTGTTGAAGATAACAAAGCGCCGGGGCTATTGAAATGCGCGATCTCATCGATGGCACAGATCTGTGTAAAAAAACACCACAACGTGGCGTTTTATAAGCCAATTCTTACAAAAATGTCGATTTGGTCGAAAAAAGGTTGCATCATCTCGCTAGCGGAGTATAGTGCGCTTCCACGGACGCGGGGTGGAGCAGCCTGGTAGCTCGTCGGGCTCATAACCCGAAGGTCGTCGGTTCAAATCCGGCCCCCGCAACCAATTAAAATTTGATGAAGTAAAGCAGTACGGTGACGCGGGGTGGAGCAGCCTGGTAGCTCGTCGGGCTCATAACCCGAAGGTCGTCGGTTCAAATCCGGCCCCCGCAACCAATCAAATTTGACAATGTGAAGCAGTACGGTGACGCGGGGTGGAGCAGCCTGGTAGCTCGTCGGGCTCATAACCCGAAGGTCGTCGGTTCAAATCCGGCCCCCGCAACCAACATCATAAACACCCTCAAGGGTGTTTTTTTGTTTCTGTCGCCGACAAAACCTCTGCCGAAAACGGGAACGGCCATTGCCGCCCCCTCGCCGATTTGCTTTATGTCATCCGTAACAGCCCCTGAAATACAAGAAACCGCAATTTATCAACGTCTTTTTATACTTCCCTGTATCTCTCAGGAGATCCACAGATAATGCGTGGACAAATGAGTGTACGGCTAAAAGCCACTTGCTTAATCCACTCATTTTGAATTTTGCGCAATAAAAGGACTAAATTCCCGGAACTACCGTTAGCTTTGCGTTTGTAATCGGCCTCTGGCAACAAGAATGAAGATAGCAGACTTGATATAATTATTATATTTCGGTGGTTATCTTGCCAGACAGGGCACTGCAACAAACAGGATTTAATTGAGATAATGTATCTATGATAGCTTTCATTATAAGTCAACATCATACTTTCATTACTGAACAAATCATGATAATTGATGCAAATGTTATATTTTTGATACCAGAACTTCTTCTGATTGTTTTAAATTATGGTATTAATTCCATCTTTTCCCCTTCTGTACTTCACTAATCTCGCAGTAGATGGTCGAACTTTTTGCCACCAAATCATTCACAGCAAAAATATCATTTATTAAAGAAGCTTTTATTTATTCCGAAAAAGTGGCGTTGCGATATTATTACGCGATCGTTTATCGGTATTTTATGCTTATACTTATCCATAACCAAGCAGATTGCCCTTGATGGTCAATAAATTGAGAAACTTCATATAAATAAAACCATCTTAGGATACGAGCCAAAGTATTTATAGTAGTAATAATAACGATCTTTCAGACACTGGCCACATTGCACCCCGCTTTATTTAACTGTTAAATTGGATCAAGGTCAGATACTTAAACAGGGGTTAGTTAGACAGGGAGAAGCAACATGGCTAAAAAATTTCTAAACGATGTTCCAGAAACTCGCTTTAACATAAAGCCGGGCCTGAAAACAGGAAGTGCCATGAATGTGAAGTTACCTCTACATCTTCTCTCCGCCAGGGATTGTAGTGTCCACCAGACATTTATTAACTATAGCCCCAATAATTGGCCTTAATTTAAACCAAAACGACTTCACTAACGCCATGACTGAACCTGGAGCGATGGAAGAATTAACAAGAATGTCGTTACAGGAGAGGGGTTAACCTGCACGCCTGGGAAAGTCATTGGGCAAAACCGGATAAAAGTTTCAAAAGGGAAATTTTGATGTCTGCAAAGGAACATATTTCTTCATCTGCGGCTATGTCAACAATGATGGGATCAGACGGTATTTATCAGTCGTTGTTTAGAAAAATACATCTGACGGTAGCTATCCATACTCCACTTTCCTGTCTGGCGAAATCTGCGGAGGATGTGGTTATGCATCAGCCAGACGTCCAGCACGTTAAGTCACGCTGGCACGGTCTCAGGTTTCTCAAATGCCAAAAGCAAAAACCTGACCGGGCGGTGGTGTAGTATGAAAATTCATCGACCACTATGGGCTGAGGGAACGTTCCTGTCCTCACAACAGTTTCAGCAGCAGGCCCGCTGGGAAACGTACAGTAACAACAGCATTGCACAGCTGGGTATCCGTCATCCATGGGGTGTGGCGAGAGTCGAGTTTGACAGAGAAGCGCTGGCGTTAGGGAAGTTAAAATTACGTACCCTGTGCCTGCGTTTTTCCGATGGCTCGTTGATCGACTCCGACGTTTCCGATGCGCTGCCTCTGGCTTGTGATTTACATACTCTGGCGGTGGAAAATACGGCAATAGTTGTCCTGGCGTTACCGCTGGAACATGCGAATGGCGGTAATCTGGGACAGGAAAAGCATACTGAAAGACCCCTGCGTTATCGTCAGGAATGGCATAAAGTACAGGATATTTATGGCAGCGACAGTGAAGAAATGGCCGTTGAATGCCATGCGCTGTCATTGCGTTTCGCCCATGATAACAATCAGGATTACATCACCTGCCCGCTTGCACGTCTGACGCGGAATGGTCAGGGTAACTGGTCTCAGGATGAAAGCTACATCCCGCCGCTGCTTGCCCTCAGCGCACATACTGGTCTGGTGGAGCGACTGGATACGTTGCTGTTGCAGCTACAGGCGAAGTGCCGGCGTCTGATGGCCCTGCGCCGGGAAAGCAATCAGCGTATGGCGGACTTCGCGGTAGCGGATGTGTCCCTGTTCTGGTTACTCAATGCGTTGAACAGCGCTGAACCGGTTCTAAGTGATTTTTTACGGTATCCGAGCATCCATCCTGAACTCGTCTGGCGCGAACTGGCTCGTCTGGCCGGCGCGTTGCTGACCTTTTCCCTTGAACACAACGTGAGCGCCATTCCCGCATATGTCCATGATGCTCCATCCTCCGTTTTTCCGCCGCTTTTTACCCTGCTCAGCGAACTGCTCGAAGCCAGCCTGCCGTCGCGGGTGATTGCGCTCGAGCTGGAATCCCTTCCCGGCAACCGCTGGAAAGCCGAACTTCACGATCCACGCCTGCGGGAAGAGGCGGATTTTTACCTTTCTGTTCGCTCCTCGCTGCCGACGCACGTCGTTCTGCAACAGTTACCACGGCTCTGCAAAATCGGGGCGCCGGATGACGTTACGTTGTTGGTTAATGTTGCGCTGAACGGTGTGCCTGTTGTTCCGCTGACGCAGGTTCCGGCTGCATTGCCATTACGGCTGGAGAATCAGTATTTTGCGCTGGATATGCAGAGCGCTCCGGCTAAAGCCATGCTGGATGCCGGGTGCTGCATGATTTACGCGCCGGGTACGCTGGGCGATCTGAAACCCGAGCTTTTTGCGGTACTGCGGTCATGACACAGGAACGGAAAATCGACATTGACGTACTACTTCGCGACACCTTTCTGACGGTGGTGGAACTGCGTCAGGGCACTTCTGCAAGACACGGACAGGAACTATATCGCCATTGTCTGCAGCAGGTGGAAGGGGTACGCGAGCGTCTGACAGCGGCCGGATTCAGCCAGCAGGACATAGAACATATCACTTACGCTCAGTGCGCGCTGCTGGACGAAACCGTTCTCAGCCGGGACGGGATGGATGATGGCCAGATGGTCTGGCTAAAAAACCCTCTCCAGTCGCATTTTTTCAATACCCTTCAGGCCGGCGAACTACTGTATGAGCGTATGAAGCGGGTTTTACAGGAGCCAGCCCCCACGTCGGCGGTCCTGACCTGTTTTCATCGCGTGCTGTTGCTGGGGTTTCGCGGGCGCTATCAGGACCCCGAATCTGATGAACGGCAGCATCTCATTGCGATGTTCAGCAAGCGGGTTGAGCCATTCAGGGTGCAAGAAGATTCGGCAGTGCTGAATGTGCCTTTGACCAGGCGTCAGCATTACCTGTGGCAGTCTCCTTTTTGCTGGCTGCTACTGCTAATGCTTGTGCTGGTTGGCGTCTGGTGGGGGTTGCATAGCTGGCTGAATGTACTGGTGGATGAACTGCTGCCAACAGGCAAGTCTTGAAGATGAGCCGGGTGAGTAACACGCTGAAACAGGCGCTTTTGCTGTGGAGCATGCTGCTGGTGCTGGCGCTATGGCTGGGATTCAATCAGGCCTCTACGGCGATGAAATTTGGCGTGACAGTGGCGCTTATCGTCATCGCAGTAGGCCTGCTGGCGTGCTGGCGCGGAAAAAAAAGACAGACTGAGGCCGACAGCGCATGGCTGTCCCGATTGCCGCCCAAAACATATCGGCAGCCCGTAGTGCTGGTGTGCGGCGACGCGGCAGCATCGTTATTCACAGAAAACCCGCTGCGGCAGGTCGCGGGAGGGCTGTACCTGCACGTTGCGGATGAAGAGCAACTTATCAGACAGGCTGAAGTGCTGCTGGCTGACCGCCCCGCATGGGCTTCTCAGTTGTGTGTGGCCTGCACGGTCGTGCCGGTTGTTCATCTGGATATGGCTGTTCTGGCGGGACAATTGCGACGCTTTGTCGGCGGTCTGGCGACAGTGCGCCGCAGGGCGGGCATAAAAGTGCCGCTGCTGCTGTGGAGCTGGCTGCCCGGCACAGGGCGAGAGGATGATCTACCGTGGTTTATCTGCGCCGGCGGCAAGGTTCAGGTGGTGACGCCCGCCGGAGAAAGCTCTCCGACGGCATGGGCGGCACAGCCCGGAACCGATGGGAGCAGCCTGCGGCTTTGCCATCTTCTGCGGATGGAAAGCCTGATGCAGTGGCTCAATCAGATGGTGTTACCAGAGCTGAACGGGTATCCGCCGCTGGCGGCGGGCATGGGGCAGGCGCCATCGCTGCCTGCGCTGGAAGGCAATCTGTGGCAGACATGGACAACGGCAAAAACGGGACTGACGCCGGAGGCGATACCGAAGATCGGCGCATCTCCCCTGCCGTTCCCGGACATGATGCTGCCGCTGTTACCACGTCAATCAGGATTTACGCCAGTGCGCCGCGCCTGCGTGGCGGCGCTGCTGATGACCACCGTGGCAGGAGTGGCTGCGCTCTGTCTGTCAGCAACCGCAAACCGCAGCCTGCTGCTGCAGGTGAGCGACGATCTACATAAATATGATGCCGTTCCGGCAGACAACGACGCCGCTAAAGCCCACCACCTGTCGGTCCTGAAGGACGATGCAAATATTCTGGATAGCTATTTTCGCGAAGGGGAGCCATTACGTCTCAGTCTGGGCTTATATCCCGGCGAACGGCTACGCCAGCCGGTATGGCGGGTTATTCGCGATTACCGTCCACCTGAGAAAAAAAGGGATGTAGCAGACGCATTACCGGTACAGAGCGTGCGTCTCGACAGCATGGCGTTGTTTGACGTCGGACAGGCCCGTCTGAAAGACGGCTCGACAAAAGTGCTGATTAACGCGCTGGTAAATATCAGGGCAAGGCCGGGCTGGCTGATTGTGGTCACCGGATATACCGATACCACCGGCAATAAAAAAGCCAATCAGCAATTGTCGCTGCGACGCGCGGAAGCCGTGCGCGACTGGATGCTACAGACCAGCGACATTCCGGCCACCTGTTTTGCCGTACAGGGGCTGGGCGAAAGCCATCCTGCGGCAACTAACGATACGCCGGAAGGCAGGGCCGCTAACCGGCGCGTCGAAATCAGTCTGGTTCCCCGCACTGACGCCTGTCAGGACGTGAAACAGAACATGCTGCCAGAACCGGCGTTATCTCAGTTAAATCCACAAGGAGTTTCAGCCAGCTAACCATGGCTGGCAGGAAGCCTTCTGCTTTTTTGGCACGGGTTCGATATGCGGCTCGCTGAATATCGGTGGTACCGGTACCGAGCAACCGCTATTCACAATTTAGCCTGATGTAAACCTGATGGGCACGAGGTCATGGCTATGGGCGGTAGCGTGCCTGAACAGGGCCCCGCAAGAGGAAATTCTGTGGAATTTGTTACGAAATAAGGAAGCCCACGATGGATGTACAGAACTTCGACCACTCACACCACGCGTTAAAAATCCGCGGCCTGAGCAGCGGCGTGGACGTACTGTCCTTTGAAGGCAAGGAGCAATTAAGCGCCCCGTTCCGCTATGACATTCAGTTTACCAGCAGCGATAAGTCTATTGCGCCGGAGTCGGTGCTGATGCAGGACGGGGCATTCAGCCTGACCGCCCCGCCGGTGCAAGGGATACCGACGCAGACTCCCCTGCGTACGTTGTACGGGGTGATCACAGGATTTAAGCAATTGTCTTCCTCACGGGACGAGGCGCGGTATGAGGTGCGGCTGGAGCCCCGTCTGGCGCTACTGTCCCGCAGCCATCAGAACGCGATTTATCAGAACCAGACGGTGCCGCAAATCGTGGAGAAAATACTCCGCGAGCGGCATGAGATGCGCGGTCAGGACTTTGTGTTTAACCTGAAAAGCGACTACCCGTCACGCGAGCAGGTCATGCAGTACGACGAAGACGATCTGACATTCATCTCACGGTTGCTGTCGGAGGTGGGTATCTGGTTCCGGTTCAGTACCGACGCCCGACTGAAAATCGGGGTTATCGAGTTTTACGACGACCAGAGTGGCTATGAGCGCGGCCTGACGCTGCCGCTGCGTCACCCTTCGGGGATGAGCGACAGCGGAACCGAAGCAGTGTGGGGTCTGAACACGGCCTACAGCGTGGTATCGAGGTCCGTCACGACGCGGGATTACAACTACCGTGAAGCGATGGCGGAGATGACAACAGGCCAGTTTGACGTAACAGGCGGGGATAACACCACCTACGGTGAAGCCTATCATTACGCTGACAATTTTCTGAAAACGGGTGACAAAGCGACGCCGGAGAGTGGTGCATTCTATGCGCGTATCCGCCACGAACGCTACCTGAACGGACGCGCCATCCTGAAGGGACAGAGCACCAGTTCTCTGCTGATGCCGGGACTGGAGATAAAGGTCGAGGGTAATGATGCGCCAGAGGTATTCCGCAAGGGCATTCTGATAACCGGGATTACCGCCAGCGCAGCACGAGACCGCAGCTACGAACTGACATTCACCGCCATCCCCTATTCCGAACGCTACGGCTACCGCCCTCCTCTCATCCGCAGGCCTGTGATGGCAGGGACACTCCCGGCGCGGGTGACCAGCACCACGGCAAATGATATCTACGCTCATATCGACAAAGACGGGCGCTATCGAGTGAACCTGGACTTTGACCGGGATACGTGGAAGCCGGGTTTCGAGAGCCTGTGGGTACGGCAGTCACGCCCCTATGCGGGAGATACTTACGGTCTGCACCTGCCGCTGCTGGCGGGAACCGAGGTTAGCATCGCGTTTGAGGATGGCAACCCGGACAGGCCATATATCGCCGGGGTGAAACACGACTCGGCGCACACCGACCATGTGACCATCCAGAACTATAAGCGCAACGTGCTGCGCACCCCGGCGAATAACAAAATCCGGCTGGACGATGAGCGGGGTAAGGAGCACATCAAGGTTAGCACAGAGTACGGCGGAAAGAGCCAGCTGAACCTGGGACATCTGGTGGATGCTGGGAAGCAGCAGCGCGGTGAGGGTTTCGAACTGCGCACCGATATGTGGGGTGCGATAAGAGCGAAAAAAGGTGTCTTTATCAGCGCCGATGCGCAGGAAAAGGCGCAGGGGCAGGTACTGGATATGCAGGCAGCAATAACGCAACTGGAAAATGCGTTATCGATAGCAAAAAGTCTGTCACAGGCGGCGGAGGTGGCGAATGCGCATGGTGCGGATCTTGATGGGCATACGTCGCTGAACGGCGCGCTGTCGGAGCTTGTAAAGGCAGGGATAGTGCTGAGCGCGCCGGAAGGCGTGGGGATTGTAAGTCCAAAGGGCGTCAGACTGGGTTCAAGAGAGAGCAGTATAGGGCTGATGGCGGGAACAAATATTGATGCAGGGGCGATGGAGAAGGTGACTGTCTCGGCGGGAGACGCGGTGAGTGTATTTGCGCGCAAGGGAGGGATGAAGCTGTACGCAAACCAGGGAAAAGTTGAAGTGGAGGCTCAGAACGAGAGAATGCGGCTGACATCGCGCCATGGGATGAAGATAAGCAGTACGGAAGATGTGGTGGAGATAGAGGCAGAGAAGGAACTTGTGCTGAAATGCGGCAAGGCGTACATCAGGCTGAGCGGCGGCGGGGTGGAGGTAGGAGGACCGAAGAATATCCTGTTGAAATCAGCGAATGTACAGAAGATGAGTAAAGCGCAGTTGCCGGTTGAGATGCCTGTGCTGCCGGGAAAAGGTAATTACGATCTGTCGCTGGATCTGCGGGACTGGGATGGTATTCCCATTGGTGGCGCGAAGTACAAAATCGCTTTTGAGTCAGGGGCTGTATTGTCGGGCATGTTAGATGATAAAGGGTACGCACTGCATACAAATGTTCCCCCCGAATCAGCAACGGTGGAATACGAATTTCCAGAGCCGGAACCGGACAAACCTTGGGATCCCTATTCGTCCCTGCTTGCCGCAGTAGATGCTGAATTAGGGACGGATGGACAGGGAGCATAATAATGGATACAGACACTGATTTAGACAGAGCGCTGGCTTTTTATCAGCCGCCACCAGAAAGCTGGTATTCTGGCATACAGAAGAAAATTGAAGCGACCGGGCAGTGGATTTGGGAAACCATTCAGGGAGATTTTAACGATAACCAGAGTACCGGGCAGGTAGTAACAGGTACTGTTATTTCTATGATCCCTCTGGTGGATCAGATTTGCGATGTCCGTGATCTGGTTGCTAACTGCATGAAAATAAAGGAAGGAAACGATAAAAAAACAGATACCACCTGGGCATGGGTGGCAATGATCCTCACTCTGGTTGGTCTTATTCCAGTTGCGGGTTCCCTGATTAAAGGGATTTTCAAAGTGCTATTTAATTCGATAAGAAAAGCTGCTCTTTCTGGGAAGATAACCTTAAAAGCTATTGATGCTGCTGTCTCGTTATTTAACAGATTCATTGATATGACCGTAGTGCAGGCCACAATGAAATATATGAAGATTTATAACCCCTACCAATATGCCGAGAAGCAGGTCAGAGAGCTGATTGCGCAGCTAAATGTGTCCGTGCTGTTGACGAAATTTGATGAATTAATGGAAGTCACTGGAAGCCTGCTGGATAAAGCCAAATCTTGGGGGCCGGAATCTATTCGCCAGCCGATTGAGACGACCTGGAAATTGCTGGTTTCTATTCGTAGTCAGGCCAATACTATGCTGGAGAAGGCACTGGCTCCGCTGAATGAGACACTGGAAAAGCTGGCCTCGCGTCTACGACAGGAAGGCGATAATTATTATAAGGCTCATACTGGCGCTAATCCGCATCGCCCGGCTCGTCTTAAAGATGCAGAAGAGGCTGAGTTATTGGTTCATAATAAGCCGGACTGGGTGGATGTGGGGGTAACTGAGAAATATCCAGGGCTGAAACAGGCGAGCGCAGAGCAGAAGAGTCTGATGCGACTGGAAAAGGATAAGGAAGGCTGGCCTGCTTTATCGGAAGATAATATAAAAAGCTTTCATCAAATGCGTTATGTTGAGCTGCCACAGAATGAAAAATTGTACCGTGTATTGGATCCTGCCAGTAGTGATAACAGTTTTTGCTGGATGCGTGAGGCTGAGTTTATGGCTCTGAAAAGCAAATCGCAGTGGCGGCGACGTTTTGCGGTATGGAAGAGCTGGAATGAAAATGGCGAATATGTGGTGTATACCGTCCCGCCAGGCACCACAATGAAAGTCTGGGAAGGTCCCGCTGCCTCACAGTCGCGTAGAGTGACTGATAATGGTAAAAATGTGGACATAGTGTTGGAAGGTGGGGGAATTCAGATAGTGATAGACCCGGCCGATCTGAATCTGAATTATCTGGGGAAACGTCAGCACACAGGGTGGGGATATAGGGATTTTTCTGATGAAGTAGATATGTATATCGGCATTCCCCAGTTGCAAACTAAAATTTTCGTGCCTGAAGAGTGATAACCACAGGAAAGATTGATAAATAAAGAAGGAGGTAATATGGCGATATTGCACCCCCAAGAGTGCTGGCTGCTAGAGCGAGCAATGTCGGTGGAATATTATCGGAAGCGTTATGAGGCGTGGCGGACATTGGTTGAGTTATGTGAGTATCAGGTGGCTGAATGGGCAAAAAGCATGCCTCTGGATATCCGTCGGCGCCCGCTGTATGAACAGATTGATGCTGTCTGGGGGGGGCGGGTACTGCCCAATATTCGCGGTACATTAAAGTCGGTACATTATGATTTTCTACAGCGTCAGCAAAACGATCCAAATGCACTGCATTCTGGGGGAAATATCAGTAGTGATCGGCGGGGGTTGATAGATTATTTCCCGAACTGGATGCCTGATGTAGCTCAGAAGCAATATCAGAAACTACTCTGGCGGGCGGGGTTCTATGATGATCTGATAAAAGACACTTCGACGGGTTATTGGTACGAAGGTTCGCTGACTTATTACTATGAAGAGAGTCTTTATGGTCCACTGGCGCTACCTATGCAACTGCCACTCTATGAACTGGATCACAGCGTGTATCTCCGGGAAGGCGATCCGGTGACGATTGACGGTTTGTACCTGCCGGATCTACTTGATGCGGGGGCGCGCCTGATGTATCTGAGGGAGAATATTCCTGATGCATGGCAGGGACGTATGCGAACTCAGTATGTCAATGATGTTGGTCAGCAGGAGTATTACTGGGAGGAAGGGGCATGGACAAAAACCAACTGGATACGGATACGGCGGGTGAAAAACCGGTTTATCAACGTGCCGCTGGAAGGCTTTTTCCCGCGGGGAACCCCGGAGGAGCTTTACAACTGGCCGCAACGCCAGCAACAGTACATCACGGAACAGCAGCGGATAAGCGCGTCCAGCGGCGAACCCTGTCCACACGGCGGTGAATGGTCGATTTTTGTGGAGGACAAACCGGTCACGGTAACGCTGGAGCAGGGGGAACTGATGCCGGAATGGGAAGACAGAATAATGGAGGAGGAGCATAAACAAGGCGAAAAGTTTCATGTTTTGTGGTCCCTGATGGCGCGACACGACGGCGGCCCGGTGTGGGTTTCTGAAGCGGGATAACGTCCGTCAGAAAGAAATGGCAGGCGGGGATAAAAACGCAGAAAGAAATAATGTCCCCTACATTCACTGGGGACATAAAAGGGATTTTATTCTGACAGGAGAAAGCGTAATGCTGAAATCATTATTGACAGGACTGTTCTTTATATATTTTCTAGCAGGCAATGCATATGCTGAGGATTATAATGATATTTTCTGGGGCATGTTAAAAAAAGAAAATCAGGAGATTTTTTTGTCCGTTGCGACAGCCCGCCATTAAAAATGAAAATAGTCAGGACCGCAGATGCTAATCAAGAAAATATAGAAAAAGCGTACCAGACGTTTAATCAGAGTAAAAGCCAGTCGATGTATTTTGCGTTTATCGGAAACGTCAAAGATACCGGAAATGGCAATTATGTATTTAATATGTATGACGTGATGGAGACGAAAACGGGGCGCTGTAATCTGACAGATGCGCTCAATAACTGGAATGTGTCACAGTGACATTTAGCGTAACGTATTTTTCCGTTTAATCACGCCACCTGATAAAGATAAAATCATGTTCAAACGGTGGTGAAGCTGTTTATTTCGAGTTGAATGAAGTTGGCTTTAATGAATTCATTTTCAAAAATCATACTTCAGGCGCTATCAATAATGAAAGATGGAAGATACATGTGGGCGGAAACTGGTTTTTATAGATCGCAAGGTAAATATGACTGGTGAAGGTGAGCATATTTACATTCTTAAATAGCTCACTGCCAATACCTTCCACCGATTGATGACTTATTTTTATTAAATGGATAAACTTTATGGCATGGAAAAGAAAACATATTGAAGAGCCAGATAGCCCAGTGAAAATACCTCTTTATAAATGGCTTCTCACCTTCCTTATTCTTAGTGCGTTTTTATTGCTACTCTTTTATCTCTTTCGTGATGAAATCATTAGAGATAATGTTACTTTATTAATCTTATTTTCTCCTCTAATCCTGTGTCTTTTCCTCTTCTGTTTACAAATATATTTTTATGCCAGAGCCATGCAAAATTATACGGTAATAATGCATAACATCAATAATATCAACACAGAATGGGAAAAATGGGGAGGCCGTTATGTCTCTGTGCTGGGCAGTAAACTTTTCCTTCCCGGCGAAGTGGATGGATCGTCACTATCAGACAATCAGTCAGAGGTAATGTATGGTTTATCCGTGAGGATTGATTATTTTACATGGAAAACTAATGACTGGTTTTCTTTCTTTACTCTTCTTATTGATGAAAATGATATTTTTAATCTTCCCGTTCGGATTGCAAAAGAGTTTATTATCCTTACGGACTGTAATGAAAGAGAATATACCCGTATGGAGGCCGATTTTTCCAGAGTGCTGGAGGAGATGAACATCATGTTGCCGTCCGGATCTGTCCGTCTTGTTCCTTCTCTTTTATTTGAACAACTTGACGTCTGGCTGAAAGTGACAGAAGAAAAAATATATATTGTTCTGGTTTTACAGCTTAACGGCAAAGAAAATTATTCAGATGGCATAGTTTCCTTTTTATTCGCAGCAGATGATGTAGTAAAAAAATATCAACTGGATGAAAAAGCCAGAATTTTTCGTCCGATGGTTGTGGTAGCCGATCGTTTTGATAAAGATCTGGATATTTTTATTGATACGCAAAAAATAGCCGGAAATGCCACAGGACTGACAGGGGACTGCGCTGGTCTGTTACCCGTCAGCGGCAGTATTCTTCAATGCTTCAACGAAAAAGAAGGGAAATTACAAGTTGATAATATCCACGTAATGGAAAGCCTCAGTGGTCTACCCGGATTGAATTCGGTCTGGTTAACTGCGGCGTTAGCAGTCTCGGCGGCGTCTTATCAAAAATCAGATTATCTGATGATGGCCAGATATGAAGACGACTGGATAATTACTACTGTCCACCCGGTGGAGGCTTCATGAAATCTGCAAACAATAAGTTAACGATTATTGCAGACGTATTGCTGCTCCTGCTTTTTGCGGCTGTATTGGGTTTTATTATCTGGCGTTTTGGTGATCTTTTTGGATTAACCGGGGATAAAAATAAGTTTTATATATGGCTGGCTGGCATAATGTCGTTTATTTTTCTGCGGGCATCCTGGTATTTTTCCCGTTTATACAGGGTTCGCAGGGAACGGCGGCAGTCTGAGGAACAGGGGGAATACCCGGAAAAAGAAATTCGTTATGAACCTGGGCAAAGAACATCTTTGTATTCTGAACTATTTTTTCATCTTCGCGACCGTTACGGTCTGTTCTGGCAGCGTCAGGTCCGTCTGCTGCTGGTGACGGGCGAGCCTGAGCAGGTGGAAGCCATCGCGCCGGGGCTGACAGAGCAGCGCTGGCAGGAAGGCGACCATACGGTGTTGATATATGGCGGCAAGGCGTCGGCAGAGCCGGATACCACCCTGCTGGCCTCCCTGAAAAAACTGCGCCGCTTCCGCCCGCTGGACGGTATTATCTGGCCGCTGACGGAGAAACAGAGTTGCCAGACGGCGCAACTGGATAAGGGCTGGCGCGAACTGGGTAATGGTGGAAAATTGCTTGGCTTTCAGGCTCCGCTGTATCTGTGGCTGGTCTGTGATGACGGAGGTTATCAGGCCGGGCGCACACTACAAAGCGTCGGCTGCCTGCTGCCGGAGCGAAGCACACCGGAACAACTGGCTACACAACTGGAAGCACAAACCCCGCAACTGACGGAACAGGGAATGTCGCAGTTGCTGACCAATAACCGGCACGATTTTCTGTTGCGTCTTGCCCACACTCTTACAGAGCGCGGCATCGTTCACTGGCAAACCGTCCTGAAGCCCTTGCTGGCAGGCGGCGCATTCCCTTCTCTGCACCTGCGCGGCCTGATGTTCAGCCCTCCACTGGCCGCCGTGCCGGAAGCGGCTCCCCACGCGTGGCTGTCATCGCTGGTGTGGGCGGGCGTTACTGGCGACAATGCAAAAGGCCGCACCGTGGGCTTTCCGTGGCTGCGCACCGCGCTGATGGCCTGCTTCTGCGTGCTGGCGATATGGTGGACCGGAATGATGACCTCGTTTTTTGCCAACCGCGCCCTGATTCAGGAAACCGGGACGCACACAGCGCGGGCCATCAATACCCGACTGCCGCTGGCAGAGCAACTGGTTGCGCTGCACACCTTGCAGGGCGAGCTTGAGCGTCTGCAGTATCGTATCCGCCACGGTACGCCGTGGTATCAGAGTTTCGGTTTGGAGCGTAATGCTCAGATGCTGAACGCGGCGTTCCCCGGCTATGCGCAGGCGGCAAACCGACTGGTACGCGATGTAGCGGTCGCCCACCTGCAGCAGCAACTGAACGCCTTTGTCGCCCTGCCGCCGAACAGTCCGCAACGCACCGCAACGGCAGAACAGCGTTATAAACAGCTTAAGGCGCTGCTGATGATGTCCCGCCCGGAAAAATCTGACGCCACCTTTTTCAGCACCACGCTGATGGCAGAGCATCTGCGCTATGCAGATGTACCGGAAGGCACCCAGCAAAGCGTACTGCCGTCGCTGCTGACCTTCTGGATGGCGAATCTGCCGGAGCATCAACAGTGGAAAATCGCCCCGCAGCCGCAACTGACCGGTGAGGTACGCAAAATTCTGCTGCGCCAGATTGGGGTGCGCAATGCGGAAAACACCCTCTATCAGAACGTCCTGAAACAGGTCTCCCGTAACTACGCCGATATCACGCTGGCAGACATGACCGGCGACACGCTGACAGACCCGCTTTTCAGTACCGAACAGACCGTACCGGGAATGTTTACCCGTCAGGCATGGGAAGGACAGGTAAAAGAGGCAATAGAACAGGTGGTCACCGCCCGGCGCGAGGAAATCGACTGGGTGCTCAGCGACCGTCGCCAGGACGCATCCGCCGTTATCTCGCCTGAGGTGCTGCGCGCCCGCCTGACGGAACGCTACTTTACCGACTTCGCCGGAAGCTGGCTGGCGTTTCTTAACAGTCTCCGCTGGAAGCACGAAGATTCACTTTCCGGCGTGCTGGACCAGTTGACGCTGATGGCTGATGCCCGCCAGTCGCCGCTGATTGCGCTCACAGATACGGTGGCATGGCAGGCGGCGGCAGGAAGGGAAAGCCGTAGTCTGTCAGACTCGCTGACACAATCAGCAAAAGAGTTGTTTAACGGTAAAGAAAAAACACTGCAGAACACCCGTGCCGCCCGTGAAGAAGCACCAACAGGACCGATGGACAAAACCTTTGCCCCGCTGCTGCGGCTGACCGGTGATAAAGCCGTGGGCACTGGCGACAGCCAGCTCAGCCTGCAAACTTATCTCACCCGCGTGACCCGCGTGCGCCTCAAGCTCCAACAGGTCACCAACGCCCCGGACCCGCAGGAGATGATGCAGCAGCTGGCGCAGACGGTATTGCAGGGCAAAACCGTCGACCTCACCGATACCCGCGATTATGGCCGTCTGATAGCCGCCAGCCTGG
Source organism: Klebsiella sp. 10982 (assembly GCF_048589245.1). Taxonomy (NCBI): domain Bacteria; kingdom Pseudomonadati; phylum Pseudomonadota; class Gammaproteobacteria; order Enterobacterales; family Enterobacteriaceae; genus Klebsiella; species Klebsiella sp. 10982. The sequence continues at coordinate 173,874 of NZ_JBMAXV010000001.1, forward strand.
GTGAAGAATGGAGTGGTTTTGGCCAGTCGTTGTTTGTTAGCCCGGTGGAGCAGGCATGGCGACAGGTGCTGACGCCCGCAGCGGATAGCCTTAACCGGCAGTGGCAGCGCGCTATTGTCAACCTCTGGGAGCAGGATTTTGCCGGGCGCTACCCGTTCAAAGACACAGCGAATGACGCCTCACTTCCCCTGCTGGCGCAGTACCTGCGTGACGACGGGCGGATAAATCAGTTTATTGCCTCCAACCTCACCGGAATGTTGAAACGCGAAGGCCGGTACTGGGTGGCTGACACCATGAACACGCAAGGACTGGCGATCAACCCGGCGTTTTTACGCGCCCTGAATCGCCTGCGCGATGTGGCCGACACAGTCTTTGCCAGCGGCGATGCCGGGGTACATTTTGAACTGCGGGCAAAACCGGCGCGCGACGTAATGAAAACGCATCTGGTGATTGATGGGCAGGAACTGGAATATTTCAACCAGAAAGAACGCTGGCAGCGTTTCAACTGGCCGGATGAACAGTGGCAGCCCGGTGCGTCGCTGAGCTGGACCAGCACGCAGAATATGGAACGAATTCTGGCCGACCACCGGGGAAGCTGGAGCTTTATCCGTCTGCTGGAGCAGGCGCAGGTGATGCAACTGGACAGCAGTAACTTTAAGCTGCAGTGGAAAGCACCGGACGGCCTGCCGCTGCATTACCTGATGCGCGTCGAACAGGGTAAAGGGCCGTTGGCGCTGCTGGCGTTGAAAAACTTCCGCCTGCCGGGACAGGTGTTTCTGACCGGGAAAGCCATAAGTGATGCAGAAGAATACAGGGACAACGCAGATGAGTGAGTTACTGCAACAGTTAACCCGGAATTGTTTCTCTGACCGGGATGCGACGACCGTCGCACAGGAGCAGGCTGCACTGTGGCAGAGCTGGCTGCTGCCGGTGACGGAGGATTCGCCGGTGGGTGAAGACCCCTGCTATCACGACGTTTTTTTGCTGATGCGCGACGAAATGAACAAATCCACCGCGCAGGGGCTGACGCTGACGCAGTGGGAATCGGAACTGCTGTTTGAGGTAAAAACGCGGCAACTGAAGCTGTTGCGCCTGCGGGCGCACCGCCACGCGGACAAAGCGGCGCTTGCCCGGAAAATGGGAAACCTGCTGGGAACGCTGGTGGTAATGGATCCGGCACGGGCGGCGGTACTGCGCGACACGCAGCATAAGGACTGATGGCGTTTATCAGAAGGACTAATACCTGCTGTCTGTGATCAAGGGCATAGGGGGACTAAGAGGGAAGGAGTTATGGCGCGAAGGCTGGCAAGACTGGGAGATAAAACGACATACGGCTATGTGGCAAGCGCTACGTCATCGATCATAGACGGCAAAAAACTGGCGCTGAATGGCGACAGGGCGTGGTGTAACAAGTGCAAAGGGATGTTCGGGATTGTCGGCACGGCGCGTGGGTGGTCTGAGGATTCGCTCTTTGTCGGTAACGGCGACCGTGTGGCGTGTAAATGCGCGAACAATCAGGTGATTGCCACTTCGGATTTGTTTGATGAATGTGGTGGCACGGAAAACCATACCACATCAGGCAAGACGAATAATCTTACCGCAGCAAGTACAAAGCCGCAGAATAAAAAATACAGCCATCAGATAAAACTTTTAACGAAAGAGGATGACGTTGGTTTAGAGGGTATCCCTTATGTATTCATTCTGAGTGATAGTACCTTCAGAAAAGGGAAAACGAATCCGAACGGGGAAACGGAGCGAATTTATACGGATGCGCCGGAGAAGGTTACGGTGTTAGTTGGTAAGCTGGCGTATTCTTGGGAAAAAAGAGGCGGCAACTTCGGTTCATTAAAGGAGATAAATGAAAGAAAAATTGAACTGATGACAGCTGAGCAGGAGCCGGTTGAAAATGTTCAGTGGATTACTGGCCGGGATTATATTGTGGTGGTGGCCGCAAGAACGAAATTTAAAGATTCTATGGGGAATCAGTATCGTTTTGTAAACTGCGGATTGAGACAGCTACGGCTTTTTCCTGAAGTGAATAAAGATAATTATTCTATACAGCGTATTTTCCTGATGTTTCAGCAGGGATATGTGGAGAAAGACATTGAATTAATTAATGAATATGTTGAAGCATTAAGTGGTCGCGTGGTTTATGTGAAAGACAAGGCTGAATTTATTAAATTCCTGAACAGCAGAAAAGACAAGAACAGAGTAATTAAGGAGATGGTTATTCTGTGTCACGGAATTATCGACACTGCATCATTCCATTATCATCATGAAAATAAAGGAAAGGAAAAGACCGGTGAGTTTAAATCCAGAGATGTCGTTGACGTTCAGGAGGCTGTCTTTGATTATGATGCCGTTGTCACAACCTATGCCTGCCGGGCCGGTATTTCTGTTGATGGAAAAGACCTGACCGGAATGGATGCCGGACAGGAAAACAGTCCGGCACAAAAGATGGCGGATTGCTGGGACGTGAGTGTCAGAGCGTTTGAAATGCGGTCGGATTATTCATCGATTTACGGAACGAAAAAAGAAATACGTGCAGCAGAAAATTATGAAGATGTTATTGAAGAATACGAGGAAAGCCTGAGTGGATATAATAAGAAAAAGGCGAATAGTGATGTCGATATTACGCCGCCCCAGAAACCCGAAAATTATGATGAGATGTCAAAACGCTATGATGATGTCACAGCGAGAGATGCTAACGCTAAACGCGGTGCTGGTCCAATTGCGCCAAATGGTGCGTGGCGTATGCCGGGAACCGGGGATAGCCCAGAGGGGCTGAAAGAAGGATTACAGACCTATCAACCCGGAGAGTGGACATTGTGAACTCTTTAAAAATGAAGGGATATTACTTTCTGGTTGTTCTTTTGCTGACAGCCTTATGTGGTGGAGGATATGTTATGTATCAACAGCAATACAGAATGGCGGTGCATGTGACACCGGAGAGTGAAAACGATCCGGAGTGGCCGTCGAAAAAGAAGTGGTTTGATGCCAGTGAATGGTTAAGTACTCCACAGTATATAAAAATCAATGATTTTTATGTGATAAATACCCGCTATGTTCCAATTGGTGATCTTAACAGCGATCAGATAATATTTTATCTGAAGAAAGGTATTAATGGTTCAGAAAAAAGATTTTCAGAGTTATCTGTATTATCTGATCTGGATAATCAAGAGTTTCGGGAACTAATGAAAGATAAGCTATCCTCTGAATATCTCGAAACCCAGTTTGACAAAGAGACCTTAACGCCAACTATTGATTTCTTTCTTATCTATTTTATCTACAATAATAAGAGGTATGAGGTGCCGATCCGTAGGGAGTATTCGGGGAATAAATATCATTATTGGGTATTCGAGGGTTCGGTGAAAAAAGCCGGATACTGGCATGAAAGATTTCCCGCCTCATATTCATACAGAAAGTATCTGAATAAGGAAAAAATTAAATAAACGCAACCGTAAAAAACATGATTTAATTATTATATATTGATAATTGCTCGCGATATATTTTTCGTAAAATAATATCAACATCTGTTTTACATCTGAAGACTTGCACTATATTTACTTTTAATGAAAGGAGAATAACTCCTGCTTATGGACGACCTGACCCAACGCTATTACGAAGCCGAAATGCGCTACCTGCGTGAAGCGGGTAAAGAGTTTGCGCAAGCGTATCCTGATCGCGCCGCTATGCTCAATCTCGATAAGCCCGGCGCGCGCGACCCTTATGTCGAACGTCTCTTCGAAGGTTTCGCCTTCCTGATGGGCCGCCTGCGGGAAAAACTGGATGACGATCTACCTGAACTGACTGAGGGGCTGGTGAGCCTCCTGTGGCCTCATTATCTGCGTACAATCCCGTCGCTGTCGGTGGTGGAACTGTTAACCGATCATCGGCAAATGAAGCAGAGCGAAACACTGAGGGATTTTCAGGTGCTCTCGAGGCCCGTCGGCGAACACCGGGCACGTTGCTGCTACAGCGCCACGCGGGATATCACCCTGCTTCCGCTGGCTTTACCAGAGGTGTCGTTACAGTACGAACAGGATGGACGCTCGGTTATCCGTCTGCGCTTTGAGTGCAGCCCGCTGGCTGGCGACGGGTCACAGATTGATTTATCGAGACTGCCGCTCTATCTCAATGCGGACAGTCCGCTGGCTTGTGCATTACACCGGGCGCTGACGCTGGGGGTGCAGCAAATCTGGTTTCGCCTGCCGGGGGAGGAACGTCGGACACTGGACGGTTATTTTTCCCCGATGGGGTTCGGTAAGGACGATCCGCTCTGGCCAAAAGGCGAATCGGCCTTCAGCGGCTACCAACTACTACTGGAGTATTTCACCTTCCGCGAGAAGTTTATGTTTGTCGCCCTCAACGGGCTGGAGAATGTGGTCTGGCCGGCAGGAATGAGTGGATTCGAAATTGACGTGGTGCTCGCGGAAAGCTGGTCTCACGATCTGCCGTTCAGCACCGAAAATATCCGCCTGCACTGCGTACCGGTGATCAACCTGTTCCCCCTGGAAGCCGATCCACTGCATCTTTCTCCGCTGGAAAATGAATACTTGCTGCGCCCCATGCGTATTCAGGACGGGCATACGGAAATTTACTCCGTCGATAATATTATTTCTTCGCGACACACCGGCAGTCAGGCATATGTGCCCTTTTCCAGTTTTCGCCACCGGGGCGGGATGTTGCGTCATGATTCGCCGGAACGTTATTACCATACGCGGATAAAACGCGGCCCTTCCGGTTTGCATGATACCTGGCTGATCCTTGGGGGCGACGCATTCGATATCGACCGCCTGCTGGAAGACGAAACCCTGTCCCTGAGTCTGACCGGCACCAACGGTCAGCTTCCGCGTAAAGCGCTGCAGAGCACGGTGCTGGACACCCCCGTCTACGCCACGCAGCATACACTGCGGGTGCGCAACCTGTGCGCGCCGACGCAGCCCTGTTATCCCCCGGCGCGTGACCGTTTCCACTGGCGGGTTCTCAGCCACTTAGGCTCCAACTTCCTGTCAATGATGGACAACGCCGAAATCTTGCGCGGCACGCTGGCGCTGTACGACTCGACGGAAAGCGAAATGAACCGACGCCGTCTGGAGGCAATCGTTGACGTTCAGCATCACCTGATTCAGCGTTTTGAAAAAGGTTTTCTACTGCGCGGCGTGGATATTCAGGTCACGCTGGACAGCAACGGTTTCGCCGGCGAAGGCGATATCACCCTGTTTGGCGAACTGCTGCACCGCTTTTTCGCCCTGTATGCCGACATCCACTTATTTACTCAGTTGACGCTGATTCTGCAACCTACAGGAAAATGTTTGCAATGGACAGAACACCACAGCCAGCGCGTACCGGGCTGACGGAAAGGCTTGCTCCGGACATTAACCGAATTAACTTTTACCGTTTCTGCCAGCTTCTTGAACAAAGCCAACCACAGACGCCACTGCTGGGGAGCACAACCAATCCGGCAGACGATCCCGTCCGTTTTCGCCCACATCCGGGGATGGGGTTCCCGGTAAGCGAACTAAAAAGCGTCGAACAGGATTTGGATCATCCTGACGCGCCACCCACGGTGCGCACCATGTTTCTGGGGCTGTACGGTGTGGATTCACCGCTGCCGACAGCCTATCTCGACTACATCGCGCAGCGCCGGGACGGCCATGAAGCGATGATGGCGTTTCTGGACATTTTTAACCATCGCTTTATCACTCAGTACTATCGTATCTGGCGCAAATATAATTACCCTACGTCGTTTGAACCGGGAGCCGTGGATAATATTTCCCGCTGCCTGCTGGGGTTGATTGGTTTGGGCATTCCCGGCAGCGAAAATCATATCGCCACGCCGGTCTCGCGTTTTCTGGCATTACTCAGCGTGATGCGTCTGCCGACGCGTACAGCAGAAGGCATAACGGCGCTGGTCAGATTACTGGCCCCCCAGACGAAAGCGACAGTTATCCCGCACGATCCACAACAGATTGTCCTGCCTGAACCTGCGGGTTTATCAAAAAGATCGCGTATTTGCCTGAAAACTCGGGCACTGCTGGGCAACACCGGCACTGACGTTAACAGCCAGTTACTGCTGAAGCTATATACCGAAGACGACGGAGAGGCACGCGGCTGGCTGCCGGGCGGGCAACTACATACCGACCTGCTGGTGCTGTTGCGTGTCTATCTGGGCTGGCGCTACCAGGCCCGCCTGCAACTGACCTTGCCCGTCAGTCTGCTGCCTCCGGCACAGTTGGGAAAACAGCGCGTTCAGGTAAGCCGAACGGGCGTGCTGCGGGCATCTTTTGCTGCCCCAGTCGCCGGTACGGTCACGGTCAGTCTCGGGCGTTATCAGGGACTCATGCCCACATCATCCACCCGCAACAGGGAGAGTGTTACTCATGTTTCTTACACCCTATAAACGACATGCTGTCAGCGTACTTGCCGCCGCGACGCTGCTGAGCGGCTGCGGTCTGACCCAGAGAGTGACTGACGGCACTAAAGAAGTAGCATCGGCGATTTTCTACAAGCAGATCAAAACGCTGCATCTCGATTTTGTATCGCGCAGCGCGCTGAATACAGATGCACAAGACACACCGCTTTCCACGATGATCCATGTCTGGCAACTGAAAACACGTGAGCGTTTTGACGAGGCCAACTATGACATGCTGCTTATGCAGGAAGAAAAAACGCTGAAATCAAATGTACTGGCCAAACATACCGTCTGGATGAAGCCGGCAGGTGCGGTTTCCCTGAATGTCCCTCTGGATAAAGAGACCCAGTTTGTCGCCATCGTTGGTCAGTTTTATCACCCCGATGAACAAAGCAACAGTTGGCGACTGGTACTCAAAAGGGATGAACTGGAAGCTGACAGGCCCCGCACCATAGAGCTGATGAGAAGCGATCTCCGCCTGCTCCCCCTTCAGGATAAGTAACCGATGGCAGCATCTTCTTTATTTGAAATGCTGACTTTCAGCTTCAGTGGTGAGCTGCCGCTGGAGCAGGTCAGCGAGCGGGATCAGCTTATTCTTTCCGTTATGGACAACATGCAGCGCATCATCAACTGCCGGGCAGGAACGCTGGCGCATTTACCGGATTATGGTTTGCCGGATCTCAGCATGATTCATCAGGGAATGACCGCGGGTATTCATGGTTTGATACACCAGATAGAAGAGACGTTACTGCGCTATGAACCCCGCCTGAGCCAGTTGCGTGTGGAGTTGCAGCCGCAGCCCCGTCCGGGTCACCTTAATTACCTTATTCATGCCCAACTTCCCGATACCGGCTGGATACGCTTTGATGGTATATTTTCTGCGGAAGGCCGGATTGTGCTGCGTCATCTCAAACAGCAGGAGCGCGCGTGACTTATGTCAGGTCGCGCACCTTGATTGAGCTTGCTGATTGCGCCAGAAAAGTAACAAGGAAAATCAATTTATTGATTTTCGGCTGATAACCACAAAGGAGGAAAAACCACGCTTTTTCCTTTTTTGCCGAAAACGGGAACGGCTATTGCCGCCCCCTCACCGGCTTATCCCTTCGGTAACTCAATATTACTTGCCGCCAGCATGCCCATGCGATGGTACATCGCGCAGGCCGCCTCGACGATCGGCATCGCCAGCGCCGCGCCGCTGCCTTCGCCCAGTCGCATACCCATATTGAGATACGGTTCGAGTCCCAGGTGCGCCAGCGCGATACGCGCCCCCTTCTCCGCCGAATAGTGGGACGGGATCAGATACGGTTTTACCTCCGGCGCGATCTGGCACGCCGCCAGCGCTGCGGCGTAGGAAAGAAAGCCATCCAGCACCACCGGCAGCCCGCAGGTCGCCGCTCCCAGCATCACGCCCGCCATCCCCAGCAGATCGAAACCGCCGACTTTGCTCAGCACATCGAGGCCATCATTCGGGTCGGGCTGATTGACGGCGATAGCCCGCCGCACCACCTCAACCTTGTTGCCGACCTTCGCCAACGGCAGATTGGCGCCAATTCCGACCACCTCCTGCGCATCGCTGCCGGTCAGGACGCTGACGATCGCCGCCGCCGGCGTGGTATTGGCCATCCCCAGCTCGCCGACGCCAAACAGCGTGACGCCTTCCTGTGCCAGGACGCGGGTATAACGCATCACCTCCAGCAACAGCTCCTGCCCCTGCTCGCGGGTCATGGCCGGACCGCGGGCAATATTGCCGCAGCCCCGCGCCACCCGCATATTCACCACCCCGGGCAGCGGTTCGCTATCGATACCGACATCAATTACATGCACTTTCGCTCCGGCCTGCGCTGCGAGCACGCAGACGCCAGTGGTGCCGCGGGTCATATTTGCCGCCTGGATAGCGGTGACCGCTTTCGGCGAAATCGCCACCCCTTCGTCCCACACCCCATGGTCGGCGCACATCACCAGCAGGGCTTTTTTCGCCACCTGCGGCTGACCGCCCAGGCCGGGCATTCCCGCCAGCTGCACCGCCAGCGCCTCCAGACGCCCGAGGCTGCCGGGGGGCTTGAGTAAGCCGTCGATATGGTGTTGTGCCCGCGCCATGGCGTCGACGTCCGGTGCGGGGATCGCCCGCAGAACCGTGTTTAAATTTTGCATACAGAATCCCTGTAGGGCTGGCCGGTCGGCCAGCGGTAATGTTATTTGATTTTGACGCCGATGCCGGAGACCACCAGCCAGACCGCATCCGCCGCTGCCGCCAGGCGCTGATTGACCCGCCCGGCGATATCGCGAAAATGCCGCGCCAGGCGGTTCTCCGGCACAATGCCCATCCCCACCTCGTTGGTCACCAGCACCACGTGCGCCGGACAGCGCTGACAGGCGGCAATCAGCACGCCAATTTCGTCATCAATAGCCCGTTCCATGGCGGCGTAATTCCAGCCGTCGGGGTCGCTGTCGCCGCCGAGCGCGAACAGCAGGTTGGTAACCATGGTGGTGATACACTCCAGCAGAATGGCCTCCTCTGGGGCGATAGCCGGGGTGATCAGTTCATCAAGCTGCTGCCACCGCTCGGCGGTGCGCCAGTGGGCGGGCCTGCCGTCGCGATGATGCTGGATCCTTGCGGCCATCTCGTCGTCAAAGATTTGCGAGGTGGCGATATATAACACCTGCGGCGCATCGGCAATCAGCGCCTCGGCATGGCGGCTTTTACCGCTGCGCGCGCCGCCGGTAACCAGAGTCAGCATAGGGGCTCCTGATGTTGGCGCATGATGGCGTAAATTTTATCGATGGCGATATGTTCGCGCATGGCCTCCGCCAGCCGATCAAACTGCCGGGTTTTATAGCGGGCATACTCCAGCGCGCTGTCCAGCGGCGCCAGCCCTTTGCGCTGGCGCAGGCCGTTGAGCAGCGCCCGGGTAAAAGCATCGCTGTCGAACAGGCCGTGGAGATAGGTGCCGAACGCCAGGCCGTCGTCGCTTATCGCCCCGTCGTCCACTGACTGTCCCGCTTTATGCAGCTGCAGCAGCGGCGGGCAGCCTGCCTCACGGCGCGTCTCGCCCATATGAATTTCGTAGCCACTGACGCGCAGACCCGCCGCGTCGGCTAACCATTCCGGAAGGTTAGCTCCCAGGGTCGCCTGCACCTGGGTGGTGGTTTTGTGCTGGGCGAAGTGGGTCACAGTCTTCAGCACCCCCAGTCCGGGCTGGGTGCCAAGGCCAGACTCCACCTCATCGATAATGGTTTCGCCCAGCATCTGATAGCCGCCGCAGATCCCCAGCAGCGGCACCTTGCGCTGCCGGGCCTGCTCGACTGCATGCGCCATACCGCTCTCGCGCAGCCAGCACAGATCGCCGAGGGTATTTTTACTGCCCGGGAGAATGACCAGGTCGGCGTCGGCCAGCGCCTGCGGATCGCGGACATAGCGCACCCGGACGTCTGGCTGCGCCGCCAGGGCGTTAAAATCGGTAAAATTGGCGATATGCGGCAGGTGAACGACGGCGATGTCGATATCGCGCCGGTCGGTGCGATGGTATTTCCCGGCCTGCAGCGCGACGCCGTCCTCATCCTCAAGATCCACGTCAAGCCACGGCATAACGCCCAGCACCGGCACCCCGGTCAACGCCTCGATTTGCTCGATTCCCGAGCGCAGGAGCGCCACATCGCCGCGGAATTTATTGATGATCACCCCTTTCACCCGCGCCCGCTCCTGAGGCTGCAGCAGCGCCAGCGTGCCGTAAATCGCGGCAAACACCCCGCCGCGGTCGATATCGGCCACCAGGATCACCGGACATTGCGCCATCTCGGCCATGCCCATATTGACGATATCGCGGTCGCGCAGGTTAATCTCCGCCGGACTGCCGGCGCCTTCCAGCACCAGCGCCTCATACTCTCCGGCCAGGCTCTGGTAAACCGCGAGGATCTGTTCGCGCAGGCGCGGCTTGTACTGGTGATAGCTCACCGCGTCCATGCTGGTCGCCACCTGCCCCATCAGCACCACCTGCGCCTGACGGTCGCTGGTGGGCTTGAGCAAAACCGGGTTCATGCGGACATCCGGCGCGATCCCGGCCGCTTCGGCCTGAAAAATCTGCGCCCGGCCCATCTCTTTGCCATCCGGCGTAATGCCGGAGTTCAGCGCCATATTCTGGGATTTAAACGGCGCGGTACGCAGCCCGTCCTGATGAAAAATGCGGCACAGTCCCGCCACCAGCACGCTTTTTCCGACATCGGAAGCCGTGCCCTGTAACATCACTGCCAGCGTCATGATGCCTCCTTTATCGCGCCTATTGCGTTGTTGTGCATCCGCTGAAAAAACTCCGCCTCGGTTTTACACAGCGGCAGCCCCAGTTCGCTATGAAGTTTCACCAGCCACGGCTGGGTCAATCCTGCCCGGTCCATGATCTCCGCGCAGGCAAAGACCTCGCCGGGATCCCCCTCGGCCAGCACTTCGCCGTGACGCAGAACGTAAACGGTGTCGCTCACCTCATAGATCAGATCGATATCGTGGCTGGAGATCACCACATGCCGGCCCTGTTCGACAATGCGCCGGATGATGGCGATCATCTGCGCCCGTCCGCGAGGATCGAGGCCCGCGGTGGGCTCGTCAAGCAGCAGGTAGCGGGCCTGCAGCACCAGCGCCCCGGCGATCGCCACCCGTTTTTTCTGCCCATGGCTGAGGCACTGGATCGGCTGCTGGCGAAACCCCTGGGCATCAACGAGGGTCAATGCTTGATCCACCCGGCGGACGATCTCCTCTTCCGCCATCCCGAGGTTACGCAGACTAAAAGCGATATCGCTGTCGATATCGGTATAGAAGATTTGCTGATCCGGATCCTGAAACACCGTCGCCACCTGCTGGCGCAGCGCCAGCAGACCGCGCTTGCTGTAATTCAGCGCCTCTCCCTGCCACAGCACCGCCCCCTGCTGCGGGCGCAGCAGGCCGCTCAGGTTCATAAACAGCGTCGACTTTCCGCAGCCGTTGGCCCCCACCAGGCCGGTCACCGCGTGGCGGGAAAAATCCAGCGTCAGCCCTTTAAGCACCGGCTCATCCTGATAGCGAAACCAGAGATCGGTTGTGGCAAGCATACTTATCCTTAGAGGTGAAAATCACCCTGGTACAATTTGATATCCAGCGCCGTGCTCATCTGCTGATAGCGCAGGAGGACGCGGGTGAACAGCAGTCCCACCAGCATCGCCAGCGAGCGATAGCCCTGCGGCACGCTACCATAGCCAAAACGCAGGGTTTGCGCGCGGTGAATCGCCATCGCCTCGTCCAACAGAATAAAAATGAAGCGCCAGGTCAGCAGGATCTGCTCCGTCAACAGTCGCGGTACGCGACCGCGCTTGAGCAAGATAATCAGCTGTGGGAAAGGCAGATTAAGCACCAGCCAGAGCGTGGCCGCCATCGCTGCCAGGCTGCGCCAGAAGGTCTCCCCGGCCACGGCCAGCCCCGGAGTGGACACTCCTATAGAGAAAGCGCCCAGCCGGATGCTGGCTAACAGCATCTGCGGGTCGCGGCTGACGCTGAACACAATGGTCAGCACGCCGACCAGCAAAAAGCCAAAGGGCAGCGCCATCCAGCGGCACCAGCGCCAGAATGAGACCCGCAGCAGCCAGCAGGTCAGCGCGGCGGTCAGCGCCAGCGTCAGCGCCTGCCCCCACGCCGGCAGCGTAAAGGCCAGCACCATCAGCAGCAGCCAGAGCAGAAACTTACGCTCCGGCGCCACGTGCAACCAGCGGCTCTGGTAGCTAAGTCGGTCAAACCCGGTCATCACGGCGCTGTCTGCCCCTCGCATACCCGAGAATGTAAAAAATCACCGCTGCGCCCAGCGAGCCCTGCAGGGTAAACAGCAGGCTCTCAATCTCGCCGCTCGCCGGTTCGTACAGCGGCTGGAACCAGGGTTGATAATCCGGCGCCACCACCTGGATCTGGCTCTCCGCTTCGCCGTCCGAGCCGCCAAACTCACCGCCATGATTAATAAAAAAGGGCAGGATCATCAGGGCGACCACCATCGCCAACAGGATCAGGGTCTTTTTCATATTAATGTCCCTCCGCGACGATCAGCCGCCGTTTGGTCAGTTGATCGTAGATCATCACAGTTAGCAATCCTTCCGCGATGGCGATCGGGATCTGCGTCAGGCAGAAGATCCCCATAAACTTCAGGATCGATCCACCTGCCCCGGTGGCCGGATCGGGAAAGGCCACCCCGAGCTGGACGGAGGTGACAAAATAGGTCATCAGATCCGCCAGCATCGCGCAGAGAAAGACCCCGACATCGCGACGGATCCCCGCCCGGCAGGCCAGTTTCCACACCAGATAGCCGACCATCGGGCCGATCACCGCCATCGACATCCCGTTAGCGCCAAGGGTGGTCAGGCCGCCATGCGCCAGCAGCAGCGCCTGAAACAGCAGAACGATCGCCCCCAGTACCGCCACCACGCCCGGCCCGAAGAGGATCACCGCCAGACCGACGCCGGTCGGGTGCGAACAGCTGCCGGTCACCGACGGGATCTTCAGCGCCGAAAGGACAAAAATAAACGCCCCGCACAGAGCCAGCAGCACTTTCTGATTGCTCTCCTCCTGGACGATACGCCGCAGGCGCACCAGGCCGTACCACAGGCAGGGTAAAAACAGCAGCCACCACGCCAGCGCCCACATCGGCGGCAAAAAGCCCTCCATGATATGCATGGCGAACGCTTCCTGCGGGACGATGATCAGCAGAACAGCCGCCGCCAGCCCCCCATACGAAAGCTGCTTCAGCGATTTCACCTGATTCATTACGCCTCCTCCCACTGTTTATTCACCAGAATGGTCGAGAAATAGGGCAGCGGCTGGTCATCGCTGACCTCGCGCAGACGACGCCAGCACTGCTCGCCCGGCAGGGTGGCCTCTGACATCATCAGCGCCGCATCCAGCAGCCCCGCCTGCGCCAGCAGCGCCTTAATGCGGGCGAAGCGGCCGTAGACTTTCATCAGCACCAGGCTGTCGTGCTGGCGCAGCGCCGCGGCAATGTCCGCTTCCGGCGCGGTACAGGAGATCACCGCCAGCGACTGCTGCTCCATGGCCAGCGGGGTTTTCGCCCGCGCGGCAATGGCGGCAAAAGAGGTGACGCCGGGGACAATCTCCAGCCAGTCCGGGCAGCCAATTCGCTGCAGCAGAAAGACCCAGGTGCTGAACAGCATGGCGTCGCCGAGGGTGATAAACCCGACCTGCCTGCCCGCCGCCACCTCCTGGGCCAGGGCCGCGGCGACATCGTTCCACACCGCCTCTTTTTCCGCGCTGTCGGCGCTCATCGGAAAATGGCAGCAGCGGACTTCTGTCTGTTCGCCGAGGTACTCGCGCACGATGGAAAGCGCGAGGCTGTCGCCGCCTTTGCGGCCGGCTGGCGCGTACAGCACATCCAGCTGGCCAAGGATCCGCGCCGCACGCACGGTGATCAGATCGGCCGCCCCCGGCCCGGTGCTCAGGGCATATAGTTTGCCGCTCATGCTGCTTTCTCCATCGCGTCGTTCAGCGCCTGCTGCAGATGGGCGACAAACATCGCCCGCACCGCCGGATTTTCCCCTAACCCGTTCAGCCACGGGGTAGCGGGGATGCCGGCGGCATTGAAGCGGGTTTTCCACGAATCGTCTTCGTCGGAGGCCATATCATTAATGGCATGATCGCCGGCCACCAGCATCAGGGGCATCAGATGCACGCCGGTCACGCCCTGGCGGGAGAGTTCGTTAATCACGATGTCCACTTCGGGATAGCTTTCCACCGCCCCCACTCGCGCCGGAAAACCCTGCACTGCCATCATATGATCCAGACAGGCGTAGGCGGCGAAGGCGTGGTGGCTGGCGCCGTGGCCCATAAACACCACTCGCTCCGTCGCCGCCAGCGGCGGCATCTGCTGGCGCAGGGCCTGCATCAGCTGCACATAATCGCCATGCCCGCTCAGCAGCGGCACGCCCAGCGTCAGACGCTGAAAGCGCGGGCGCATGCTCTGCACTTCGCGAACAATCTTCTCGTACTCGTCGCCGTTGATAATGTGCAGGGACTGGATCGCCACATCCTGGTACCCCTGCTCGGCCAGCTTTTGCAGCGCCTGCAGCGGGGTATCGATATGGATACCGTCGCGCTGCTGCAGTTTGCGAATAATCATCCCCGAGGTGAAGGCGCGGAACAGCGTGCGGTCCGGGCAGCTGGCGGCCAAATCGCGCTCGCAGGCGGTAATGTTCTTCTCGCGGGTGTCGTGATAGCTGGTGCCGAAGCTCACCACCAGAAGTGCTTTTTTCATATCCTGTTCCTCAAGTCGCCGACAGCCAGCGCGTCAGCCGCGCGGTGAAATCGGCCTGGCTTTGCAGTAATTCATCGCCCTTCACCAGCGGCGCCGGGCGGGTAATGACGATGCAGGGGATCCCCGCATCGAGACAGGGTTGTACTTTTTCCTGATAGCCTCCTTCCGCGCCCGAGGCTTTCGTCACCACGACATCGGCCCGGCACTGGCGATAAAAGGCGGCGTTAAATTCGGCGCTGAACGGCCCGCAGAGGGCAAAGATCTCCCCAACGCCAAACCCCAGATCGCTGCAGTGCTGAACCACTTCCGGCACCGGCAGCACCCGGGCGAGCAGCGTTTTCTCCGCCAGTCCCGCCCGCCAGGCCGCCAGATCTTTACTGCCGGTGGTCAGCAGGATCCGCTCCCCGAGGCGACGGGCCAGCGCGCAGGCCTCGTTCAGGTCGCCGACCACGTGAAGTAACGGATGGCGCAGATCGCTCAACTGCTCCGGCCTTTGATAGCGGCTGAGCAGGACCCCGACGCTGGCGCAGGCGCGCACAATATTCTGGCTGACCACCTCGGCGTAGGGGTGAGAGGCGTCGATCACCCAGCGGGTGCGCTGTGCCCTGAGCCACGTCGCCATCTGCTGCCACTCCATACGCCCGCAGCGTATCCGCCCGCCGATATCGCCGGCCAGCCGCTCGCCGGTGGTGGTCGCCACCGACAGGGTGTAGCGCACGCCGGCGGCGTCCAGCTGCTGGCAGATCGCCCGCGCATCGCTGGTGCCCCCGATAACCAGCACGTCGCCGTGATTCACAGCGCGTAGCCTCGCGGGGTGATCATCAGACCGTTGTCGATGTAAGTCGCTTTGTTGCCGACGATGACCAGACTGGTCATATCCACCGGGGCAAAATCCATCTCTCCGAGGGTGGTCAGCCATTTCTCCTGCTTTTTGCGCCCGGCGGATTTGACTACGCCAACCGGCGTATCCGGGCTTTTGCTGGCCGCCAGCAGCGCAAAGGCGCGCGCCAGATGCCCTTCGCGGCCGCGGCTGCGGGGGTTGTAAAAACAGATAACGAAGTCCGCTTCCCCTGCGGCGACTATGCGTTTTTCAATCACCGGCCACGGCGTCAGCAGATCGCTGAGGCTGATATGGCAGAAATCATGCATCAGCGGCGCGCCGAGCAGTGAGGCGGCGGCGATACTGGCCGTCATCCCCGGGATCAGACGGACCTCAATGTCCAGCTGCTGCTTATTAACCAGCTCAAGCACCAGCCCCGCCATGCCGTAGATACCAGCGTCGCCGCTGCTGATAAGCGCAACGTTGTGCCCGGCCTGCGCCAGCTCAATGGCGGCCTGGCAGCGTTCAATCTCTTTGCACATGCCGGTTTTGATCACCTGCTTGTCGCCGGTGAAGGCTTTTACCAGGTGGGTGTAGGTCTTGTAGCCCACCACGATCTCTGCCGCCTGCAGGGCTTCCACGGCTTCCATGGTCATCATCGCCTGCGAGCCAGGGCCAATTCCGATTACGCTTAACATCAGTGTGTTACTCCCAAAGTAATAGTCACGCCCTGCTCGCGCAGGGTTTCGCCGGACAGGTTTCCCTGACTCAGCAGCCAGGCCACCGGGCCGGAGACGCTGCCGACCCCGACCGTCTCCCGGACAAAAGACGAGGCCGGAAAGCGGTGCTCGTGCTCGCGCAGCGCCTCGGCGCTGAAGGTTTCGAACGGCACCCGGCAGCGGTGAGCCAGCTGGCGCAACCCCGGCTCGTTTGCCTTCAGGCTCACGCTGCCAATCGCTTTCAGCGCCAGCGGGTCAAGACGCTGAGCGGCAAGCTGGCGCTCCAGCAGCGTACAGAGCAGGGAACAAGGGGTGTCGCGCCGACAGCCGATCCCCGCCACCACCCGCTGGGGCACCAGCTTCCAGTGAGGCACCGGCAGCGGCGGCAGCGACCGGCGCAGGGTGACGCAGATCAGGGCGTCAATCGTCGGCAAGCGCGCCAGGTCGCTCACCGGGATAAAGCCGCGCCGGTCGCAGCGGCTTAGCGCCTCGGTGAATTCAGCGTCGCACCACAGCCCCACCCGCTTACCGCTCACCAGCATCTGGTTGACGGTTTTCACCGCCGCGCGAAAATCGCTCATCCGGGCGTTCAGCTGAAAGGCCAGCGTGTCAAGGGCGGCCAGCTCGTTGACGTCAGTCGCCGTGGTGATTACCGGATCGGCATCGAGCATCCCGGCGAGATAGCGGGTCAGCGCATTGGCGCCCCCGGCATGGCCGGAGAGCAGGCCGATGACGTGCCGGGCGCGCTCATCAATCACCACCACCGCCGGGTCGCTGAGCTTGTCGTTCACCAGCGGCGCCAGCACCCGCACGGCGATCCCGGTGGCGCCGATAAAAATCAGCGCCGAGAAGCTGCTGAACGCCTCGCGGGCAGCGTTGGCAAAGCCGCCGTTGAAGGGGATAAACCCCTCTTCCAGCAGCGCCTCGCTGGTGTAACAGGTGAGCGGCAGCATGGCCGCCAGCCGTTTTGCCAGCCGCACGCCGCCGGGCGTCAGGCAAAACAGGGCAATGGATTCAGGCTTTACGGTATTCATGGCTAAAATCCGCTGCGTACAGTTTTGAATAGTGATACTCATCGCCGAGGAAGGGACCGACGAGGATCAGCGCCGTTTTGCGGATCCCGGCGTCGCGTACTTTGTCGCCGATGTCCGCGAGGGTACCGCGGACGGTCTGGCTTTCCGGCCAGGTGGCCTTGTAGATCACCGCGACCGGAGTGGTCGCCGGGTAGCCGCCCTCAACCAGCCGCTCCGCCACCCGGTGAATACGCTGCACCGACAGGTAAATCGCCATCGAGGTTTGATGGCTGGCAAAGGCCTCCAGCTGTTCGCGTGCGGGTACCGGCGTGCGCCCTTCCAGACGGGTAATAATCAGACTTTGCGACACCTCGGGCACCGTGTACTCCACCCCCAGCTCCGCTGCGGCGCCGAGAAAAGCGCTGACGCCCGGCACCACCTGCCAGCGGATCCCGCGGCGGGTCAGCTCTTCGCCCTGTTCGCGCACCGAGCCGTACAGCGAGACGTCGCCTGTCTGCAGACGCACCACCGTTTTTCCCGCCTTCACCCCCGCCTCCATCAGGTCGAGGATCTGCTCCAGATGCAGCGCGGCGCTGTCGTGACACTCTGCCTGTGGCGGACAGTAGTCCAGCAGCTCGGTGTTGATCAGCGACCCGGCGTAGATCACCACCTGCGCCTGCTGCAGCAGACGGTAGCCTTTGAGAGTAATCAGTTCACGATCGCCAGGACCAGCGCCGACGAACCACACACAATGGGGATCAAAAGTCTCAGCCATGGTTTTCTTCCTTCTGACAGGCGATAACAAAAACGGGATTATGGGGTTTGAAATAGTGGCCGCTGCCCAGGGTAGCCAGGGTGGAGACCGCGAGCTGCTGGCAGTCCACCTTGTGAATGCCGCACTGCTGCAGATGCCCCAGGGCGCTATGAAGGTTTTCCTGCAAAATAAAAGTCATCACCAGCCGGCCGCCGGGATGTAGCTGCGCCAGCGACCAGTCGATCAGCGCCGTCAGGTGGCCGCCGCTGCCGCCCATGAAGATCGCGTCGGCTTTGTCGGCGACCGCCAGCGGCGCGATGCCCGCCACGATAGCGATGTTGTCGCAGCCAAAACGCTGGCGGTTATCCGCCAGCAGGCGCAACGCGTCGGCCTGACGCTCAATCGCCGTCACCCGCAGCGCCGGATTCTGCAGGGCGGCCTCAATGCTGACGCTGCCGGTGCCCGCGCCAATATCAATCAGGTGGCGCGCCCGGTGCAGCTCCAGTTTCGCCAGCGCCAGCGCGCGCACGGCCTCTTTGGTCATCGGCACCTGGGCGCCGCGCAAAAACAGCTCATCTTTCATCGAGGATCACCACCGCATTCATCTCATATTCGTCCTCCACTGCGCTGACCGGCAGCCAGTGGATCCGCTCGTTTTCCATCGCCAGGTTCTCGCCAATCACCATCCAGCGATGGCCTTTGCCGCGGGCCGTCAGCTGGGCGGCAATCTCCCGCGGACCACAGCGACCGTCGGTCACCATGGCGACTTTCCGGTGGGCGGCCAGCGCATCGACGCTCACCGCCCGGCCATGGCTGCTGGTCAGCCACATGTCGTTCATGTCGATGCCCGCCCGGGCGCAGAGGTACTGCACCGCGCTGATGCCGGGGATCACCTGCACTCGTTCCCGGCCAAAATGGGCAATCAGCCGGGTGCCAATGCCATAGAACAGCGGGTCGCCAGAGGCCAGCACCACGACGTGGCGCCCGGCGCGGGCCTCGATCCACGCCAGCAGCGCCGGAATATCAGCCCCCAGCGCGTAGCGCTCGCCGGCGAAAGCGGGAAACTGCTGGAGATGGCGGCTGCCGCCCACCAGCGCCTCGGCGGCGGCGATCGCCTCGCGCGCGGCCGGGGTCAGCCACTGCAGCCCCGCCGGGCCCATCCCCACGACCGTCAACATGCCAGCTCCCGGGCAATCGTCTCCAGGGGACGACTGCTGCCCAGCACCTGGTTATCAAAAGAAAAGAGAACCGCGTCGCAGGTAGGCGGGTGCTGAGTGAAGCGCAGCATCTCGAGAACGCGCTGGCAGATACGCTCAGCCAGATGGTTATAGAGGCGCTGGTATCCCCAGGCGTCGATATGCTCCATTGCCGCTTCGGTGGTGTCGCACTCGCTGACCAGCTTCAGCAGCGGCAGCGGCGCGCCAAGCAGCGCCAGATGGGCGACGAGGGTTTCCATCCGCGCATCGGCGATATGGCTGTGGGTATGAAAGATCCCGGCGGCGATTTTGATCAGTTTGCCGGGGTGGCCGATGAGCACAATCTGGCGAAAACCGAGCCGAACCGCCTCTTCAATCATGTAGCCGACGAAGTTGCTCATGGTGACCACTATCTGCGGGTCGATGCCCATCTGCTCGCGGACAAAGCGCTCACCGTGGTTGCCCGGCACCAGCACCACGCGCTCCAGCCCGGCGGCGCGTTTTATCTCCAGCTCGAGGGAGAGCGAGCGTTTCCAGCTCTCTTCCGACATCGGGGTGACGATCCCGGTGGTGCCGATAATCGAGATGCCGCCGAGGATCCCCAGCCGGGCGTTATAGGTTTTTTGCGCGCGGCTTGCGCCTTCCGGGGCAAAGATCTCCACCTGCGCGCCGCGGGATGGACCAATCGCTTCGCGCACGGCGGTCTCGATGGTGTGCCGCGGAGTGCGGTTTATCGCCGGGCTGCCTGTCGGCAGGCCGATCCCTTTGCGGGTCACCGTGCCGATGCCCTCGCCGCCCAACAGGCTAATTTCTCCGCTGTCATTGAGGGTCACCCGGGCAAAAATCAGCATGCCGTGGGTGGCGTCGACATCATCGCCGCCGTCTTTACGGATCGCGGCGACCGCCTGCTGTCCTTCGACGTGCGGGGACTCGACGTTCAGGCACAGGGTGACGCCGGAGGGGGTGACGATCGAGACCTGGTGGATCAGATGCTGGCGCATCACCATCAGCGCCGCCACTTTTGCCGCCGCCGTGGCGCAGGAGCCGGTGGTGTAGCCCTTGCGCAGCGCCTTGCCGTGATGCCACACCGGGGCGTCAAAGGTCTGGTCGCTCATTGCGCCTCCCGCAGGTGGTAAAGCAGAGCATTCACAATCGCCGCCGCCACGTTGCTTCCCCCTTTGCGGCCGAGCGCAGCGATAGCCGGCAGGCCGCTCTCGCTGAGCGCCGCTTTCGACTCCGCGGCGCCGACGAAGCCGACCGGCACCCCCACCACGCCGCCGATGGCCGTCTCGCGATGTTCCAGCAGGCGAAACAGCGCGGTAGGCGCATTGCCGAAGACAAACACTTTCTCTCCGGGCTCCTGCACCGCAATATCCACCGCCGCCATCGAGCGGGTCATCCCCCGGCTCTGTGCCTCGCGCACCACCCGCGGGTCGCTGATATAACAGCGGCATTCGCCGCCAAAGCGGGCCAGCAGGGTTTTGTTGATCCCGGACAGCGCCATGGTGGTATCGGTATACAGCGTGCAGGGCCGGCTCAACGCCTCGCTCAGCGCGATCAGGGCATCCGGAGAAAACCACAGAATATCCAGCCAGTCGAAGTCAGCGGTGGTGTGGATCACCCGCTTGATAATCGCCTCGTGCAGTGGGCTGGCAAAATGGTAGTCCGGCCGCGTTTCGGCGATGATCTCGCTGATGATGTCGAAGCTTTTTGCCTCGATCGCCTGCGGTTGTTGTATGTACTGCATCAGGTTCTCCTCAGGCTGCGCCGACCAGCCAGTAGCGCACGCCGATAAACAGCGCCAGCGCCAGGGTTGACGCCACCCACATCAATCGAATGGTTCGGGAAATATCGCCCACCGCGATGTCGCGGACGGCGTCGCCTATCCAGGGCTTTTCAACGCGCTGGCCGAAGTAATCGTTCGGGCCGCCAAGGCGGATCCCCAGCGCGCCGGCGACGGTCGCTTCCGGCCAGGCACAGTTAGGACTGCTGTGCTGATAGCGATCGCGCCAGCCCGTGCGCAGCGCCCGGGCGCCATCTTCCCGACATAGCACCGCGGCAAGGCTGAACAGCAGCCAGCTCAGCCGGGCGGGAAGGAAGTTGGCCACATCATCAAGACGGGCGCTGACCATGCCGATCGCCCGGTATTTTTCGTGTTTGTAGCCGACCATGGAATCGAGGGTGTTGACCGCTTTATAGGCCATGGCCAGCGGCGCACCGCCAAGGAGCAGAAAAAAGAGCGGCGCGATAATGCCATCCACCGTGTTTTCCGCCACGGTCTCCACCACCGCACGGTTGATCTGCGCAGGCTGGAGCTGAGAGGTGTCGCGCCCGACAATCCAGGAGAGCTTATGCCGGCTTTCGGCGAGATCCCCGGCCTGCAGCGGCCGGGCCACCGCCATCGCCGACTGCGCCAGGCAGCGCCCCGCCAGCGCAGTGAAGATCATCCACACCTCCACCAGCCATCCGAGCCAGGGATGGATCCCCCGCGCCAGCGCCAGTGCGCCCCAGGCCACACCCCATGTCAGCCCGGTCACCACCAGCCACATCACCCCGCCGCCGATACGCAGCGCCCGATCGCTATGGCAGACACGCCGCACCACGCGCTGGCTGACGGTAATCAGGCGGCCTATCCAGCGCACCGGGTGCGGCCAGTGCGGCGGATCGCCAATGACGACATCAAGTATCCAGGCCACACACCAGGCGAGAAGGGTCATTGCGCCCTCCTTGCTGCCCGCAGCCAGTGGTTGAGCATGGTGGGACGCTGGGCAAAGTGGACATGGAGATAGCTGGCAAAGGCGCTGCCGGACTGCCATCCTCCCTGCCACTGCTGGAGCGTCTTACCATCACGCTGTTTACGGCAGGCCAGTACGGCAGCGGTGGCGGGAGAAAAATCGGAGTAATGAAATTCATGGCCACGCAGCCACTCGCCGGGCGCGGCCAGCAGCGTCTGCTGCTGTGCCTGCGCTTCGCAGTAGCCGAACCGGGTCAGACGCGTCCCCATTCGGCTGTGTCCGGGAATAATATCCGCCATCGCGTAGCGCTCGCCACCGGTGACCTCCAGGGTCGTGCCCAGATACATCAGGCCGCCGCACTCGGCGTAGATTGCCACTCCGCGCCGGTGCGCCGCGCGAAGCTGCGCCAGCATCTCGTGGTTGGCAGACAGCCCGGCCGCGTGCAGCTCCGGGTAGCCGCCGCCGAGCCAGATCATCTGGCAGGCCGGAAGCTGGCGATCGCGCAGTGGGCTAAAGCGCACAATCTTCACGCCGCAGCGCGCCAGCAGCGCCAGGTTATCAGGGTAATAAAAATTGAAGGCCTCATCGTCGGCGAGGGCCAGCGTCAGTCCTTCGCCGGCATCGGCGGCAAGCGTCTCCCCCCACTCGCCCACCGGCAAGGTCGCTAGTTCGCTGATGGCCAGCAGCCGGTCTATGTCGAGGGTGCGCCCCAGCTGGCTGGCAAAATCCCGCCATGCCTGCTGATTGACCACCGACTCGCGGGCGGTGACCAGCCCCAGATGCCGCTCGGGCAGCGCTACGCCTTCCACGCGCGGCACATAGCCGAGCACTGGCACCTGACAGTAGCGCTCAATGGCGCTTTTCAATAGCTGGAAGTGCGCGTCGCTGTTAACGCGATTGACGATAACGCCGGCAATGTTGAGGGCAGGATCAAAGTGCTGAAAGCCCATCACCGTGGCGGCGATGGAGGTCGACACCGCTTTGCCATCGACCAGCAAAATCACCGGGCAGCCAAGCTGCTTAGCCATCGCCGCGCTGCTGCAATAGTTGGGGTCGGTGCCGTAGCCGTCATACAGGCCCATCACCCCCTCGATAACCGCGATGTCGGCCTGCTGCAGCTGTTCGGTAAACAGCGCGTTGAGTATCGGGGTGGGAAGCATAAAGCTGTCGAGATTGCGGGAGGCGACGCCGCTGATGGCGGTGTGCCAGGCGGTGTCCAGGTAATCAGGCCCTACTTTACAGGGTTGCACCCGCATACCGCGCTGTTGGAGCAAGCTGAGCAGGCCGAGCGTAACGGTGGTTTTGCCACAACCGCTGCCGGTACCCGCAAGAATGAACGCACGCCTGGTTACCATACCCTGTCCTGTCCAGGTGGTCAGGGTATAGCTGCACGCATGCCTGGTCCTGCGACCACGCACCGCTAAGCCACCCACTTCCCACCGAAGTTGTTGGTCAGTTACCGGCAGGCAGGTCTTCTGGCTTAGCCTCGTTCTCGCCCGCCCTTCCCAATCTTTCGATCAGTGGTTTTTGCGGGGTCGTCAGCATCACAGCAGCGGGGGCTGCGGGGGATTTACACCCCCTTCCCTGACACCTGGTTGGTGTCGAACCTGTCGGTTTTTTTCGCCGATGCGCCCTGCATCGACGGCTAATGCTTTATGTTTTGTTTTACCGTTTCATCACTCGTCACAATGACGTCAGTGAGGGAAACCGGTTTGTAATAATCAGTAGTCTCGAATTAACGGACACTCTATCCCATCACAAAAATAAAAACTGGTGTAGTTTATCCCTCGAATATCACTATTTTGTTGCGCTATGACAATTTATTGCTCTACTGTCGTTGTTTTCATTTTATAATGATGAAGATACGCCGGGATATCAAAAATCGGCAATAACAAAATATTGCCATTTAAAATGACTCAGTTTGTGATCCCGCATTAATTTGCTGACGAAATGCCTGCGGCGTGACCTGATAGGTCTGGCGAAACACTTTGCAAAAATAGCTGGTTTGCGAAAAACCTAAATTCCGCGCGATGCTGGCAATGCTCCAGTCGCTGTGGCATAGCAGCTCTTTTGCGCTCGCCATTCGCTGCTGATTGATCCAGGCGTTAAAGCCGATCCCCTGATATTTTTTAAACAATTTACTGAAATAGTATGGGCTAAGATAGACGTGCGCCGCCACATCCTCCAGACGCAGTTCATCGGAGAGATGCGCGTCGATATAGCGCAGCGCCTTCTTCATTTTGCCGTCGTGCGGCGAGGGCGCCCGGTTGCTTTGCGCCGGGTCGTTCTGTGACGGATTATCTTTGATGACCACGAAATTAAGCTGTTTTTTCAGACAATTTTCCACAATCAACTTTAGCAAATCCGCCGAGGCGATAACCCGGGAATAGTCCATCTCAGGCACATTGCGGAACGCCTGAACCAGCGCCGGATCGTTCTGCCAGCGGTCATCAACGTTCAGGATATCAACCAGTTCAACATCATTGCTCAGACGAACCTGACCACAGAGCACGAAGCCGACCAGGTGGCCGGCGATCACCAGCGGTATGGAAAAATCGGTTAAGCCCGCGTGGCAGCGGTAGATGCACAGTTGGTCATTTTTCGAGGCTTCCAGTCCGCCGCAGCGGTCGCTCATGCGACAGCGTCCGCTGTGCTCCGGGTGCTGACGCATCAGCTGGCAAAACGGCGTGAAATTAAACAGTTCAGAAATCTCATCACCGTGAATATTGACGACCACAACCGCCAGACTGGTGGCTTGCGCAAAATCCTGTGCGATTTTATTGATGAGTTCTGAGTTCAGGGTACTCGCAGAAATCATGATAAAACCCCTCAGTTAATTTTTTGTTATAAATAAAACATATTTTTCATATTTACCTTTTTTAGCATCAGATCCCGTCGACGATAAAAAAGTGCATTGACAATAACAAAAGTCTCCCAACCCGGGGAGACTTTTTGAGCGGTTCGTGATATCGGTTCATGAAAATAGCCTGGCTATTTCACTGATACATTCCTTCTATGACGTTAACGCGTATTTTCTTCCTCCACACAGGTATGACAGGGCAGATTATTGGCAATGAGAAAACGATAAATTGCAGCGCCGAGGCAGGCCCCCAACAACGGCGCGATGACAGGCACGATAAAATAGGGAATATCTCTTCCCCCGGTCATGGCGATATTGCCCCACCCGGCAAGCCAGGTGAACAATTTCGGACCAAAATCGCGCGCTGGATTCATCGCGAAGCCGGTAAGTGGCCCGGTCGAGGCACCGATCACCGCCACCAGTATACCAATCAACAGCGGCGCCAGTGGCCCCTTGGGTACGCCGTTACCATCATCGGTGAGCGCCATGATCATTCCCATCAGCATCGAGGTGATTACCACCTCCACCAGCGCCGCATGCCAGACGCTCAGCTCAGGCGCTGGATAAGTACTGAAAATGCTGGCCAGCTGCAGGCTTTCCAGGCTGCCGCGCACCATATGATGCACCGTTTCAAAGTGCGTAAACAGGGTGCTGTAAAGTATCCAGGCCAGTACAGCGCCGCCAAACGCGCCGGCGACCTGAGCCACGATATAAGGCACCACTTTTCTGCCCGGGAAGCAGGCAAACAGCCACAGCGCCACGGTGACCGCGGGGTTAAGGTGCCCCCCCGAAATGCCGGCGGTCAGATATACCGCCAGAGAAATACCCAGTCCCCAGATAATACAGATCTCCCACAGCCCCAGGCTGGCGCCGGTCAGTTTCAGGGCGCTCAGGCAGCAGATACCAAAAAACAGAAACAGCCCGGTGCCTAAAAACTCGGCAATGCATTGCGCGCGTAAAGAACCATTCATTGTGACACCTCGTGACGAAGTTCGTGTCCAGGCCAGCCAACCATCCGCTGGCTCGTTGGGTACGGCGAGGCCCACTATAGAAACCGGCGGCGGCAAAGTGTTGGCATCCTGCTAAAAACAGGCGGCGTAAAGTCGCCGAAGAAGAATAATTTATTGCTCTTAACTGATCTTTCTTTTCAGCATTGACAAGCCATGAAGGGATATTTCAATGCCCTTTTCAATAATAAAAAATTGCGAAATCAACATGTTTATTTTCCAACAAATATCACATCACGCCTAAACTCGCATAACAAAAAAAATTAAAAAAAGCATTCATAAAAATGTAAATACGGAGTAAGCAGTGCAAAATAATCACATTAATAATGAAGTTAAAATCATTTAAAAACAAATACATAAAATAAATAACTTTAATTTTATACTATCAGAAAACCACTATTTTTTTACTCTTCACCATCAACTCAGCCATTCTTTTTCGCCGCCGCGCCATATAGTTTCCCCACTGGAACATACCCTGCGAGGTCTTTATGCAACAAGAAGCATTAGGAATGGTAGAAACCAAAGGCTTAACCGCAGCCATAGAGGCCGCTGACGCAATGGTTAAGTCGGCTAACGTCTTATTAGTTGGCTATGAAAGGATCGGTTCAGGCCTGGTGACCGTCATCGTTCGTGGCGACGTGGGGGCCGTAAAAGCCGCCACCGACGCCGGTGCCGCCACAGCCCGCCATGTGGGCGAGGTGAAAGCCGTACACGTTATTCCCCGCCCCCATACCGATGTTGAAAAAATCTTACCGAAGGGGAATAGCCAATGAGCAGCAATGAGCTGGTTGAACAGATCATGGCGCAAGTAATAGCCCGTGCGGCAACGCCAGAGCAGCAGGCGCTTCCCGATACCCCCCATCCCACAGGAGAGACGGCTATGGCAGAGAAAAGCTGCAGCTTAACGGAATTTGTCGGGACCGCCATTGGCGACACCCTCGGACTGGTCATCGCCAGCGTGGATGCCGCGTTGCTGGAAGCGATGAAGCTTGAAAAACGCTATCGCTCTATCGGCATCCTCGGCGCCCGCACCGGCGCCGGCCCGCACATTATGGCCGCTGATGAAGCGGTAAAAGCTACCAATACCGAAGTGGTCAGCATTGAGCTTCCTCGCGACACCAAAGGCGGCGCCGGCCATGGCTCGCTGATTGTGTTGGGCGGGAACGATGTTTCCGACGTCAAACGCGGTATTGAGGTCGCACTGAAAGAGCTGGACCGTACTTTCGGCGATGTCTACGGCAACGAGGCGGGTCATATCGAGCTGCAGTATACCGCGCGCGCCAGTTATGCCCTTGAAAAAGCCTTCGGCGCTCCGCTGGGCCGCGCCTGCGGCATTATCGTCGGCGCCCCGGCGTCTGTCGGCGTGCTGATGGCTGATACTGCGCTGAAATCAGCCAACGTCGAGGTGGTGGCTTACAGCTCACCGGCGCACGGCACCAGCTTCAGCAACGAAGCCATCCTGGTGATTTCCGGCGACTCCGGCGCGGTGCGCCAGGCGGTGATCTCCGCCAGAGAGATCGGCAAAACCGTACTAGCGACGCTGGGCGCGGAACCGAAAAACGATCGCCCCTCCTACATTTAATACCCGCGAGGCTGATTCATGAGATCGAAAAGATTTGAAGCACTGGCGAAACGCCCTGTGAATCAGGATGGTTTCGTTAAGGAGTGGATCGAAGAGGGTTTTATCGCGATGGAAAGCCCTAACGATCCCAAACCCTCTATTCGCATTGTCAATGGCGCAGTGACCGAACTCGACGGCAAACCGGTTGCCCAGTTCGACCTGATTGACCACTTTATCGCACGCTACGGCATTAATCTCGCCCGGGCCGAAGAGGTCATGGCGATGGATTCGGTCAAGCTCGCCAACATGCTCTGCGATCCGAACGTTAAACGCAGCGACATCGTCCCGCTCACCACCGCGATGACCCCGGCGAAAATCGTCGAAGTGGTGTCGCATATGAACGTGGTAGAGATGATGATGGCGATGCAAAAAATGCGCGCCCGCCGCACGCCATCCCAGCAGGCGCATGTCACCAATATCAAAGATAATCCGGTACAGATAGCTGCCGATGCCGCCGAAGGCGCATGGCGCGGCTTTGACGAGCAGGAGACCACCGTCGCCGTGGCGCGCTACGCGCCGTTCAACGCCATCGCCCTGCTGGTCGGTTCACAGGTAGGCCGCCCCGGCGTGCTCACCCAATGTTCGCTGGAAGAAGCCACCGAGCTGAAACTGGGCATGCTGGGCCACACCTGCTATGCCGAAACCATTTCGGTCTACGGCACGGAGCCGGTATTTACCGATGGCGATGACACTCCGTGGTCAAAAGGCTTCCTCGCCTCCTCCTACGCTTCACGCGGCCTGAAAATGCGCTTTACCTCCGGCTCCGGCTCTGAAGTGCAGATGGGCTATGCCGAAGGTAAGTCCATGCTTTATCTCGAAGCGCGCTGCATCTACATCACCAAAGCCGCCGGGGTACAAGGCCTGCAGAATGGCTCCGTCAGCTGCATCGGCGTGCCGTCCGCCGTGCCGTCGGGGATCCGCGCCGTACTGGCGGAAAACCTGATTTGCTCGGCACTGGATCTGGAGTGTGCCTCCAGCAACGATCAAACCTTTACCCACTCGGATATGCGACGTACCGCGCGCCTGCTGATGCAGTTCCTGCCTGGTACCGACTTTATCTCCTCTGGTTACTCAGCGGTGCCGAACTACGACAACATGTTCGCCGGTTCCAATGAAGATGCCGAAGACTTCGACGACTACAACGTGATCCAGCGCGACCTGAAGGTCGATGGCGGCCTGCGGCCGGTGCGTGAAGAGGACGTGATCGCCATTCGTAATAAAGCCGCCCGTGCGCTGCAAGCGGTATTTGCCGGCATGGGTTTGCCACCAATTACGGATGAAGAAGTGGAGGCCGCCACTTACGCCCACGGTTCAAAAGATATGCCTGAGCGCAATATCGTCGAGGACATCAAGTTCGCCCAGGAGATCATCAACAAGAACCGCAACGGCCTGGAAGTGGTGAAAGCCCTGGCGAAAGGCGGCTTCCCCGATGTCGCCCAGGACATGCTCAATATTCAGAAAGCCAAGCTCACCGGCGACTACCTGCACACCTCCGCCATCATCGTCGGCAAGGGCCAGGTGCTCTCGGCCGTGAATGACGTGAACGATTATGCCGGTCCGGCAACAGGCTACCGCCTGCAAGGCGAGCGCTGGGAAGAGATTAAAAATATCCCGGGCGCGCTCGATCCCAATGAACTTGGCTAAGGGGTGAAAAATGGAAATTAACGAAAAGCTGCTGCGCCAGATTATCGAAGAGGTGCTGGTGGAGATGAAAACAGGCGCTGATAAGCCGGTCTCCTTTAACGCGCCTGCGGCTTCTGTCGCCTCTACCGCGTCGGTCGCCGTTGCGCCTGTGTCCGGC
Organism: Klebsiella sp. 10982; assembly: GCF_048589245.1. Taxonomy (NCBI): domain Bacteria; kingdom Pseudomonadati; phylum Pseudomonadota; class Gammaproteobacteria; order Enterobacterales; family Enterobacteriaceae; genus Klebsiella; species Klebsiella sp. 10982. The sequence goes on from NZ_JBMAXV010000001.1 coordinate 203,085, forward strand.
GACAGCTTCCTGACGGAAATCGGCGAAGCCAAACCCGGCACACAGCAGGATGAAGTCATTATTGCCGTCGGGCCGGCGTTTGGTCTGGCGCAGACCACCAATATCGTCGGCATTCCGCATAAAAATATCCTGCGCGAACTGATCGCCGGTATTGAGGAAGAAGGCATCAAAGCGCGGGTGATCCGCTGCTTTAAGTCTTCTGATGTTGCCTTCGTGGCGGTGGAAGGCAACCGCCTGAGCGGTTCCGGCATCTCTATCGGTATTCAGTCGAAAGGCACCACCGTCATCCACCAGCGCGGCCTGCCGCCGCTCTCCAATCTGGAACTCTTCCCGCAGGCACCGCTGCTGACGCTGGAAACCTACCGCCAGATTGGCAAAAACGCCGCCCGCTACGCCAAACGCGAGTCGCCGCAGCCGGTGCCGACGCTTAACGATCAGATGGCTCGTCCCAAATACCAGGCGAAGTCGGCCATTTTGCACATTAAAGAGACCAAATACGTGGTGACGGGCAAAAACCCGCAGGAACTGCGCGTGGCGCTTTAACAAAGGAAAACCCGATGAATACCGACGCAATTGAATCCATGGTACGCGACGTGCTGAGCCGGATGAACAGTCTGCAGGACGAGACGACGGTCGCACCAGCCGCGCCGACAAACGACGCCGCTCGGCAGCCTAAAGTCAGCGACTACCCGTTAGCCACCCGCCATCCGGAGTGGGTCAAAACCGCCACTAACAAAACGCTCGATGACCTGACGCTGGAGAACGTATTAAGCGATCGCGTTACGGCGCAGGACATGCGCATTACCCCGGAAACGCTGCGCATGCAGGCGGCAATCGCTCAGGATGCCGGACGCGATCGGCTGGCGATGAACTTTGAGCGGGCCGCAGAGCTGACCGCGGTTCCTGACGACCGGATCCTTGAGATCTACAACGCCCTACGCCCATACCGTTCCACCCAGGCGGAGCTACTGGCGATCGCTGATGACCTCGAGCAGCGCTACCAGGCTCGACTCTGCGCCGCCTTTGTTAGGGAAGCGGCCGGGCTGTACGTCGAGCGTAAAAAACTGAAAGGCGACGATTAACAGGGGGCAAGCATGCGCTATATCGCTGGCATTGATATTGGCAACTCATCGACAGAGGTCGCCCTGGCGACGGTTGATGACGCAGGTGTGCTGAACATCCGCCACAGCGCGCTGGCTGAAACCACCGGAATTAAAGGCACATTACGTAATGTGTTCGGTATTCAGGAGGCGCTAACCCAGGCGGCAAAAGCGGCAGGCATTCAGGTCAGCGATATCTCGCTTATTCGCATTAACGAAGCCACGCCGGTCATTGGCGATGTGGCGATGGAGACCATTACGGAAACCATCATCACCGAGTCCACCATGATCGGCCACAACCCGAAGACACCCGGCGGCGTCGGACTGGGGGTCGGTATCACCATAACGCCAGAGGCGTTGCTGTCCTGCTCCGCGGACACGCCCTATATTCTGGTGGTCTCCTCGGCCTTTGACTTTGCCGATGTCGCTGCGATGGTCAATGCGGCGACGGCAGCGGGCTATCAGATTACCGGCATTATTTTGCAGCAGGATGACGGCGTGCTGGTTAATAACCGGCTACAGCAACCGCTGCCGGTGATCGACGAAGTTCAGCATATCGACCGCATTCCACTTGGCATGCTGGCGGCCGTCGAGGTCGCTTTACCCGGTAAGATCATCGAAACACTCTCGAACCCCTACGGTATTGCCACCGTTTTCGATCTCAACGCCGAAGAGACCAAAAATATCGTGCCAATGGCGCGGGCGCTGATTGGCAATCGCTCGGCCGTGGTGGTGAAAACCCCCTCCGGCGACGTCAAGGCGCGGACTATTCCGGCAGGTAATTTGCTGCTTATGGCTCAGGGGCGCAGCGTACAGGTTGATGTTGCCGCCGGTGCGGAAGCCATCATGAAGGCGATCGACGGCTGCGGCAAACTGGACAACGTCGCGGGGGAAGCGGGCACCAATATCGGCGGCATGCTTGAGCACGTGCGCCAGACCATGGCGGAGCTCACCAATAAGCCAGCTCAGGAGATCCGCATTCAGGATCTGCTGGCCGTTGATACGGCGGTGCCGGTCAGCGTGACCGGCGGCCTGGCAGGTGAGTTCTCGCTGGAGCAGGCGGTGGGTATCGCCTCCATGGTTAAGTCGGATCGCCTGCAGATGGCCCTGATCGCCCGTGAAATTGAGCACAAACTGCAAATCACGGTTCAGGTGGGCGGCGCCGAGGCAGAAGCGGCCATTCTTGGGGCGCTCACCACTCCCGGCACTACGCGCCCGCTGGCAATCCTCGATCTCGGCGCCGGGTCGACCGACGCCTCAATTATCAATGCGCAGGGAGAGATCATCGCTACTCACCTGGCCGGCGCCGGCGATATGGTCACGATGATCATTGCCCGCGAGCTGGGGCTTGAGGACCGCTATCTGGCGGAAGAGATCAAAAAATACCCGTTGGCAAAAGTCGAAAGTCTGTTTCATCTGCGTCATGAAGACGGCAGCGTACAGTTTTTTCCGTCGGCCTTACCGCCGGCTGTATTTGCCCGCGTCTGCGTGGTGAAACCGGATGAACTGGTTCCCCTGCCTGGCGATCTGCCGCTGGAGAAAGTGCGCGCCATTCGTCGTAGCGCCAAATCACGCGTCTTTGTCACCAACGCCCTGCGGGCGTTACGCCAGGTGAGCCCTACCGGCAATATTCGCGACATCCCGTTCGTGGTGCTGGTGGGCGGCTCGTCCCTCGATTTTGAAATCCCCCAGCTGGTCACCGATGCGCTGGCGCACTACCGGCTGGTTGCCGGGCGCGGCAACATCCGCGGCTGTGAAGGGCCGCGCAATGCGGTCGCCAGCGGATTGCTCCTTTCCTGGCAAAACGGAGGCATACATGGAGAGTAGCGTACTCGCCCCCGCCATCGTCATTGCCGTCACTGGCGAATGCAGCGAACAGTGGCGAGATGTCCTGCTGGGCATTGAAGAGGAAGGCATTCCTTTTGTTCTGCAGCCACAGACCGACGGCGATCTTGTCCATCACGCCTGGCAGGCGGCGCAGCGTTCGCCGCTGCAGGTGGGGATCGCCTGCGACCGGGAGCGGCTCATCGTGCACTACAAAAATTTACCCGCATCAACTCCGCTGTTTTCGCTGATGTATCACCAGGACAGGCTGGACCGGCGAAACACTGGCAACAATGCGGCTCGTCTCGTCAAAGGGATCCCATTTCGGGATCGCAATGCTTAATCCACAGGAGAACGCAGTATGAATAACGCACTAGGACTGGTTGAAACGAAAGGCCTGGTTGGCGCCATTGAAGCCGCTGATGCAATGGTGAAATCCGCCAACGTGCAGTTGATTGGTTACGAAAAAATTGGCTCCGGTCTGATTACCGTAATGGTTCGCGGAGACGTCGGCGCGGTCAAAGCCGCCGTTGACGCCGGGAGCGCGGCGGCCAGCGTGGTCGGCGAGGTCAAGTCCAGCCATGTGATCCCGCGCCCACATAGCGATGTTGAGGCCATTCTGCCGAAATCTGTCTGACCCTGAAAAAAGGAGCACCGCGTGAAGCAATCACTGGGATTACTTGAGGTCAGCGGCCTGGCTCTGGCCATCACCTGCGCCGACGCCATGGCGAAATCGGCCGCCATCACGCTGCTCGCCCTGGAAAAGACCAACGGTTCCGGCTGGATGGTGGTGAAGATCGCCGGTGATGTGGCCTCTGTCCAGGCGGCGGTGATGACCGGGGCCGAACTCGCCGAACGGCAGCAGGGGCTGGTGGCACAGAAGGTTATTGCCAGGCCTGGTGAAGGCCTGCTGCCAGCCCGCGTCCAGGCGCCTTCACCCGCGCCTGACATCGCCGTGACGGAGGAGAACACGGCCCCCACAGATACCCCCTCCCACTCTACGGAGCTGGTGACCTGCAACCTGTGCCTGGACCCGCACTGCCCGCGACAAAAAGGCGATCCCCGCTCGCAGTGCCTGCACGCCGGTAAACGAGGTGACGCGTAATGGATAAACAACAGCTGGCTTCGACAGTCAACAAAGTTCTGGATGAGATGCGCCAGCGTCCCATCCCCATTGGTATCTCCAGTCGCCATATCCATTTATCGGCGGCGGACTACGCCAGGCTTTTTCCCGCGCAGCCCATCCAGCCGAAAAAAGCGCTGCTGCAGCCAGGACAATATGCTGCAGAGCAGACGGTGACTTTGGTTGGCCCCAAAGGGCGATTAAATAACGTGCGCCTGCTCGGCCCTTTGCGCCAGACCAGCCAGGTGGAAATCTCACGCACCGACGCCCGGACCCTCGGTATCGCCGCGCCGCTACGCATGTCCGGCAATCTGCAGGACACGCCGGGGATCCGCCTGATTAGCCCGTTTGCCGAACTGGAATTGCGTAGCGGGACGATCGTCGCCCAGCGACATATTCATATGTCGCCGCTTGATGCGTTGATCCTGCGCGTCGCCCATGGCGATAGCGTCGCGGTGGCGATCGAAGGCAGCGACAGGCGGCTTATCTTCGACAACGTGGCGGTCCGCGTAGCCCCGGATATGCGCCTTGAGATGCATATTGATACTGACGAAGCTAATGCGGCAGGCGCTGACGCTGCGCAGGCATGGGCCAGGCTGGTGACGAAGCCATGAACCACGAGATGCTGCAGCGTATCGTCGAGGAGGTCGCCGCCCGCCTGCGCCGTCGCGCCCTCAGTACGGCCACGCTCAGCGTGGCCCAGCTCGGCGAAGCGGATATCCACAGCCTGCTGTGCCAGCACGCTTCGCTGCGCATCGTGCAGGTGGATTTACCGCTGCTGGAGCAGCTTGCCGGCCAGCGTGCGCTGACGGCAGCCGGTTGCGCGTTGCATGAGGCCATGGCCTGGGGCGTTCGGGTACAGCTAACGCTGCTTCCCGCACTGCTCCCCGCGCTGGCGGTGAAAAAACTCGCCCGCTTGCCGCTGACGCTCAGCGACCCGCTTGGCCAGCCCGTCAGGCTTCACGCCGCATCGGTGGTCACCTACGCCGATGTAGCCCGCCTCCACGGAGGTTATCTGGTACTGCGCCGCCGCCCCATTATTACCGCCCTCGCCCGCGAAGCGGCCGTCGCGCGGCATGTTCAATTAATTAAGCAGGAGTGAACTATGCATCTGGCACGCGTGACCGGCGCCGTCGTCTCGACGCAAAAGTCCCCCTCACTGAACGGCAAAAAACTGCTGCTGGTTCGCCGGGTAAGCGCGGACGACGACCATCCGATTCTAGCCACAAGCGGTGATGAAGTGGCGGTAGATTCGGTTGGCGCTGGCGTCGGCGAGCTGGTGCTGCTCTGCAGCGGCTCGAGCGCACGCCACGTCTTCAGTGGCCCGAATGAAGCCATCGATCTTGCCGTCGTGGGCATTGTTGACTCACTTTCACGCTAAGGGGGCGCCTGTGGCTATCTATACCCGAACCGGCGATGCCGGCAGTACATCACTCTTTACCGGCCAGCGGGTTAGCAAGACGCATCCGCGCGTCGAAGCTTACGGCACGCTGGATGAACTGAACGCCATACTGAGCCTGTGCGTCTGCGCCGTCGCTGAAGAGAAACATCGCACCCTGCTCGAAGCCCTGCAGCAGCACATTTTCTGGTTCAGCGCAGAACTTGCCAGCGACAGCGAACAGCCATCACCCGACCAGCGCTATATCAGCAGCGAAGAGATTGCCCTGCTGGAGCAGACGATCGATCGCGAGATGGCCTGCGTGCCGGCGCTGCACCAGTTTGTGTTGCCCGGACGCTGCGAAGCCGCCAGTCGCCTGCACCTGGCCCGCACCGTTGCCCGTCGGGCGGAACGCCGGCTGGTAGAGCTGGCGGCAGAGGTCACCATCCGTCAGATTCTGCTTCGTTATCTGAATCGCTTATCTGACTGTCTGTATGCGCTGGCGCGCGGCGAGGATCATGCCGATCACCAGCGTCGGCTCGTCGCGGAGATTGCGGCCCGCTATCTGACCGCCAGCGGGTCGCTTTCGCCCGACGCGCCCGAAGCACAACCCGGCTCGCTCTCCTTCCACGAGCTGCATCAGCTTATACGGCAGGCCATCGAACACGCCCGCCAGCTACAGGTGCCGGTGGTGGTGAGCATCGTTGACGCACACGGCACCGAAACCGTGACCTGGCGAATGCCCGATGCGCTGCTGGTCAGTAGCGAGCTGGCGCCGAAGAAAGCCTGGACCGCCGTCGCCATGAAAACCGCGACCCACGAACTCGCGGCGACCGTACAGCCAGGCGCTGCGGTGTACGGTCTGGAGAGCCATCTACAGGGAAAAGTCGTCACCTTTGGCGGCGGTTATCCGCTGTGGCGCGATGGCCAGCTGATAGCCGGCCTCGGTATTAGCGGCGGCAGCGTCGAGCAGGATATGGCTATTGCACAGGCTGCCATGGCGGCCATTAACGTGAGAACACATCAATGAATACAGCAGAACTGGAAACCCTTATCCGCACCATCCTCAGCGAAAAGCTCGCTCCTGCAATCGCCTCTCAGGATCAGCAGGGCATTTTCCGTGACGTCGGCAGCGCCATCGACGCCGCTCATCAGGCTTTTATCCGCTATCAGCAGTGTCCGCTAAAAACCCGTAGCGCCATTATCAGCGCCCTGCGGGAGACGCTGGCTCCTGAGCTGGCGACACTGGCGGAAGAGAGCGCCACAGAGACGGGCATGGGCAACAAAGAAGATAAGTATCTGAAAAATAAAGCTGCCCTTGAGAACACACCGGGCATTGAAGATCTCACAACCAACGCCCTAACCGGCGATGGCGGGATGGTGCTGTTTGAGTACTCACCGTTTGGCGTCATTGGCGCCGTGGCGCCCAGCACCAACCCAACAGAAACCATTATCAATAACAGTATCAGCATGCTGGCGGCAGGTAATAGCGTCTATTTCAGCCCTCATCCCGGCGCGAAAAAGGTCTCGTTAAAGCTTATCGCCAGGATCGAAGAGATCGCCTACCGCTGCAGCGGCATCCGTAACCTGGTGGTAACCGTTGCCGAACCGACCTTTGAAGCCACCCAGCAGATGATGTCCCACCCGCGGATTGCCGTTCTGGCTATCACCGGCGGTCCTGGGATTGTGGCGATGGGTATGAAAAGCGGTAAAAAAGTGATCGGCGCTGGCGCTGGCAATCCGCCGTGCATTGTTGATGAAACCGCCGATCTCGTCAAAGCCGCGGAAGATATCATCAGCGGCGCCTCCTTCGATTACAACCTGCCCTGTATCGCCGAAAAAAGCCTGATCGTCGTCGCCGCGGTCGCTGACCGCCTGATCCAGCAAATGCAGGATTTTGACGCGCTGCTGCTGAGCCGACAGGAGACCGATACCCTGCGCGCCGTCTGCCTGCCCGACGGCGCGGCGAATAAAAAACTGGTCGGTAAAAGCCCGGCTGCGCTGCTGGCGGCGGCCGGTCTCGCCGTTCCGTCGCGCGCCCCTCGCCTGCTGATAGCCGAGGTGGAGGCGAACGACCCCTGGGTGACCTGCGAGCAGCTGATGCCGGTGCTGCCGATCGTTCGGGTCGCTGACTTTGACAGCGCCCTGGCGCTGGCCCTGCACGTCGAGGAGGGTCTGCACCACACCGCCACCATGCATTCGCAGAATGTCTCGCGGCTCAATCTGGCGGCACGCACGCTACAGACCTCCATCTTTGTCAAAAATGGCCCGTCTTACGCAGGAATCGGCGTCGGGGGCGAAGGGTTTACCACCTTCACCATCGCCACACCAACCGGAGAAGGCACCACCTCCGCACGGACGTTCGCCCGCCTGCGGCGCTGCGTGTTAACTAACGGTTTTTCCATTCGCTAACCGGGGGCGCCATGCACACCTTTTCTCTGCAAACGCGCCTCTACAGCGGCCCGGGCAGCCTGGCCGCGCTGCAGCGCTTTAGCCATCAGCACATCTGGATCGTCTGCGACGGCTTCCTGGCTCGCTCACCGCTGCTTGACCGGCTGCGCGCCGCGCTGCCCGCCAGCAACCGCGTCAGCGTGTTCAGCGATATTACGCCGGATCCGACCATTCACACCGTAGCGAAAGGGATAGCGCAGATGCATTCCCTGCGTCCACAGGTGGTGATCGGCTTCGGCGGCGGCTCAGCAATGGACGCCGCCAAGGCTATCGTCTGGTTCAGTCAGCAGGGCGGGCTGCCTGTCGACACCTGCGTGGCGATCCCCACCACCAGCGGTACCGGTTCGGAAGTAACCAGCGCCTGCGTCATCAGCGACCCGGAAAAAGGGATCAAGTACCCGCTGTTCCATGAGGCACTCTGTCCCGACATGGCGATCCTCGACCCGACGCTGGTGGTCAGCGTACCGCCCACGATCACAGCCCATACCGGGCTGGACGTGCTAACCCACGCGCTTGAGGCATGGGTATCGCCGCAGGCCACCGACTTTACCGATGCGCTGGCGGAAAAAGCCGCCAGGCTGGTGTTTCGCGCCCTGCCCGTTGCGGTTCGCCATGGCGACTGCGTCGCGACCCGCAGTAAAATGCACAATGCCTCAACCCTTGCCGGCATGGCCTTTAGCCAGGCTGGCCTTGGGCTCAATCATGCTATCGCCCATCAGCTTGGCGGCCAGTTTCACCTCCCCCATGGCCTGGCCAACGCGCTGCTGCTGACCGCAGTGATCCGCTTCAACGCCGGCGAGCCGCGAGCGGCGAAGCGCTATGCGCGCCTGGCCAGGGCCTGCCGGTTCTGCCCGCCCGAAGCTGGCGAGCAGGAGGCTTTCCAGGCGCTGATCGCCGCGGTGGAAATGCTGAAACAACAGTGTGCCATTCCCACCCTCAAGGGCGCCTTGCAGGAAAAATATCCCCTGTTCTTATCGCGAATTCCCGCCATGGTGCCGGCCGCGCTGGCCGACGCCACCCTGCGCACCAACCCGCGCCCGGCCGATGGCGCGGCCATTGCGCAACTGCTGGAGAGCCTGCAATGAGTGAAGCGATAGTGCCACTACCAGACATGGACGCGGCGGAGATCCGCGAGCGCGTCCGGGCTGCCGGCGTCGTGGGAGCCGGTGGCGCAGGCTTTCCGACCCACATCAAACTGCAGGCCCAGGTGGACACCGTGCTGGTGAACGCCGCCGAATGCGAACCGATGCTGAAGGTTGATCAACAGCTGATGGCGCAACAGGCTGACCGACTGATTCGCGGCCTGGGTTACGCGATGACCGCCACCGGTGCCCGGGAAGGGATCATTGCCCTGAAGGCGAAATATGCTGCGGCGATTGCGGCCTTAACCCCGCGGCTCCCGGAATGGGCCCGGCTGCATATTCTGCCTGACGTCTATCCGGCCGGGGATGAGGTGCTCACTATCTGGCTGGCAACGGGGCGCCGCGTGCCGCCTGCCGCGCTGCCGGTCAGCGTCGGCGTGGTGGTCAATAACGTGCAGACGGTACTCAATATCGCCAGAGCCGTGGAGCAGGGCTATCCGGTGACTCGCCGGACGTTGACCGTCAATGGCGCCGTCGCCCGTCCGCTGACGCTGACCGTACCGCTGGGCATGTCGCTGCGCGAGGTGCTGGATCTGGCCGGCGGCGCGACGGTTGACGATCCAGGGTTTATCAACGGCGGACCGATGATGGGCTCGCTTATTACCTCCCTGGAGACACCGGTCACCAAAACCACCGGTGGGCTGCTGGTACTCCCGGGCAATCATCCACTGATCCAGCGACGGCGGCAGGATGAGCGAACGCTGCTCGCCATCGCCCGCACCGTCTGTGAACAGTGCCGTTTATGCACAGATTTATGCCCCCGGCACCTGATCGGTCATGAGCTTTCCCCTCATCTGCTGGTGCGGGCGGTGAACTATCGCCAGGCGGCCACCCCATCGCTGCTGCTCAGCGCCCTGACCTGTTCGGAGTGCAACGTTTGCGAGAGCGTCGCCTGCCCGGTGGGTATTTCACCCATGCGCATCAACCGTCTGTTGAAACGTGAACTGAGGGCGAAAAATCTGCGCTACGAAGGACCGTTGCGTCCGGCGGACGAGATGGCGAAGCATCGCCTGGTGCCGGTCAAACGGCTCATTAGCAAGCTGGGGCTTGATCCCTGGTATCAGGAGGCGCCGCTAACGGCGGTCGAACCGGGGGTGACCTGCGTCACCCTGCCCCTGCGCCAGCATATCGGCATCAGCGCCGTGCCCTGCGTCGCGCCGGGAGAACAGGTGACGCGTGGCCAGCTGCTGGCAGATATCCCTGCCGACGCCCTCGGCGCGCCGGTACACGCCAGTATTGACGGCCTGGTCTCCGCCATCACGGAGCAGGCCATTACGCTTGTAAGAGGTTAATCATGACCCAGGCTATCGGAATTTTAGAACTGACCAGCATCGCCAGGGGCATAGAGTTAGGCGACGTCATGCTGAAAAGTGCGAACGTACAGCTCCTGCTCTGCAGAACCCTTTGTCCCGGAAAATACCTGCTGATGCTCGGCGGCGACGTCGGCGCCGTGCAGCAGGCAATCGCCGCCGGTACCGCGCGCGCCGGGGAAATGCTGGTGGACAGCCTGGTGCTGGCCAACATTCACCCCAGCGTACTGCCGGCGATCAGCGGCCTCAACGTGGTCGAGCAGCGTCAGGCGGCGGGGATCGTCGAAACCTGGAGCGTGGCGGCGTGCATCAGCGCCGCCGACCGCGCGGTGAAAGCGGCCAACGTCACCCTGGTGCGCGTCCATATGGCGTTCGGTATCGGCGGCAAGTGTTACATGGTGGTAGCTGGCGATATCGCTGATGTCGACAACGCCGTCACGGTGGCCAGCGACAGCGCAGGCGAGAAAGGATTACTGGTTTACCGGGCAGTGCTCCCGCGACCACACGACGCGCTGTGGCAACAGCTGATGGAGGGATAATGGAACCGCAAACCCCTACCGAACGCATGATCCAGGAGTATGTCCCGGGTAAACAGGTCACTCTGGCGCATCTCATCGCCAATCCGGGCAAAGATCTGTTCAAAAAGCTGGGCCTGCCGGACGCGGTCTCCGCTATCGGCATCCTTACTATTACCCCCAGTGAGGCATCAATTATCGCCTGCGACATCGCCACCAAATCCGGCGCGGTGGAGATCGGCTTTCTCGATCGCTTCACCGGCGCGGTGGTGTTGACCGGCGATGTCTCCGCGGTGGAGTACGCGCTCAGGCAGGTCACACGCACCCTTGGTGAGCTGATGCGCTTCACCGCCTGCCCAATTACCCGGACCTGAGCCCATGAAACGCCTGATGCTTATCGGACCCAGCCAGTGCGGCAAAACCTCGTTGACCCAGGTATTGCGTGGCGAAACGCTGCGTTATCAAAAAACGCAGGCCATCGTCTGGACGCCGGCCGCAATCGACACCCCCGGGGAATATCTGGAAAACCGCTGCCTGTACAGCGCGCTGTTAACCAGCGCCTGCGAGGCCGATGTCATCGCGCTGGTGCTGAATGCCGATGCGCCCTGGTCACCCTTTTCTCCGGGGTTTACCGCCCCAATGAACCGCCCGGTTATCGGGGTGATCACCAAAGCCGATTTGGCCGCTCCGCCCCGTCTGGAACAGGTCCGGGCATGGCTCGAGGCGGCAGGAGCCGAACATATCTTTATCACCAGCGCGTTAACCGGTGACGGGCTTGATGACCTGCTCGCCTGCCTGAATACAGAGGAATATCAATGTCATATAAAATAATGGCGATTAACGCCGGCAGCTCTTCCCTGAAGTTTCAGTTGCTTAACATGCCGCAGGGGGCGTTGATCTGTCAGGGATTGATCGAACGTATCGGCCTGCCCGAGGCCCGCTTTACGCTGAAAACGCCGGCGCAGAAATGGCAGGAGACGCTGCCCATCGCCGATCACCACGAGGCAGTGACGCTGCTGCTGGAGGCGCTGACCGGCCGCGGGATCCTGAGCAGCCTGCAGGAGATAGACGGTGTTGGCCACCGCGTCGCCCACGGCGGCGAACGCTTCAAAGACGCCGCGCTGGTCTGCGACGACACCCTGCGGGAGATCGAACGCCTGGCGGAGCTGGCGCCATTGCATAACCCGGTCAATGCGCTGGGCATTCGTCTCTTTCGCCAGCTGCTGCCGGCGGTACCGGCGGTGGCGGTTTTTGATACCGCTTTTCACCAGACCCTGGCGCCGGAGTCCTGGCTCTATCCCCTGCCCTGGCGCTATTACGCCGAGCTGGGCATTCGCCGCTACGGTTTTCACGGCACCAGCCATCACTATGTCAGCAGCACGCTGGCGGAAAAGCTGGGCGTACCGCTGAGCGCCCTGCGGGTAGTGAGCTGCCATCTGGGCAATGGCTGCAGCGTCTGCGCCATCAAAGGCGGGCAGTCGGTGAATACCTCAATGGGCTTTACCCCGCAGTCCGGAGTGATGATGGGCACCCGCAGCGGCGATATCGATCCGTCGATTCTTCCCTGGCTGGTGGAGAAAGAAGGGAAATCCGCCCAGCAGCTCAACCAGCTGCTGAATAATGAATCTGGGCTGCTTGGCGTCTCCGGCGTGTCCTCTGATTACCGCGACGTTGAACAGGCAGCCGACGCCGGCAACGAACGGGCGGCACTGGCGCTGTCGTTGTTTGCCGAACGCATTCGCGCGACTATCGGCAGCTATATCATGCAGATGGGAGGTCTGGACGCGCTGATTTTTACCGGCGGCATAGGCGAGAATTCCGCCCGGGCGCGGGCGACGATCTGCCGCAATTTGCACTTTCTCGGCCTCGCGCTGGACGACGAGAAAAACCAGCGGAGCGCGACCTTTATTCAGGCGGATAATGCGCTGGTCAAAGTCGCGGTGATCAACACCAATGAAGAGCTAATGATTGCCCGCGACGTCATGCGTCTTGCATTGCCGCAGGCGCGCGAGCTGGCGGTGTCGGCATAAACGACGTACCTCCTCTTGCGGAGAATCATGGTAACCGGCGGGTCGCCATGCCACTATGCGCCCTGGCGAAGGTAAGCGGAAAGGTGAAAACGTGGCAGTTGCACAATGTCCCGCCTCGTGCGGAGAACTTATCCAGGGCTGGATCCTCGGCAGCGAAAAGCTGGTCTCCTGCCCGGTGGACTGGTACAGCACCGTCGAGGTCGAGACCGGGGTGCCGCGAAAGGATGAGCGGCCGCTGTCGCGAGCAATGGTCGACCAGCTGCTGGCCCACTGGGGCTATCCTCCAGGGCTGAGCCAGCAGATCCGCATTACCCTGCACTCGACGATCCCGGTGGCCAAAGGGATGGCCAGCAGCACCGCCGATATCGCTGCCACCGCCGTCGCCACCGCCCATCATCTGGGCCATCTACTGGATGAGCCGACGCTGGCGCGCCTGTGCGTCGCGCTGGAGCCTACCGACAGCACCCTGTTTCGCCAGCTGACGCTGTTCGACCATAATACCGCCGCCACGCAAATCGCCTGTCCCCCTCCGCCAGCGCTCGACCTGTTAGTACTGGAGAGCCCGCTGACGCTGCGCACCACCGACTACCACCAGCTGCCGCGCGAGGCGGGTCTGTTGGCTAACGCCTCCCGGCTGCAGCTGGCGTGGGAGAAAGTACAGCAGGCCTGCCATTGCGGCAGCCCACAGCTGCTGGGCGAAGCGGCGACCATCAGCGCCGTCGCCAGCCAGCAGCTGTTGCCCAAACCGGGGTTTGACGCGCTACTGCAACTGGTGGAAAGCGCAGGATTGTATGGCCTTAATGTAGCGCACAGCGGCAGCGTCGTCGGCCTGCTGCTGGACCGCCGTCGTCATGACGTCGAATTTCTCCAATGGCGGCTGGCAGAGAGCGACATCGCCGCCCACTGGCCGCAGCAGCATCTGCTGGCGATGGTGCCCGGGGGCGTCACCCTGCAGTAGGCCTCAGGCCAGCGCCCGGCGCAGCGCCGCCAGCAGCTGGTCGTTTTCGCTGGCGCTACGGATCGCCACCCGGAAATAACGGCTATCCAACCCCGGGTAGTTGGCGCAGCTGCGGATCAGCACATGCTGGCGCAACAGGGCGTATTGCAGGTCAAGCCCTTGCCTGTCGCAGCGCGAGAACAGGTAGTTAGCACGCCCGGGCCACACGGTCAGCCCGGTAATCTCTTTCAGTCGTGAACAGAAACGCGCCCCCTCCTCCTGCAGCCATTGCCAGGTGGCCCGCTGATACGCCCGGTCCTGGAGGATGATCTCTCCGGCCAGGGCGGCATAGGCATTGATGGACCACGGCATTTGTCGCTCGCGCAGTCGGGCCACTGCCTGCGCGTCAGCGTTGAGCAGATAGCCGAGACGCAGCCCCGGAATAGCATAAAATTTGGTGAGCGAGCGCAGAACCCAGACGTGCGGGTACTGCGCCAGCAGGGGAATAAATCCCGGCTGGTCGGGCATAAAATCAAGAAAGGCCTCATCGAGGATCAGGCTGATATTCAGGGCCCGGCAGCGCTGCGCAATGGCTTCCAGCAGGCCCCGCTCCGGCAGCAGGCCGGTGGGGTTGTTCGGGGTGCAAAGAAACAGGCAGTCCAGCGCCGGAGTCAGGGCATCGAGGATGGCGTCAGTCAGCTGCCAGCCATCGCACTCCCGCAGGGCATACTCCACTACTTCGCAGTCCACCGTCTGCAGCGCCCGCCGGTACTCCGCGAAACCAGGAATGACGATCATCGCCCGTCGCGGCTTAAGGCCGTGGACGAGGGTGAAGATCGATTCAGTTTCGCCGTTGCCGGCGAGGATCTGCGCCGCCGGCAGCTGATGGTGGGCAGCCAGCGCCTGATGCAGCTGTTGATACTCGACGTCAGGGTAGCGTTCGGCGCAGCCTGGGTTGTCGATGATCGCCTGCCTGAGCGAGGCGGGCATCCCCAGCGGATTGATGTTGGCGCTAAAATCCAGCAGCTCGCCGGGCGCAATGCCCAGCAGGGCGGCGGCCTCGCGGGTGTTACCGCCATGGGCGCTTTTCAGTAAGGCCATGTCCCTTTCCTGTGTGGTTATCCGCGGCGGGCCAGCGTCGCGCCGTCGGCAAAGTAGGCTTTAATCCCGGCGAGGATCGACTCGGCCACCTCCTGCTGGAATTTGGCCGTTTTCAGTTTCCGCTCTTCTTCCACGTTACTGATAAACGCCGTCTCCACCAGAATCGAGGGGATGTCAGGCGCCTTCAGCACCGCAAAGCCCGCCTGTTCTACCCGGTTCTTGTGCAGGTTATTGATATTGCCCATTTTCTCCAGCACCGCCTTGCCAAATTTGAGGCTGTCAGCGATGGTGAGGGACTGCACCATGTCGAACATGGTGTGATCGACATAGCGGTCGCCGCTCTTGCTGACCCCACCGATCAGATCCGAGGCGTTCTGCGTCTGGGCGAGATATTTTGCCGCGGTACTGGTGGCCCCCTTGGTGGAGAGGGCAAACACTGAGGAGCCGCTGGGCTGGCGGCTGGTAAAGGCATCGGCGTGAATCGACACGAACAGGTCGGCGCGCTGCTTCTGCGCCTTCGCGACACGCACTTTCAACGGGATGAACACATCTTCGTTGCGGGTCATATAGGCCTTCATATTGCCTTCTTTGTCGATTAACGCCCGCAGGCGGCGGGCAATCTGCAGCACCACGTCTTTTTCGCGGGTGCGATACTTTCCCACGGCGCCGGAGTCTTCGCCGCCGTGTCCGGGATCGAGCATAATGACAATCGGCCGGTCACGCCCGGCTTTGCCCGGCTGTGGTCCGCTTTGCGCCGGCGGCACCTGACGCTCCAGGTCGCCTTTGTTGTAATCCTCGAGCAGCGCCAGCAGCGGATCCTGAACATCGGTGGCGTTGGCGGGGTAGAGGTCCATCACCAGACGCTCTTTAAAGCCGGCCACCGGCGCGAGGGCAAACAGCTGCGGCTTGACGTTCTGCTTGAGCTCAAAGACCATGCGCACGGTTTGTGGATCAAACTGGCCCACGCGGGCGGACTTAATAAAGGGATCGTCAGCGCGGATCTGGCCGCCCATGCCTTTCAGCACAGAGTTCAGGTTAACCCCTTCCAGATCCACTACCACTCGTTCCGGATTACTGAGGGCAAACTGCCGGTATTTCAGCACATGATTCGATTCTACCGTGACGCGCGTGTAGGTCGATGCTGGCCAGACGCGAACGGCGACCACTCGCGCATCGGCAGCCAGCCCTACAGGGCTCACGCTCATTAACCACATGGCGCCCGCGCCCTGCAACAGACGGCGACGGCTTAATCCTGAGTTGTTTCCCGACATGCCACTCCCAAGCAATAAAAACGCATTTGTACCCAAAACAAACAGATTGACCAGAAACTTTAACGAAAGGCATATAACCTGTCATCTATAAAAGGGTAAACATTCATTGACACCCTGCGCCGGGTCACATGTTTTTCGCGAATTAGCCTAAAATTGGCACTTGCGTTTAACGGCAAAACAGAATAAAAATACAATAATTACGAATAATCATGCATTGAGGGTTTGTCATGGTGAAGGAACGTCGCACTGAACTGGTAGAAGGATTCCGCCATTCTGTTCCCTATATTAATGCCCATCGGGGAAAAACGTTTGTCATCATGCTGGGCGGCGAAGCCATTGAGCATGAGAATTTTTCTAATATTGTCAATGATATAGGGTTATTGCATAGCCTGGGCATTCGCCTGGTGGTGGTCTATGGCGCCCGCCCGCAGATTGACGCGAACCTCGCCGAGCACCATCACGAGCCGATCTATCACAAGCAGACGCGAGTGACTGACGCCAAAACGCTGGAGCTGGTGAAGCAGGCGGCGGGCATGCTGCAGCTGGAGATCACCGCCCGTCTGTCGATGAGCCTCAACAACACCCCGCTGCAGGGAGCCCATATCAACGTCGTCAGCGGCAACTTTATCATTGCCCAGCCGCTGGGCGTCGATGACGGCGTCGATTATTGCCACAGTGGGCGTATTCGCCGCATTGATGAAGAGGCGATTCATCGTCAGCTCGACAGCGGCGCCATTGTGCTGATGGGGCCGGTCGCGGTGTCGGTCACCGGCGAGAGCTTTAACCTGACTTCGGAAGAGATCGCCACCCAGCTGGCTATCAAACTGAAGGCGGAGAAAATGATCGGTTTCTGTTCGTCGCAGGGAGTGTACAACCAGGCGGGAGAAATTGTCTCCGAACTGTTCCCTAATGAGGCGCAGGCCCGCGTCGAAGAGCTGGAGGCAGATGAAGATTATAACTCCGGTACCGTGCGCTTCCTGCGCGGGGCGGTGAAGGCCTGCCGCAGCGGCGTGCGGCGCTGCCACCTGATCAGCTATCAGGAAAATGGCGCACTGCTGCAGGAACTGTTTTCACGCGACGGCATCGGCACTCAGATCGTCATGGAGAGCGCGGAGCAAATCCGTCGGGCAACCATCAATGATATCGGCGGTATTCTTGAGCTGATAAGCCCGCTTGAGCAGCAGGGCATCCTGGTGCGCCGCTCTCGCGAGCAGCTGGAAATGGAAATCGACAAATTCACCATTATTCAGCGCGATAACACCACTATTGCCTGCGCCGCCCTCTATCCTTTCCCGGAAGAGAAGATCGGCGAAATGGCCTGCGTGGCGGTGCATCCGGATTACCGGAGTTCGTCACGGGGTGAGGTGCTGCTGGAGCGTATTGCCGCCCAGGCCAGGCAGATGGGGCTGAGCAAGCTGTTCGTACTAACCACCCGCAGCATTCACTGGTTCCAGGAGCGCGGCTTCACGCCGGTGGATATTGACCTGCTGCCGGAGAGTAAAAAGCAGATGTATAACTATCAGCGCCGGTCGAAGGTGCTGATGGCCGACCTCGCCTAAGCCCTTCCCTACCCTTTTTAACGGCCCGGGAAAAAGCGGCGTTTATCGCCTTATTCCCGGCCGCTCTCCAGCATCGCTTCGCGCGGGCACAGTGTGCGGCACGCGGGCGAAATTCCTGGTTTCCACGCAGACCATTCCTTTAACGCTGGCCCAACGATATGCTACAGGCTGTCGACAGGAGGTCGACTGGCGCAACGGCCGCTACCCACCCTGCAAGGATCGCTTAAAGAATGGAAACCAAACCGAACTGGCTGGTCAGACATATCAACCTCATCACCACCGCGGTCGCCCTCTATCCGTGGTTGCTGTTGATTTTGCTGCTCTGGGATAACCAGCGCCATCATCAGCACGGCTATGCCGCGCTCGGCGCCGCCATCGCGATATTATTTCTGCTGGCCCTGACATCCGGCATTAATTTCCTCATCTCCTCGCTGGTCATTTTTTGTGCCCGCTGTTCCACTCCACCGCTGGCCGGCGGCGCGACAGTCCGCTTTTTCGCGATGAATTCGATATCACTATGGTGGCTCGGACTGCTGGCCATATGACCTTAAAGCGCCCCTCCGTCATCATGATTCAGGCGAAACACACGATAAATCATTCATTACGCTAAGGACTGATAATGGCTAAGAAAAAGCAGCCCAACTGGGTGATCAGAAACATCAAAAACATCGTGCTGGTCATTTCCCTCTATCCCTGGGCGCTGTTGCTGATAATGATTATGGCGGGTAGCGGAGGCCCCTCATCCGGCGCCATGGCGGCCGGGCTGATGGTGGTGTTGCTGTTCATCGTCATGTCGATAGCCAATCTGCTAATTTCACTGGTTGTTATCGTTATTGCCGATCTCTCAACGACATCACTCCCCATGCGCTATGGGGCCTATTTTTGTGCCATGAACTCGATATCGGTGTTCTGGCTCATCCCCCTGTTCTTCAGCTACTGATCCTTCGCCAGTCCGAGACGGGGGTCACCCTTGTCCCTATCGCCCGGACGCGGCGTCTCAGGGGGCTTCGCGCCCGGCAAAGATCTCCGCCAGACCGCTGCGCCGTTCGGTTCGCGTCACAATGGCCTGGGAGAGTACCTGCTCGTCGGCATAGAGCGACAAGCGCTGTTTCGCGCGGGTGATGGCGGTATAGACCAGTTCGCGCGTCACCAGCGGGACGCTGCGCGCCGGCAGGATCAGCGCCGCATGTTCGAACTCCGAGCCCTGCGATTTATGCACGGTCATCGCCCAGGCGGTATCATGCTCCGGCAGGCGGCTCGGCTGTACCGACTTGATGGCGCCGTCGGGCATCAGGAACCACACCCGCAGCTCGCCGTTGCGCTCCAGCGCAATGCCGATATCGCCGTTAAACAGCCCCAGCGCGCTGTCGTTGCGCGATATCATGATCGGTCGGCCGTCATACCAGCGGGAGTGGCGCGGCA
Organism: Klebsiella sp. 10982; assembly: GCF_048589245.1. NCBI lineage: Bacteria > Pseudomonadati > Pseudomonadota > Gammaproteobacteria > Enterobacterales > Enterobacteriaceae > Klebsiella > Klebsiella sp. 10982. The sequence continues at coordinate 222,248 of NZ_JBMAXV010000001.1, forward strand.
GGGCGATCGCCCGCTGGCGGTTGAGCCGCTGCTCCAGCCGCTCATTGACGCCGCTCACGCCGTACGGCCCTTCGCGCAGCGCGCACAGCAGCTGGAATTCGCTGAAAGCGGCCAGCATGGCCTGCGGTTCGGCCCGCTCGCGGCGCAGCTGCAGGTAGCGCTCATAGCCCTGCTGGGCCGCGCCGAGCATGGCCTCGTACTCGTCAGTCGTGCTGAGGGGATGAAGCGCGATATCGTCAAACGGCTGGCGCAGCGTGGCCTTCACCTCCGCGCGCGCACCAGCGTTCACCGCCCGCGCCAGGCTCCCGATACCGGAGTGACTGCCGAAGCGATAGCTCTTTTGCAGCAGGCACAAGCTGTCTCTCAGCGCGCCGGCGATAGTCCCCTCGCCCGCAGGCACCGGCGAACCGGTCAGCCGGGTCAGCTCCTGCGCCCGTGCGGCGGTGTAACCCGAGCTTGCCCAGGCGCAGATGTCGCCCAGTACCGCCCCGGCTTCCACGGAGGCCAGCTGGTCGCGATCGCCAAGGAAAATCACCCGCCCGTGAGCCGGCAGCGCGTCGATAAGCCGCGACATCATCGGCAGGTCAATCATCGAGGCTTCATCCACCACCAGCACGTCCAGATGCAGCGGGTTGCCGGCATGATAGCGCATGCGCTGGCTGCCGGGCTGGGCGCCGAGCAGACGATGCAGCGTGCTGGCCTCGGTGGGAATTAACGCTTTCTGCGCGTCGGTCAGCGGCAGCTTTCTCAGTGCCGCCCCCAGCGATTCGGTCAGGCGCGCTGCCGCTTTACCGGTCGGCGCTGCGAGGCGAATACGACAGCGTGGACTGTCGTCAATCTGGATCAGCGCCGCCAGAAGCTTCGCCACGGTGGTGGTCTTCCCGGTCCCGGGACCGCCGGAGATCACCGATATGCGGCGGGTCAGCGCCACCGCCGCGGCCACTTTTTGCCAGTCGGTTTCGCCAGTGGCGGGAAACAGCGCATTCAGGGTGGCCGCCAGCCGCGCCTCATCCATCTCCAGCACCCGGTTGGCGTCATTGAAGAAGCGGGCGACGGTCAGCTCGTTGCGCCACATCCGGTTCAGGTAGAGCCGGTCGCCGCACAAAATCATCGGCGCCGGGGCATCGCCGCAGCTTACCGCCGACGACGCGAGCAGCAGCGCGGGCCAGTCCTCCGGCGCGCCGGCTTCGGCCAGCAGCCGATCGCGGATCTCCCCCGCTTTTCCGCTCAGCGCCTCGTCGCCGCTCAGCCGCGAGAGCGGCAGGCAGACGTGCCCCTCGCCGGCATCCCGGCTCAGTAACGCCGCTGCCAGCTTGACCGCCGGCGGGTCGTTTTGCGCCACCATCAGGGCAAACTGGACGTCCAGCGGCCGCAGCAGACGCTGCTCCACCGCGGCCAGCAGTAGTTGTTCGAAAGTCATGAGGCCTCCTCCTGCGTTTCTCCGGCAAAAAGCTGATCCAGACCGTCAATCAGCGGTCTCACCGGCCGGGTGGTGAAGATCCCCTGCCCCCCCTCCTGCCCGTCCATGCCGCGCAGGAAGAGATAAATCACGCCACCGAAGTGGCGGTCATAGTCATAATCGGCCAGCCGGTGGCGCAGATAGCGGTGCAGCGCCAGGCTATACAGCTGATACTGTAGATCGTAGCGGTGGGCACGCATCGCCTGCTCCATCGCCGGCCGGGTATAGGCCTCGCGATCTTCCCCCAGCCAGTTGGATTTGTAATCCAGCAGGTAATAGCGGCCTTCGTGGCGGAAGACCAGATCGATAAAGCCCTTCAGCATGCCGCGCACCTGGCGGAAATCCAGCGGCGGCGTGTCGGCGGAGAGGGGATCGTACTGGCGGATAAGCGCGTCAAGGCGCTCCGCCGTCAGCAGCTGGGCGATGGGCAGGTAAAACGCCATCTCCACCTGTTTATCCCGCGCCGCAAGCTGATTGAGCGCGATATCCGGCCCCGGCAGGCGGGTCTTCAGCACGCCCCCCAGCCAGTCGGTCAGCACCGGCGCCCACTGCGCGTCAAACCCGCTCAGCTGCAGCTTCTCCGCCATCCATCCGTCCGGCACCGGCTGGGTGAAGTCCAGCTCCTCAAACAAGCTGTGCAGGAAGGTCCCCGGCGCGGCGCCGCGCGGGAACTGGTGCGGAGTCAACTGCGGCTCTTCCACCACTTCACCGACGCCGGCGGCATCGACATCCAGACGCGGCAGCAGATCCTGCCCGCCGCTGAAACCATGCTGCTGCAGCCCGGAGTAGCTGGTCACCCGCCAGTCGTCGGCGATACGGCGCTGTAGCTCACGCGCCGACAGCGGGGGGATGGTCGCCGCGGGCGCCTGCCACGGGGTGAGATCCAGCTCGCCCGGTCTCTGTAATGCAATCTCGCCCTGACAGAAGTCTGCCAGCTGCGCAGCCAGCCCGGCGGCGTCCATGGCTTCACCTGCCTGCAGCAAACGCCCCAGCGCGCTGAGATGAAAATCGCTGTTGCCGGATTTCCGGCTGCTGAGCGGCGCCACACCGAGGCTGCAGTGCCAGACCGCGCGGGTCAGGGCGACGTACAACAAGCGCAGATCTTCCGCCAGCCGTTCCGCCTCCGCCAGCTCGAGGCTGGATTCATCCTGGCCCAGATCCAGCACCGCCGCGAACGTCTCGCGATCGTGGTAAAACGCCTGGTCCTGTTTACGAAACCGGGCGATAAACGGCAGCCAGACCAGGGGGTATTCCAGCCCTTTTGACTTGTGAATGGTGACAATTTGCACCAGGTGCTTATCACTTTCGAGACGCATCTGCTGGCTGGCGGCGTTGCTGTCCGGCTCGGCGATGTGCTGCGCCAGCCAGCGCACCAGGGCATGCTCGCTTTCCAGCTGGCTGGCCGCCTCCTGCAGCAATTCGCTGATGTGCAGAATGTCGGTTAAGCGCCGCTCGCCGCCGCGGGTCGCCAGCAGATTCTCGGCGATATGCCGGGCCGTCATCAACGCCCGCAGCATCGGCATCACCCCTCGCTGCCGCCAGATCTGGCGGTATTCGCTGAACTCCTCTACCAGCGCGTCCCATGCCTGCTCGTCCTGGTTCAGGTTTTCAATATCCAGCGCGGTCAGGCCAAACATGGAGGTCGCCAGCGCGCTGCGCAGGGTATTTTCCCGCTCCGGGGCCAGCACCGCCTGCAGCAGCCAGAGCAGCTCCTGGGCCTCCAGCGTCTCAAAAACGCTGTCGCGGTTGGAGAGGTAGACCGAGGGGATGCCCAGCGTCTGCAGCGCTTCACGCACCTGTGCCGCCTCCAGCCGGTTGCGCACCAGCACCGTGATATCCGAAGCCTGCACCGGGCGCGAGGTTTCCCCACGCCACAGCAGCGCGCGCCCCTGCTGGCCGGCGCTCAGCCAGTCGCGGATCTGCGTGGCGCAGAGCTGCGCCATAAACGTCTGATAATCGCCAGACCCGACGGTGTCGCCGGGCATCAGCCAGACGTTCATCGCAGGTACGTCCGCCGCGTCAACGCTAAAGCGCAGTCCCTGGTTCTTTGCCGCTGCCTTCACCGGCAGGAAGGGGATCTCGCGAAACATAAAGGGGTTATCGCTGAGGCTGAACAAGCGGTTGACGCTGCCGACCATGCCCGGCGAGGAGCGCCAGTTGGTATCGAGGGTGTAGTGCGCGGCAACGTCGCCGCGCGCCTTCATATAGGTAAAGATATCGGCGCCGCGAAAAGCGTAGATGGCTTGTTTTGGGTCGCCGATCAGCAGCAGCGCCGTCTCCGGCTGCTGGCGCCAGATACGGCGAAAAATTCGGTACTGCTGGGGGTCGGTGTCCTGAAATTCATCGATCATCGCCACCGGAAAACGCTGGCGAATGGCGCTGGCCAGCGCCTCGCCGCTGTCGCCGCGCAGCGCCTCGTCAAGCCGGCTGAGCATATCGTCAAACCCCAGCTCGCCGCGGCGGCGCTTTTCGCGCGCGACCGCATCGCGGATCTCGACCATTGCTCTCGCCAGCACCAGATCGGTGAGCGTGAGCGACGAGGACAGCAGCGTCTCAACGGCGCTAAACAACGGATGTACCGGCGGTTCGCCGCCGGCTTTAGTGCGCTCGTACAGAAACGACTGGGCAAATTTCTCCAGCGCGTCGGGCAGCTGGTAGCTCAACGTCTCTTCCTGCGCCCAGGCGTTCACTTTCTCAATCCACTTGCCCTGATTGCCGCGATTGAACTTCCGCCGGTCAAGGCCGGAATTTTCCAGCACGCCTTCGATCTCACCCACCTGCTCACGCCACTGCTGCTTAAGCGAGTCAATGCGGCTGATGATCTGCTGATGGCGCTCGGCCAGCGTCTCGTTAGCGGCTGGCGGTGACTTGAGCTGCGGCGCTTCGCCCTGCAGCCAGCGGTCAAGGGACTTCAGCAGATCGCGCGGCCCTTTCCAGACATCGTGGATCACCGCCGCGATATCGCGGGTCAGGGGATAGCAGTGGCGACGCCAGAAGTCGGCGCAGGCCTGATAGCGCAGGCGGGATTCATCCTCAATCAGCTGCTGCTCGAACAGCATGCCCGACTGGAAGGCGTTGAGGCTCAGCATCCGCTGGCAAAAGCCGTGGATGGTGAATACCGCCGCCTCGTCCATTTGCCGCTCGGCCAGCAGCAGGGTCTTCGCGGCGTCGTCTTTGTCGGCGATCTCCGCCAGCAGCGCGCTGTAGAGCGGGTTGTCAGATTCGCCGCGCAGGCAGGCGATGCGCAGTTCGTGGATGTTGCTGCGGATACGCCCACGCAGCTCTTCGGTCGCCGCTTCGGTAAAGGTCACCACCAGCAGCTCTTCAACGCTGATGGCGCGGGGATAGGCGGACTCGCCGCCCAGCCCCAGCAGCAGCCGCAGATACAGCGCGGCGATGGTAAAGGTTTTTCCGGTGCCCGCAGAGGCTTCTATCAGGCGCTCGCCCGTCAGGGGCAAGCGCAGGGGATCCAAAGACTCAGCGGTGTCGGTCATTCATTCTCTCGCATCAGGGGTAGGGATTGCTGCAATGCGCTGACATTTTCCCACACTTTGCCGCCTTTCGGCTGGGCATAGTCCGCTTTGCCATTCTGGCTACCGGAAATCTGGGACAGTATCGTCATGCCCTGCGGATCCACCACCGTCTGATGGAAGAAGTCGGCAAGTTTTTGCGGCGTCAGCAGTTTAATCTGAGCCACTACTTTATCACGTGAATCAAAACGCATATTACCGCGATCGAAATCTTTGCTCAGTTTCGAGGCTTCATCGCCCAGCGTCTGCGGCGCCTGCAGCATCTGGCTTATCACCGCCTGCTGGAGCTGGGCAAACTCTTCCGGCTTCATCGCCCGCAGCTTCGCCTCCGCGGTGGGGAAGAAGGCCTGGAACCGCTGCCAGAGGAAGGCTGGCTGCTTATCGCTGCTCTGCAGCAGGAAGCCCATACCCCACTGGCGCCCCACGTTCATCGGGAAGGCAAAGACCGCGTAGCCAAGCTGCTCTTCAGTACGCAGCTGGTTGTAGAACCATGGCTGAACGATCTGCCCCAGCAGAGTGCTGGCGGCGGTGCTGCTGAACTCATCGACATTGGGCGGCGCGAACACTGCGGCCAGCGCGGAGTCGGTGCTGTTGCCCGCTTTGTTGAAGATCGCCAGCTGCTGCCGGTTCACCACCACATCTTTGTTACGGCACCATTCGTTGCCGTCAGCGCCCAGCTGCTGTTGGATCTGGCGGGCCAGCGTCGTGGCGGCATCGGCGGTCATATTGCCGATCACCATCAGTTCAGGACGCCCCTTGGTTTTCAGGTTGGCGCGGTAGTCGAGCACTTCTTTAAGGGTAATGGAGGGCAGCAGCGCCCGGCGTTCTTCGCGCTGGAAGTACGGTACCTGGGAGACCATCTGGATCGGCATTATCGCCTGATCGTAGGCTTTGCCTTTCTCGGCGGAGTCCATCATCTGCGCATACCAGGATTTGGCCTGCTCCAGCTGCTCTTCGGTCGGCGTATAGCTGAAGTATCCCTGCAACAGATCGCTGAACAGCGCCGGAAGGTGCTGGGTATAGCCGTTGGCATTGACCATTAATCCGTTATTAGCGCCGGTGGAGAACGAAATGCCGCCGACTGCCGCCTGGTTACTGAGCTGATCGAGGGCGATGCCGGCGAGATAATCGTTGAGGGCAAACATCACCTGCCGGCGAGCGCTGTCCATCGCCTGGGGATTACGCAGCACCAGGGAGATATCCGCCTTCGGTTCGCTGGCAAAATACTGGCTCGGGGCATACACCACCCGCAGCGTTGGTTCATCCAGGATCAGCTGCGGATGCGGCCAGGCTTTATCGCTTTTGATGAGGGTGAAATCATCCGGAATATAGGGGTTGAGCACCGGCAGCTGCAGCTGGATGGCCTGCGATTTTTGCTGCCAGTCAGCGAACGTCTGCTCGCTAATCTTATCCACCTGATACGGCGCATCGACAAAATAGGCCGTCTTGTTATGCGGCTCCTGGGGACTGATATACCAGATGCGGGCGTTCTGCGGGGTCATCATCGCCAGCCGGTCTTTGATCGCCTGCGGGTCGTACTGGTCGGCAATGTTGACTACGTCCAGCGCATGCTCGACCGGCACCCGGATCATGGTGTCTGCCAGCCATTCCACGTAATCCATGTCGCGGTTGATTGACGGATAGCGGAAATCCAGCGCCAGCACATGCGCCAGTTCGTCGAAATAGCGTTTGTCGATGCCCTGAGTACGCAGGAGGTCGAGGTAGCTGAAAATGGCCGCCGTCACTTCATCGCGGTGCGCCAGGCCTTTATCGGTGAGGGTGGCAGAGATCGCCAGTACGCCGCTGTTGCCGTTTACCACCGGATCGGAATCGGCGCGGATACCTTCCGCCAGCCCCTGCTTTTGCAGCCAGTCAGAGAGCGTGCCCGGGCTGCGGTTGCCGATGAGATAGGTGACCAGCTCATCGGTTTTACTGCGGAAGCGATCGCTGTTGTTGTCGATGCGAAACTCGACGCGCAGCACTTTGCGCGGCATCGCCGGCACATAGTGAATAATGATGCCTTTTTGCGCATCCGTGACCACCGGGACGGTAATTTGCGGCCTGCTGATCTGACGATTCGGCACGCGGCCAAAGGTGTCAGCAGCCATCCGCGCCAGCGCCGGCAACGGCTTGTTGCTGTAGATCACCGCTTTCATCAGGTTGGCGGAGTACCAGCTATCGCGGAAGGTATGCAACGCATCAAGTACCGGGCTGCCGGGCTTATCGCTGAGCGTCTCGAGGTTGCCACCGGAGAAGTGGGCCGCCGGGTGAGCCGGGTTGATGGTCTCCGCGCTGACCTGGGCCATACGCATCCCGTCTCGCGTCCGGGCCATCGTCAGCTCGGCGTTGACCGCGTTACGTTCGCGGTCGGCATATTTCTTATCCAGCAGCGGCGCGGCGATGGCGTCGGCCAGGCGGTCTACGGCCCCGTCCAGCGCATCATTCTCCACTTCAAGATAAAACGCGGTGCGGTAGGGCGCGGTGCTGGCGTTATGGCTGCCGCCGTGTAGCTTAAGAAACTCTGCAAGGCTGTCAGGCTGGGGATATTTTTGCGACCCCATCAGCGTCATATGTTCCAGAAAATGCGCCAGCCCCTGATGATCGGCCGGATCCTGCAGGGATCCCACCGGCACCACCAGCGCCGACAGCGATTTCACCGCCTGCGGATCGGAAACCAGCAGCACGACCATGTCGTTATCAAGGCGGATCGCCTGATACTGACGCGTGTCTTTTTCGCTTTTGCGGATCGTCTCCTGAATCGGCTGCCATCCGGTGTCGGCCTGACTAAACGGCGCCCAGAGGGCGGCCAGCACAACAAAAACCTTGAACCATAAACTGCGGGGCATTCACGAACCTCATCATTAACAAACTTGCGCTGCACAGCGTGCAGCCTTTTATGTCCATCAGTCCGTGATACGTTGCGCATAATAAATGAACCGCCATTCACTGCGCAATTTTTATACTATTTAAATTTGTGTGGACTGATGGTAACGATATAGCGGTAACAGATAACGCTGCGTCTGGGCAATGATTTCTTCGTAATGCGCCGGCTCCAGCGAACGCCAGAGGCGTTGATACCAGATATCGGCACCCTCCCCGCTGACCACCATGTTACCTTCGTAGGTCTGCAGGAATTTGCTCCGCGCTTTCTGCTGCGTCTCTTCGTCCATTAAGATGACATCCTTTTCGGCGTCGTAACAGGCTTTCAGCCAGGCGCCACCGCTTTCCGGCAGCAGTAGCAGCGGTTGAGACATCCCCAGCAAATAGCCATCCACCAGCGCATTAAGGTACGCCTGCGCCTCGGCGGGCGCCAGCGACGGAAAACGCCATTCCCCCTCTTTACGCACAAACAGCCGGCTCTCGCCAGTACCGCCGCTGGCACAGTAGACAAGGTGTTCCAGCCAAAGTTGCATTCCCTGAGAGACGCTCAGCAGCGAAGGTCGCCAGCGCAGCAGACCGTCCGGCTGCACCTGCTGCAGCCAGCCGGTCAGGTTCACGCCACCGCACTGGAGATCGATCTCCATGCTCTGCGCCTGCTGGCGCTCGGCCATCACCCGCTCGGCCAGGGTCTGCATCTCCAGGCGCTGCGTCTCCCAGACCAGTTCGCCAAAGGCGCCATATGGCAGCTCGCCGGCGGCGCGAAAGCGGCGGAACATAGCCGAGACGTCCTGCTCCTCGATAAGCGTATTGAGCAACTGCTGATTCAGTTGATAACGGCTCAGCCCTTCAAGAGTGAAGGGCTCGTCGTCAGGTATATCGTCCTCTTCGGCGCGGAAATTGACCCGCAAACGCTGCTGAAAGAACGCGCGTACCGGGTGCTGCCAGAAGCGTAAGAGCTGCTCGAACGGCAGGCTGTCAATCGGCGGCGCGGTGAGCGGCTGAATGAAGTCGCTATGCGCTTCCCCCTGCTGACCGGCAGCGGCCAGCCATTCGCGGGCGTAACTTTTGTTCTCGTCCTCCTGGAAATTGGCGACGTCGAACGGCATGCGCGTATGCAGATGGGTGATATGGGCTTTGACCCGGGCTTCGCTGGCGTCGCAGTCAAGCTCTTCGTCGCCAGCAAGACAGTGGCTCTGGCCAATGTAATCCACCAGCTCCTGCACCAGCACCGAAGGAAAGCGCTCGCTGTTGTCCTGGATCGAACGTCCGATATAGCTGATATACAGCGTCTGTTCGGCGGACATCAGCGCCTCGAGGAACAGATAGCGGTCATCATCGCGCCGGCTGCGGTCGCCACGCTGCGGCTTCTGGCTCATCAAATCAAAGCCCAGCGGCGGCAGCGTTCGCGGATAGACTCCGTCATTCATCCCCAGCAGGCAAACCACTTTGAAAGGAATAGAGCGCATCGGCATCAGGGTGCAGATGTTGACCGGGCCGGCAAGAAAGCGCTGACTGATCCGCTGCTGATCGAGACGCTGGGCCAGTTCGTCGCGCAGCAGCGTCAGTGGCACCTGGTCGCCATACTGTGCTTCCAGACCGCTATCAATAACCGCCAGCCACTGTTGCTCAATTAACGCCAGCGCCGCTTCGGTCTCGCTGTCCGGCAGGAAAAAGTCATTCAGCAGATCGCGACAGACAGGCAGCCACTCCGCCAGCGGCCGCTGCTGGGCCAGGCCGCGTCGCCACAGATTAAGCTGCATCAGCAGCGACGCGAGGTTGCCCACCAGTTCGGCGATCAAACCGCTGGATTCATCATACGGCAGCACCGACTGCCACTCTCCCTCGCGGCTGTCCATCGCGTAGCCCAACAGCATGCGGGTGAGGCCGAACCGCCAGGTATGCTGCCCGGTCGCCGGCAGGTCCAGCTCGCGGACGTTGTCGTCATCCATTCCCCAGCGCACCCCGGACTCGTTCACCCACTGGCGCAGGTAGCGCAGCCCTTCTTCCGTGATATTAAAGCGCGCCGCCAGCACCGGGACATCCAGCAGCGCCAGCACATCTTCGCTGGCGAAGCGGCTGTCGGGCAGCGAGAGCAACGTAATAAACGCCTGCAGCACCGGGTGCGACTCGCGGGCGCGACGGTCGGAGATCGCCCACGGCAGCCAGCGGTCACCGCTGGCCGCGCCAAACACCGCCTGAATATAGGGACTGTAACTGTCGATATCCGCCACCATGACGATGATATCCCGCGGCGTGAGCGTCGGATCCGCCTCCAGCATCGCCAGCAGCCTATCGTGCAGAACTTCCACTTCGCGCTGCGGACTGTGGCAGACGTGAATGCTCAGACTGCGGTCATTCAGCGCCAGCGGACGTTTGTCGCGACTGTGGGCGAACGCCTCTGCGCTCTGACCGGCCACCGCCGCGTTGCGCAGTTCAAGGATATCCGACTGCAGGTTATGCAACAGGTTATCGGGAGTGATATCGACAAAGGCGTCCAGCTCCTCATAGCGCTCCAGCCCTGCCAGCAGGTAGATATAGTCGCGCCCCAGCTTGCCCCAGGAAGCGAGCAGCGGGTTGCCGACATCCTGTTCCCCGGCGTCATTAAACAACCCCGGCGCCTGCTCGGTGTCGCGGAACAGGGGCAGCGCGCGCGCCTCGCGATGATGGCGCCGCTGGCGCGATAGCAGCTTCGCCAGGAATGCCGGATCCTTAATATCTCCCCAGTAGTAGCGGCAGGGGTTGGTAAACAATACGTAGACATCGACATGCCTACCCAACGCCTGCAGCGCCTGCAGATAGACCGGCGGCAGCGCGGAAATCCCGCAAATAAAGACGCGCGACGGCAGCCCGGCAGGCGGTTCATCCGCCTTTTCCAGGGTGCTGATAAAGCGCTGATAGAGATTGGCGCGGTGCCACTGCGGCTGCCCCAGCTCGGCGGTGTAGCTCACCAGCGCTTTCCACAGCGGCGCCTGCCACTGCTGGGCGTCGCCGAGGCCATCAACCCGCTGGTCGGCTTCCCAGCGCATCAGCCACTCCGGGCGATAGACCAGGTACTGGTCATAAAGGTCCGCGACCCGGGCGGCCAGCTGAAACAGCTTGCGCTTGTCGCCGTCATCGCTCAGATACTGGCGCAGCAAGATAAAATCGTCTTCATCGAGGTGCTGCGGCAGGAGGGTCATCAGCTTCCAGCTCATGCTCTGCTTGCTGAAGGCGCTTTCGCCGGGAATATCTTTCAGGACGCGTACGAACATGTCCCAGATAAAGCTCGCCGGCAGCGGGAATTCGATATTGGCGGCAATCCCGAAGCGCGAGGCCAGGGTCATCTGCAGCCACTGCGCCATGCCGGTACTCTGCACCAGCACCATTTCGGCCTGAAAAGGGTCATCCAGCCGCTGGCGCTCGACGATAAACTCCATCAACGCCTCGAGAACATCCAGCCGGTTTGAGTGGTATACCCTTAACATAATAGCTCCTGACTACTGGCTGACCGGGCAATGCAGCCGGGTCATCTGCACCCGCTTTGCAACGGGCATACTGATCGTTACCGTGATGCTGACACATCTTTGCGTCGATGTCTGCATACGGCTTACCTGCGCGCGTGCCGGCAATGGCGGCGCAGAAAGCTGGCTAAAGCGCCACGCGTCGCGCCACAGTTGACGCGTCTGATTCATCTGAACAATCCCTTGCGCCATCCCGCGCTGATAGCCGCCCAGCGCGGCAACCGTCAGCACCATCAGCGCCATCGCCAGCACGGTCTCCGGCAAACTAAAACCCCGCTGACGCTTCAGGGCATTTGACATAAGCTCACCTCCCTGAGCGGGCAAAAATCGCTCCAACCGTGGGCGAAGAAATACACCTGCCCGCCGCGCACCTCGCCGGACTGCCAGACCTGCACCTCGCCGCTGGCGCTACTGAGCAACAGCGAGCCGTCGCCGAAGATGCGCAGACAAGTGTGCCAGCCCTGCTGTGGCTCGGTACGGCAGGCCAGTGGCTCCTGCGCCGACCAGACCTGCTGTTTTCCCCACTGCAGCGCCGAATGGGCGATGGCCGTATCGCGGATCGCCTGCGTTTCGCTGGCAGTTTGCGCCAGCAGCGCCCGCTGCTGCAGGTTAAGCCCCTCGAGTAACAGGCTGCCGAGGGTCAGCAGCAGGAGCACCATCAGCAGCGACGACATCCCACGCTGGCGGATCACAGGTTATACCCCGTCACCCGCTGCTCCACCTCACTCACCAGCCCCGCCCACCGGGCAGAGCGCGCCGCCAGCGTCACGCTCAGCTCCGGCGCGAAGCGGGTGGTGACCAGTCGCTGTACCGAGAAGCGCGTCACCACGATGGCGGCCGGATTGGTGATTTTCTCCCATCCGCTGCCGCGGCAGTCACTGGCCCCGCGCAAGGTCTCCAGCGCGCCGTCGCGCAGGCGAAAGCCGGTGCTCTCCGCCGCTGCCGCAGGGGAGGTTTCCCATCTCCCGTTGCTGTTCGCGTCCCAGCGCACAATCAGACACTCGCCGCCAGCGGCTAGCTCCAGCCCGGCGCCGCCGCACGCTCCCCGGCAGTACCCGGCGCGCTGGAGATGTTTTCCCACGGCATGCACGCGCTGCCACAGCTCGTTCTCCAGGGCCAGCTGTTCGCCCTGGCGCAGAATATGACGCTGCAGGGCAGGCAGAAAACGGCAGGCCCCCATCAGCAGCAGCGAGCCGATGGCCATGGCGATAAGCGCCTCCGCCAGGGAAAATCCGCGACTGTTCACTGACATCCCCCTGCGCTGTCGCTGGGGCATAAACGAATCCGCCCCCAGTGTGAGATCACGATGCTCCAGCTGCCGGCCGCGCTCTGCAGCCGCAGATTCCCCGCCCAGGCGGTGCTGCGCAGACCATAAAACCCCAGACCAGGCGTAACACCGACCAGCGTGATCCCCGGCCAGCGCGGACGCAGCGTGAAGGCCGACCCGGCGGTGCAGTCCGACCCTTCCCCCTGCGCACTCAGGCACCAGCCCGCCTCGTCCTGGCCGATGCGAAGCACACGGTCACGGTTGTACGCGTTGGCGTCATCGCGCAGAAAGACCAGAAAATCCCGCACCTGGGCGGCGGTTTGCCACAGTCGTTGCTGTTGCTGCCAGCGCTGCCAGCCGTACAGGCCGCCGACGCTGAGGATCATCATTAACGTCAGCGTTACCAGGGTTTCCATCAGGGTGTAGCCATGTTCTCTGTTCATGGCGTTGAGTATGCCGCGGCGATTGCCCCTGACGCGATGATGGAAAATAGCTTTCCCGGCCAGATACGCAAAAAAGGTTTGTATTACCACCAGCAGAACATTTTTTTGCGAACGTCTACCCAACTTCGCCCACCGCAACCGCCTGTGACCTGGGGCGGGTGGAAACGACCTTGTCCCTGTGGCAAGGGAGATCCCCCCATCGGGATGGGGTGTAAAGGGCATAAAAAAACCGGCGCCATCGGGCGCCGGTTGGTCATATCAGCAGGGGGTTAAATCGCCACCGGCGCTTTAATGCCCGGATGCGGATCGTAACCTTCAATCTCGAAGTCTTCAAAGCGGTAGTCGAAAATCGACGCCGGCTTGCGCTTGATGACCAGCTTCGGCAGCGGACGCGGTTCGCGGCTCAACTGCAGGTTGGTCTGCTCGAGATGGTTGCTGTACAGGTGGGTGTCGCCGCCGGTCCAGACGAAATCACCGACCTGCAGATCGCACTGCTGCGCCACCATATGCACCAGCAGCGCGTAGCTGGCGATATTGAACGGCAGGCCGAGGAATACGTCGCAGGAGCGCTGATACAGCTGGCAGGAGAGCTTGCCATCGGCGACGTAGAACTGGAAGAAGGCGTGGCACGGCGCCAGCGCCATTTTATCCAGCTCGCCGACGTTCCACGCCGAGACGATGATCCGGCGGGAGTCCGGGTCGTTTTTCAGCTGGTTCATCACCGTGGTGATCTGGTCGATATGACGACCATCCGGCGCAGGCCAGGAACGCCACTGTTTGCCGTAAACCGGCCCCAGGTCGCCGTTTTCATCTGCCCACTCGTCCCAGATGGTGACGTTGTTCTCGTGCAGATAGGCGATGTTGGTATCGCCCTGCAGGAACCACAGCAGTTCATGGATGATGGAGCGTAAATGACAGCGCTTGGTGGTCACCAGCGGGAAGCCTTCCTGCAGGTTAAAACGCATCTGATGGCCGAAAATAGAGATCGTGCCAGTGCCGGTGCGGTCATTTTTTGGCGTGCCCTCGGTGAGCACTTTCTGCATCAAATCAAGATACTGTTTCATGGTTCCTCAAGAATTCTGTGGCTGCGGACGGTGGCGGTAAGCCCAAACCATCATAATGATACCCGCAAGCACCATCGGGATCGAAAGAATCTGCCCCATGCTGATGTACTGCACCCAACCGCCGGTGAACTGGGCGTCGGGCTGGCGGAAGAATTCCACGATAATGCGGAACAGGCCGTAGCCAATCAGGAACAGGCCGGAAACGGAGCCGGTTGGGCGCGGTTTACGGATAAACAGGTTCAGGATCAGGAACAACACCACGCCTTCCAGCGCCAGCTCGTACAGCTGCGACGCGTGACGCGGCAGCGCGCCGTAGGTATCGAACAGCGATTGCCATTCCGGATGCGTCGGCAGCAGCGCCAGGTCTTCGGCACGGGAGCCCGGGAAAATCATCGTGTAGTGGAAGCTTGGGTCCACGCGGCCCCACAGTTCACCGTTGATAAAGTTGCCCAGACGCCCGGCGCCAAGGCCAAACGGGATCAGCGGGGCGATAAAATCGGAGACCTGGAAGAAGGTGCGTTTGGTGCGTCTGGCGAAGATAATCATTACCAGGATCACACCGATCAGGCCGCCGTGGAACGACATGCCGCCGTCCCAGACGCGGAACAGATACAGCGGATCGGCAAGAAATACCGGCAGGTTGTAAAACAGCACGTAGCCGATACGGCCGCCCAGGAAGACGCCGAGAAAGCCCGCGTAAAGCAGGTTTTCCACTTCATTTTTCGTCCAGCCGCTGCCCGGACGATTCGCCCGACGGGTGGCCAGCCACATCGCAAAGACAAAGCCCACCAGGTACATCAAACCGTACCAGTGGAGGGAGACCGGGCCTAGAGAAAAAATGACCGGATCGAACTCCGGAAAATGCAGGTAGCCACTATTCATCTGTCACCATAAAGACTTGTTATTCCGCCGAAAGTGGACAGCGGTGATGATCCATGCCCGCATAAAATGGGCACGCCGAAGGAGGCGAATCATAGCATAAGCCACAAAAGCGATCCGCGCCGAACGTGTAAAAGATATGTATACGGATGCTAACAGAATGCCGTTTTCCCGACGAAGCCCTATTTTGCCGGATGGCGCGAACAGGGGATCCCCGGGTTACGGCTTACACCTCACCCGGGCTGCCGCTACCGCCCGCCGCGGATCAGACCGCCAAGACCGCGACGCTCCATAAAGGCCGCCACCTGATGGCGCACCTCGGCGGTCATCTGGGCATCGAGGCTACGACGCGACAGCTCCTGCGCCTCTTCGATATCGATGCGGCGCAGCAGATATTTCACCCTCGCCACCGAGCGGCCGTTCATCGACAGATGACGATAACCGAGGCCGATAAGGATCGTTACGCACATCGGGTCGCCCGCCATCTCGCCGCACAGTCGCAGATCGATACCAAAGCGCTCGGCGTCATGGGCGATCATCGCCAGCGCCCGTAATACCGCCGGATGCAGGCTGTCATACATGCTGGCGACCCGGGTATTGTTGCGATCGACGGCCAGCAGGTACTGGGTCAGGTCGTTCGTCCCTACCGAGATAAAATCGATCCGGCTGGCCAGCTGCGGCAGCATAAAGACCATCGACGGGACCTCCAGCATCACCCCCAGGCGTGGCCGTGGGATGGCGTAGCCGATCATCTCTTCCACTTCCCGGCTGGCGCGGTCGATCAGCCGACGGGCCTCATCCACCTCCTCCAGACTGGTCACCATCGGCAGCAAAATGCTGAGGTTGCCGGTGGCGGCGTTGGCGCGCAGCATCGCCCGCACCTGGATCAAAAAGATCTCCGGCTGATCGAGGGTAATGCGGATCCCGCGCCAGCCCAGGCACGGGTTCTCTTCACTGATCGGCATATACGGCAGCTGTTTATCGGCGCCGATGTCCAGGGTACGCAGGGTCACCGGTTTGCTGTTAAACATCTGCAGCATGCCCTGATATTGAGCGACCTGCTCCTCTTCCGACGGGAAGCCGCTCTGCAGCATAAAAGGAATTTCAGTACGGTAGAGGCCAATACCGTCAACAAAGCTGCCAAGCTTCTCTTCGTGCTCCGGGCTTAAGCCGGCGTTGAGCATGACTTTCACCCGCTCACCGCTTTTCAGCTCCGACGCGCGCTGGAGATCGTCCTCCGCCAGGCGGCTGAGCTCGTTCTCTTCGCTGATAAGGCGCTGATATTCCTGCAACAGGACAGGTTCTGGATCCACCAACAGCTCACCGCGATAGCCATCAACAATCAGGGTATGGCCATGCAGCAGAGAGGGCTGGATATCGGCGCCCATCACCGTCGGGATCCCGAGGGCTCGCACCATAATGGCGGCATGGGAGTTGGCGGCGCCATCGCGCACCACCACGCCAGCCAGACGATCCTGCGGCACTTCGGCGAGGGTGGTGGCCGACAGCTCGTCCGCCACCAGAATAATGCGCGCCGGCCAGGTGTTGGGCCCCTGAATGCTGTCGTCGAGATGGAACAGCAGACGCTGGCCCAAAGTACGCAGATCGCCGGCCCGCTCTTTCAGATAGCCGTCGCTCAGCGCGGCAAACTGTTCGGCGAACTTCTCGATGATCTTTTTGACCGCCCACTCGGCCACCGCGCCTTTATCGACTTCGGCAAACAGCTCGCGACGCAGGCGGGCGTCGGAGAGCAGGTGCGAGTAGAGATCGAAGATTGCCGCCGTCTCTTTTTGCGCGCCGGCGGCGTAGCGTTTGCTGTAGCGACGAAACTCGTTGGCCGCCTCTTCCAGCGCGCCGGTCAGGCGTTCGCGTTCCGAGGCGGTATCCAGCGTCGAGGCCTCATACACCTGCTCCATCAGCGGCAGGCTGACGTCCATCCAGCCTTCGGCGATCGCCACCCCGGACGAGGCCGGCAGGGCGCGAATACGCGTCTGACGATACTGGCCGAACAGGGCGTTCAGCTGGGACTGGGAGAGGATCGCCGCCATCTGGGTGGCGAGGGTGACGAGGAAAGACTCTTCGCTTTCATCAAACTGACGCAGCTCGCGCTGCTGGACCACCAGCACGCCCAACAGCTGGCGGCGCTGAATGATCGGCACGCCAAGGAAGGCGCGGAAGCGGTCCTCTTTGACGGCAGGGATATATTTGAAGCTGGGGTGTTTTTGCGCATCGGCGAGGTTGATGGGCTCCGCCAGGCGGCCAACCAGCCCCACCAGGCCTTCATCGAACGCCAGCGCAACGGTGCGCCCGCGAGGTTTTTTTAACCCGCGGGTGGCCATCAGGTAATAGCAGCGTCGGTCATTGTCAGCCAGGTAAACCGAGCAGACTTCCGTCTCCATCGCCTGGCAGACATCCGTCACCAGAATATCCAGCGCCTCGTTTAAACGCGGCGCACTCGCGACCTTCTCGACTATTTCTCGCAACCGAGTGAGCATAATGTGCGTGGCTTAACCTCTTTTACGTCGATAAGCAGGCGCGCTTTGCGGCTTAGGTGCACTCTCCGCCAGCGACATGGTCACGCTGGCGAACTCTTTCATCACCCGGCGGTAGACGTCGCGCTTGAACGACACCACCTGGCGAACCGGGTACCAGTAACTCACCCAGCGCCAACCATCAAATTCAGGTGTACTGCTGGTTTGCATATTGATGTCCGCATCGTTGCCGATCAACTGCAAAAGAAACCACTTTTGTTTCTGGCCGATACAAACCGGCTTTGTGTCCCAACGCACCAAACGTTTAGGCAACTTGTAACGCAGCCAGTTACGGGTCGAGGCCAGGATCCGCACATCTTTACGGCTTAGCCCGACCTCTTCAAATAACTCCCGATACATCGCCTGCTCTGCGGATTCTCCTGGATTTATGCCCCCTTGCGGGAACTGCCACGAGTGCTGACCATAGCGTCGGGCCCACATCACCTGGCCCTGACGATTACAGATTACAATACCGACATTTGGGCGGTAGCCATCGTCATCAATCACCGGACTACCTCAAGATAAGCTTCAATGTGAATGATTGTTTCACACTCGCCGGAAACGGTAAACCACTCTGTTCGCACACTGAGAACGGATAACATTTGAATAACTCACAGTAATTGCCAGAGTTATAAACAATGAAAGTGCGTGACGCCCCATTTTATTCACTTTTTCTGTGGATAGAGTTGTGAAGAAGTACGGAATTAACCCGGGAAAACCCGGAGTAATCCGAACATCGCACCGCTAGCACCTTAAAATAATGATAGCATATTCATTAAGTTAGAATATATTCCTTTCACTTATTACAGCATAACGTGACGATCATCACATATGCGATCCGGCGACTGATGAAAGATCGAGCAATGTCGATTTTATCCACAGATTACGCGCAGGCCGCGGGCAGATTTTCTCTAAAATTTCGATTTTCGTCGCACGTCAAGGCTGTAAATCGAACCAGTAGTGGGGCTTTTCCCCAGTTATCCCACTTTTCTGTGGATAACATGGTGTAAGATCCTGTTTATTGTCAGTGACCAGTTCTGGAAAACCCATTTTCACGGTTTTCATCAGCGGCCTGATAAGTTTAAAAAGTCATATAAATCATGTGATTGGTATAGTTACTCAGAAAACGGTAAACTCTATCCACAACGCGCGAAATTAGCGCTCACTTTTTAACCAAAGGTATTGCCCTATGCCCGCTATCGCTCCCCTCTCCTCACCGCCGCAAAGTCAGGAACAGCTGCTGGCCCAGGCCCGCCAGCTGGCCGGCTATTCGCTGGGCGAGCTGGCGGCGCTGGCGGGGATCCCCATTCCCCGCGATCTGAAGCGTGATAAAGGCTGGACGGGCATTCTGCTGGAGCTATGGCTGGGGGCCAGCGCGGGCAGTAAACCCGAGCAGGACTTCGCCGCGCTGGGGGTGGAGCTCAAAACGATCCCCATCGACAGCCGGGGACGCCCGCTGGAGACCACCTTTGTCTGCGTCGCCCCGTTAACCGGCAATAGCGGCGTCACCTGGGAGAGCAGCCATGTACGACATAAGCTGCAGCGTGTCCTGTGGATCCCGGTGGAGGGTGAACGCACCATCCCGCTGGCGGCGCGGCGCGTCGGCGCACCGCTGTTATGGAGCCCGGACGAAGATGAGGAGCGCCAGCTGCGCATGGACTGGGAAGAACTGATGGATCTCATTGTCCTCGGTGAGGTAGAGCGCATAACCGCCCGCCACGGCGAGGTGCTGCAGTTAAGACCGAAAGCCGCCAACAGCAAGGCGCTGACCGAAGCCATCGGCGCCCGCGGCGAGACGATCCTCACGTTGCCGCGCGGTTTCTATCTGAAAAAGAATTTTACCGCCGCCCTGCTCGCCCGCCATTTCTTGTTACAACACGATTAATTTTTTGTTCTGCGTTGGGGTTGCATATAATTGCTGCTTTCTATTTTGCAGGACTTTGAACAATGTTATTTGCATGGATAACCGATCCTAACGCCTGGCTGGCGCTGGGCACGTTGACGCTGCTGGAGATCGTGCTCGGGATCGATAATATTATTTTTCTCTCTCTGGTCGTGGCCAAGCTACCTACCGCCCAGCGCGCCCATGCGCGGCGGATCGGTCTGATGGGGGCGATGGTCATGCGTCTGGCGCTGCTGGCCTCTATCGCCTGGGTCGTTAAGCTGACCAATCCGCTCTTCACCGTCCTCGGTCAGGAGATTTCGTTTCGCGATCTGATCTTGCTGCTCGGCGGACTGTTCCTTATCTGGAAAGCCAGTAAAGAGATCCATGAATCTATCGAAGGTGAAGAGGAGGGGCTGAAAACTAACGTTCACTCCTTCCTCGGCGCCATCGTGCAGATCATGCTGCTGGATATCATCTTCAGCCTCGACTCCGTCATCACCGCCGTCGGCCTGTCAGATCATCTGTTCATTATGATGGCGGCGGTGGTGATCGCGGTGGGGGTGATGATGTTCGCCGCGCGACCTATCGGCGATTTTGTTGACCGTCATCCTTCCGTGAAAATGCTGGCGCTGTCGTTTCTGATCCTCGTCGGCTTTACCCTGATGCTGGAAAGTTTCGACGTTCATGTGCCGAAGGGATACATCTATTTCGCCATGTTCTTCTCTATCGCGGTGGAGAGCCTTAACCTGCTGCGTAATAAGAAAAACCCGCTGTAAACCACAAAATTGCAGCCTGGTCACAGGCTGCAACCCTTTTTCAGACTTTACTGCTTTTTATGTCTCACAAATCAGGCTATTAATAGACGGGTATGGGGTGCAGCTACTGAAGAGGTGATGACGATGAAAAAATGGGCAGTATTGATTTCCGCCGTAGGACTGGCGTTCTCGGTTTCCGGTTGCAGCAGCGATTACGTCATGGCGACCAAAGATGGGCGAATGATCCTGACCGACGGTAAACCTACCGTGGATGACGATACCGGTCTTATCAGTTACGAAGATCAGCAGGGTAATAAAATGCAGATCAATCGTGACGACGTTTCGCAAATCATTAAGCGTTAATCTTTCCCTGTCGGCCCCAGCTTCTGTTGACGCTGCGCTTACCGACCACCAGTCTTTTGAGAAGAGTCGGGATATACCAGGACGCCGCGGGTTTCACCCACCGCCCCTCCTCGTCACCCGGCTTTTTTGATTTTTTACTTCCTCTTTTTCTCACCCTCTGCCATGTTGATACTCCTTTGTCGGGGAATGCCTGACCTTATAAATAAAAAGGAAGCTGGCTATGCAGTATCACCGTATCCCACACAGTTCTCTTGAAATCAGCACCCTCGGGCTGGGAACCATGACTTTTGGCGAACAGAACAGCGAGGCCGATGCCCATCAGCAGCTCGACTATGCGGTTGCCAATGGCATCAACCTGATCGATGTCGCCGAAATGTACCCGGTCCCGCCGCGCCCGGAAACCCAGGGACTGACCGAAACCTACGTCGGCAACTGGCTGGCGAAACGCGGCAATCGCGAAAAGCTGGTGCTCGCCTCGAAAGTCAGCGGGCCCGCGCGCAATAACGACAGCAGCATTCGGCCCAACCACGTCCTGGACCGTAAAAATATCCGCGAGGCGCTGCATGCCAGCCTGAAGCGGCTGCAGACCGATTACCTCGACCTGTACCAGGTACACTGGCCGCAGCGCCCAACCAACTGCTTTGGCAAGCTGGGCTACACCTGGGCTGACGCCGCGCCCGCCGTGACCCTGCTGGATACTCTCGAAGCGCTGACCGAGTTCCAGCGCGCCGGGAAGATCCGCTACATTGGCGTGTCGAACGAAACCGCCTTCGGCGTGATGCGTTATCTGCACCTGGCGGATAAGCACGACCTGCCGCGGATCGTGACCATTCAGAACCCTTACAGCCTGCTGAACCGCAGCTTTGAAGTCGGCCTCGCGGAAGTGAGCCAGTTTGAAGGCGTGGAGCTGCTGGCCTACTCCTGCCTTGCCTTCGGCACACTGACCGGCAAGTATCTCAACGGTGCGAAGCCGGCGGGGGCGCGCAATACGCTGTTCAGCCGCTTTACGCGCTACAGCAGCGAGCAGTCGCAGAAAGCGGTTGCGGCCTATGTGGATATCGCCAAACGCCATGGCCTCGATCCGGCGCAAATGGCGCTGGCCTTTGTGCGTCGGCAGCCGTTTGTCGCCAGCACCCTGCTGGGGGCGACGACCATGGCGCAGCTGCAGGCCAACGTGGAAAGTTTGCAGCTTGAGCTGAGTGAAGAGGTATTAGCGGAGATTGAAGCGGTGCATCAGGTTTATACCTACCCGGCACCGTAAGAAAGTAAAGCCCCGGGTGACGGCGTATACGCCTTACCCGGGCTATCGAAGAGCAGATATTGGTGAACCCGTCGCCCGGTTAAGCGCAGCGCAAGCCAGGAGGTTATTTACGCCGGCCCCAGATCCACAGCGCGGCGATGGCCACGGCAAACACCGCGCCAAATCCTGTGCCGACGGCGACCGGCGGAACGCCCACGCTCACCGCCAGGGAATAGAGCCCCAGCATCAGCAACATCGCCACGTTTTCGCCCAGGTTCTGTACCGCAATGGCGTTACCCGCCCCGACCGAATGTTTCCCACGCTCCTGCAGCAGCGCGTTCAACGGTACGATAAAGAACCCGCCGAACACCCCGAGCAGTAACAGCAGACCGAACGCCGGCAGCAGCGACTGCTGCACCGCAAAGGCCATCACCGCGATACCGATCAATATTCCCGCCGGCATACAGCGCGATACCGTCTCCAGAGTCACCAGCTTCGCCGCCGCCCCGGCCCCCAGCACAATCCCCACCGCCACCATCGCATTAAGATAGGTAGGCATGGCGTTGCTGGTAATGCCCAGCGCCACCGGCACCCAGATCACCAGCAGGAAGCGCAGGGTCACGCCAGCGCCCCAGAACAGGCTGGTCCCCATCAGCGAAAAGCGGGTTTCGCCGTTGCGCCACAGCGTGCGGCAGGCGCTGAAGAAGCTGTGCGTCATTGGCTTAAAACGCCACGACTGCCCCGGGCGCGCCGCCGGCAGCTTGGGTATCCATAGGTTTGCCACCACCGCCCCGCCGTAGACCAGCGCGCAGACGATCAGCGCCGCCAGCACGTGCCAGTCGGCGAGGATCCCGCCGGCCATGGAGCCCAGCAGGATCGCCGCGATGGTCGAGGACTCCATCAGTCCGTTAGCCTTCACTAACTTATCGCCGGTAGTCAGTTCGCCGAGAATGCCATACTTGGCCGGCGAGTAGGCGGCGGCGCCAATCCCCACCAGCGTATAGCCGATAAACGGATTGACGCCGAAGCAGATGCAGCCGGCGCCGAGCAGCTTCAGGCCGTTGGCCACCATCATCACCCGGCCTTTGGCAAAGCTATCGGCAAACTGGCCGACAAAGGGGGCAAAAAGAATGTAAGCGCCCACAAACAACATCTGCAGGACCGGCTGGCTCCATTCTGGATAATAGAGCTGTTTCATCAGCGCCAGGGTGGCGAAGAGAAGCGCGTTGTCGCCGAAGGCCGACAGGAACTGGGCGCAGATCACCGCCAGCATCCCTTTCGAGTACAGCGAAGGGTTAGTATGTACTGACTCACTCATGGGTTGTTTCCGCCTCGTCGACCATGTTTTTCAGGGTGACATAGTCTGGCTTGCCGCTGCCGAGCACCGGCAGTTGCTTCAGCCAGCGTATATCTCGCGGTACCGCCAGCTCCGGCACCCCGTGCTGGCGAGCATAGCGCAGCAGGGCTTCGCGAGTCAGTTCATTATCGGTGGTAAACAGCACCAGCGCCTCGCCTTTACTGGCGTCCTGTTTAATCGCTGTGGCGTGCATCTTGTCCGGCGACGCGCCAAGGGCCACCTGCTCCACCATCTCGAGGGAGATCATCTCGCCGGCGATTTTGGCGAAACGCTTCGCGCGGCCCTGGATGCGGACATAGCCCTGCTCGTCGAAGGTGACGATATCCCCGGTGTCATACCAGCCCGCTTCCATTTCGCCGTGCTGGTTTTCCGCCGCTGGCGCTTCCAGCACCCCGGGGTTTTCCACCCGCAGGTAGCCTTTCATGATGTTCGGCCCTTTCAGCTGCAGCCGTCCCCCTTGCTCAATGCCGGGCATCGCCAGCAGGCGGGCGTCCATCCCCGGCAGAATGCGGCCCACGGTGCCGACCTTCGCCGCCATCGGCACGTTAATTGATACCACCGGCGCGCACTCGGTCACGCCATAGCCTTCGAGGATGCGCAGGCCGAATTTATCCTGCCACAGCTGTTTGGTGCTCTCCTGCAGCTTCTCCGCCCCGGCGACCACGTAGCGCAGGCGGTAGAAATCATAGGGGTTAGCGAAGCGGGCATAGTTGGCGAGGAAGGTCGAGGTACCGAACAAAACGGTACAGTTACGATCGTAGACCAGCTCCGGCACCACGCGATAGTGCAGCGGGCTGGGATAGAGAAACACTTCCGCCCCGGTAAACAGCGGCGTCAACAGGCCGACGGTGAGGCCAAAGGAGTGGAACAGCGGCAGCGCCGACATAAAGCGGTCGTTGGCGGTAAAGTCGGCGATAGTTTTGATCTGCTCGACGTTGGCCAGCAGACTCTTGTGGCTGTGCACCACCCCTTTCGGATTGCCCTCCGAGCCGGAGGTGAAGAGGATCATCGCTGCGTCTTCCGGCTGCTGCTTAACCTGCGCCAGACGCGGCGCCAGCAGATGACCGAAAATCCACAGTTTGTCCGCGAGGGTGATATCGCCTTTAAGATCTTCGAGGAATACCCAGCGCACCTGGGTCAGCTGCTCCGGCAGATGCCAGAGTTTGCCTTTATCGAGGAAGGTGCGCGAGGTGAAAATGGTGTTGATCTCCGCGGCGGCTATCGCGCTGCTGAGCCCTTTCACCCCGGCGGTATAGTTCATCATCGCCGGAATACGCCCGCGGGCGATAGCGCCGAAAATCACCGCCGCGCTGATGCCGGCGTTAGGCAGCATCAGGCCGATCTTCTCACCCGGCTGGCTGTATTTTTCCAGAATGCGGGCAACAAACAGGGTCTTGGTCAGCAGCTTGCGATAGGTATCCGGCTGGAAGTTGATATCCTCCACGCAGGGTTTGCGCGCGCCGAAACGGTCCTGCGCCGCCAGCAGCGACTCATACAGGGTTTCCCGCGGACGCACCGCCATCCGGGCTTCCATCATGATCTGATGCAGCATTTCCCCGGCAATTTTGCGCCGGTCGCGGGCGCGCGGTGCCTCGGGCATCGGCAGATGGGTGGGCGGCAGCAGGTGCAGTTGAATACGCGGGAACAGGCGACGCTTCACCAGCCCCTTCAGCCGGCTGAACGGCGTCAGTTCGGCGCCTTCAATGCGCAGCGGCACGATGGTCGCCTGCGATTTAGCGGCGACAAAGGCGGCGCCGTCATAAATTTTCATCAGCGAGCCGCTGACCGAAATTCGCCCCTCCGGGAAGATGACCACCGGCCGCCCCTGCTCAATCAGGCGCACCAGATGTTTGATCGACATCGGTTTGGTCGGGTCCAGCGGCACAAAATCGATAATTGGCGTCAGCGCGCGCATAAACCAGCGCTGGCTGATCGAGGTATAGACCGCGAAAACCGGTCGGACCGGCAAAAACAGCGCCAGCAGAATGCCGTCGAGGAAAGAGACGTGGTTCGGGGTAATTAAGACCTTTTGCTGGTATAAAGCCTGCGTGTCGCCGGTCAGTCTGACCCGGTATAACCCCTTGAACAGCAGTCTGAAAAATCCCAAAAGCATAACAACTCCATGTGACCGGTTGATGAGTCAAAGCAGGTTACACGAGAAGGCATGGGAAAGCAGTGCAGCGGGGAGATTTTCGGAATAAAAAAAACCTGCGCATCCGCGCAGGTTGGTGTAAGACATTCAGTACGAAGAGCGTACCTAAGAAACTCACCTATCAATACCTCTGGGATCTCGATTGTCGCGTTTTTCGCCCGTAACGGACCAGCGGGAAAACGCAAGGGAGTGAGCCTAAGTGCAACCAGGTATTACGATTTTCGCTATCTGTAACACCGTCGACGACGGGCAAAAAAAAACCTGCGCATCTGCGCAGGCTGGTGTAAGTAAAGTGGTCAACGTGACGTTGACTCCACCTATCAATACCTCTGGGATAGCCAGAATATCAACCGGGTCCGCGAACAAACCAGCGAACATTCGCAACAGCGCATCGCAAAGTGTAAGCAAAGGTTTGTATTTCCCTGCGCCGGTTTCAATTAGCGATGGCGTCAATGTAAACAAGTTACCCATTAGCCCGGTCTGAATCACATTTGCGCCATTCCTTCGCCGCTGTGCCTTGAATCTGCCGCTCTTTCCCGTAACATAGCAGTATGTAAACGCTTACCCTATAAAAGGCATGGTATGGCGACAATTAAGGATGTAGCCCGACTCGCAGGAGTCTCCGTCGCTACCGTCTCCCGCGTCATCAACAACTCTCCCAAAGCCAGCGAAGCCTCACGCCAGTCCGTAGGCGCGGCGATGGAAACCCTCAATTATCATCCCAACGCAAACGCCCGGGCGCTGGCCCAGCAGTCCACGGAAACCGTCGGTCTGGTGGTGGGCGATGTCTCCGACCCCTTTTTCGGCGCGATGGTCAAAGCCGTTGAACAGGTGGCCTACCGTACCGGCAATTTTTTGCTGATTGGTAATGGCTACCACAACGTGCAGAAGGAGCGCCAGGCGATAGAGCAGTTAATTCGCCATCGCTGCGCGGCGCTGGTGGTGCACGCCAAAATGATCCCCGATGAGGAACTCGCCGGGCTGATGCAGCAGATCCCCGGCATGGTGCTGATCAACCGCATCCTGCCCGGGTATGAAACCCGCTGCGTGGCGCTGGACGACCGCTACGGCGCCTGGCTGGCGACCCGCCATCTGATCCAGCAGGGGCACACGCGTATCGGCTATCTGTGCTCAAACCATGATATCTCCGATGCGGAAGATCGGCTGCAGGGGTACTACGCGGCGCTGGAAGAGAGCGGCCTGCCGTGCAACGACCGGCTGGTCACCTTTGCCGAGCCGGATGAAAGCGGTGGCGAACAGGCGATGACCGAACTGCTTGGCCGCGGCCGCCACTTTAGCGCCGTCGCCTGCTATAACGACTCGATGGCCGCCGGCGCGATGGGGGTGCTGAATGACAACGGCATCGACGTTCCGCGGGAGATTTCGCTGATTGGCTTCGACGATGTCCTGATTTCGCGCTATGTCCGCCCGCGGTTGACTACCGTCCGCTACCCGATCGTCACCATGGCGACCCAGGCGGCCGAGCTGGCCTTAGCGCTGGCGGAGCAGCGCCCGGCGCCGGAGATCACCCATCTGTTCAGCCCGACGCTGGTGCGCCGTCACTCGGTGGTCGCCCCGCAGGAAGGCGATAAGTCGTAGCGATAGAGATGCACGGCGGTGGCCGGGTAATCCAGCCCCTCGCCGAGGTAGCGCCAGCCGTAGCGTTCATAGAAATCCCGGCAGGCGGAATAGAGATAGAGCTCCCGAAAGCCCGCGCGGCGGGCATAATCGATCACATGCCGCTGCAGTTTCCCGGCCAGCCCCTGACCGCGGGCGGCAGGCGCGACGTACAGCGCCGCCAGCCAGGGAAACAGATCCTGGCGGCTGATTAAATCGCAGCGCCAGAGGCCAATCGTTCCGAGCAACTGCTCGCCTTCCACGGCAATAAAGGTCAATGGCAGCGCCTCCGCCGTCTGGCTATGCTGCACAATGCTGGCGAAGAATTCCCGCGGCAGCGTCTCGCCGCCAAAGGCGTGCCACAGCCAGTCGGTCACCTGCGGGGCGAACTGCGGCGCAGCGTACAGCGGCAGGATCGTCATACCAGCTTCCCCTGGAAAATCGGCACCGAGTCGAACAGATAGCCATCAAAATCCGGGGCGTCTTCATCGGACAGCTCCAGCAGACTGTTTTTAACGTTTTCCAGATGCTGCCACATCGCCTGCCAGGCGCCCATCACATCGCGACGCCGCAGCGCGGCAAGCAGCGTCTGCCGGTCGCCGAGCCATTTCAGCCGCCAGGCGCGGCTGGCAATATGCACATTGAACTGCTGCCACAGCGGGCTGCTGTCCATCTGCAGCCAGATCCGCTCTACCGTCGCCAGCAGCATCTGGTTCTGCGTCGCCCCGGCCAGCACCAGATGGAACAGACGGGCGTTATCCTGAGCAGTGTCGTTGAGGGCGATAGCCCGCTGCTCCTGTTCGATAATCCGCTTCAGATTGTCGATATCGGCGCGGGTAGCCATTTTCGCGGCAAAGGCGGCGATGTTGCTCTCCAGCAGCTGGCGCGCCTGCAGAATTTCAAACGGACCGACGTCGCTGCTGAGCAGTTGCTCCTCTTCGCTGTCGTTCTCGTGGGGAATGCGCATGACGTACACCCCGGATCCCTGACGAATATCCACCGTCCCCTGCAGCTCCAGCATCAGCAGCGCTTCGCGCACGATGGTCCGGCTGACGCCATAGGTTTCGGCAATATGGCGTTCCGGCGGCAAACGCGACCCGACCGGGTAGCGCCCCTGCGCGATCTGGGCGCGCAGGTCATCACCAATCTCCTGATAGGGCTTCTTTTCCGGCGGAATTATCGCTTTTTCCACAAAATCACCTGTGCCTTACATGCCTGGGAGTCAAATACGCCGCTATCTTAGCAAAGATTCCCCCCGGCTAGCGGTATTCATCATCGATATCCAGCACCAGTTCACGCCGTTCGCCCAGTTGACGAAACCAGTGCGCCGAGGCTTTGGGTCGCCGGGCGCGATGGTTTTGCAGGTCGATTTCGATAAGCCCGTAGCGGTTTTTAAAGGCGTTCATCGGCGATACGTTGTCGGTAAACGCCCACAGCATATAACCCTGGCAGTTGGCCCCTGCCTCGCGGGCGCGCAGGGTGTGCCACAGATGTTCGCTGATAAAACGGATGCGGTAGCTGTCATCGATGACGCCTTCGCGGTTACGGAACTGGCCTTCGTTTTCCACGCCCATCCCGCTCTCCGCCACGAACCAGGGGATGTTGCGATAGTCATTTTTTATACGCATCGCCATATCAAAGATGATTTGCGGGTAGATTTCCCAGCCGCGGGAGGCGTTCATTCGCCGGCCGGGCAGCTCGAACGGCTCATAATACCAGGCCGGATGGAACGGAGTATGCGGGTGCCAGGCCCGCGATGGGGCTTTGACCCGGTGCGGATAGTAAAGGTTAATCCCCAGCTCATCGACGGTGTGCTCGCGGATAATCGCCAGATCCTCCGCGCTGGCGTCCCATGTCACCTGATGCTGCTCAAGCAGTGCAAGAAGCTCCGGCGGCCAGACCCCGTGCACCAGCGGGTCGAGGAACATGCGGTTGTAGAACAGATCGTAGATCTCCGCCGCGCGCAGGTCATGGGGGGCACGGGAGCGCGGATAGGTCACCTCCGGATTGAGGATGCAGCCGACGGTTCCGGGATAACCTAGCTCGCGAAACCGCTTCACGACGCTGGCGGTCGCCAGCACCTTATGGTAGTTCCACTGCATCCAGGTGCTGGTGTTCTGCTCATAGGGCCAGCGAAGGGCATCCAGATAGACCCGGGTCTGCACCACGATCGGCTCATTAAAGGTAAACCAGCGGGTCACCTTCGAGTGATAGCGGGCAAAGACCTGCTCCGCGTAGCGCACAAACAGCTCAACCACTTTTTTCGACCCCCAGCCGCCATACTTTTCCAGCAGATAGCCGGGCAATTCATAATGCTCAAGGCAGATCATCGGCGTGATGCCGTTGGCCAGCAGCGCGTCGAACAGCTGGTCGTAATAGGCCGCATACTCCTCATCCACCGTGATGTTTTCATAGTCGGTCAGAAAGCGCGACCAGTTGATTGAGGTGCGGTAGTGGGTCAGCCCGGCCAGCTTCATCAACTGCACATCTTCCTGAAAGCGGTTAATAAAATCGGTGGCCACCGCCGGGCCATAGCCGTTATGCCAGACGTGGCGGTCGTTTTTGTACCAGAGATCGGGCCAGGAGTCCTGCCCCGGTTTTTTTCCGCTCCAGCCCTCGGTCTGCCAGGCGGAAGCCGCCGCGCCAAGGATAAAATCATCGGGAATGGTCATCCGTACGGTAGTCATAAGCTCCTCAGACAGGGTTGGCGGTCTGTTGATTGTCGGCCTGACGCTGCGCGGCATCGGCACGGCGGGAGGCGATTTTGACGAAAGGCAGATAGATAAGCACCGCGACGACGATGCAGATAAGCTGGGTCACCACCGCCCCCATTGAGCCAGCGGTGGAGAGCCAGGCGTTGATCAGCGGCGGCGTGGTCCAGGGCACCATCACCACCGCCTTGCCGGCGAAGCCGGTCAGCGTAGCGAAATAGCCAATGCTGCCGGTCACCAGCGGGGTAAGGATAAACGGGATGGCGAGGATCGGGTTGAGCATGATCGGCATCCCGAAGATCACCGGTTCGTTAATATTGAACAGCCCCGGGCCTATCGACAGCTTGGCAATCTCTTTCATCTCTTTACGCTTCGTGGCGATCATCACCGCAATCAGCAGGCCGATGGTCAGCCCCGAGCCGCCAATGCTCATGTAAACGTCCCAGAAAGGCATCGTGATGATGTTCGGTACCTCTTTCCCCTGCTCAAAAGCGCTCATGTTGACGGTGATCGCCCCCAGCAGCAGCGGCTCGCGGATCGGCTTGATCATCTGGTTGCCGTGAATGCCGATCACCCAGAACAGCTGGGCGACGAACATCAGCAGCAGGATCCCCGGCAGGCTCTGCACCACCCGCTCCAGCGGCTTCTGCACCACCTGGTAGACCGCATCGTAGAGATACATCCCTGTCAGCTGGTGAAAGAGAAAACCCAGGGTGGCGATCGCGGTGGTGGTGATGATCGCCGGGATCAGCGCGGAAAAAGAGGCGGAAACGTTCGGCGGCACGGTATCAGGCATTTTGATCTTTAGTCCCTTGCGCCCCTCCAGCCAGCAGTAAATCTCCACTGACAGAATGGCGATGAACATCCCGAGGAACAGGCTGCGGGTATCGGAGAACTGGCGCAGCAGGACATCTTTCACCACGTGCATCTGGCCATCGACCATCATCTCGACCGTGGTCGGCGTCACGCAGATAAAGCAGATCACCGCCAGCAGGCCGGGAAACAGGCTTTTGATGCCGTTGATCCGCCCCAGCTCAATGCCGATCAGAAATACAGCGCCGATATTGAGGAAGTTGAGCGTGGCGTAGTTCAGCGCGCTGGTGATGGGCTTCAGCGTTGCAAGAAAGGAGAGCGAGGAAAAGCTGGCGAGCCCGTTCTTCGGATCCAGCACCATGTTGGAGATCAGTACCGAAAAGGCCCCGACGATGATCACCGGCATCAGGGTAATAAACGCCGATTTGATCGCCATAATGTAGCGATAGCTGTTGAATGTCGTCGCGAAACGCCCCAGCGCGTCGATCAGTTTGTCCTGTAATGCCATAAAAGAGTACCTCAGAGTAAAGGGCTTATTGCGGCCAGGTGGACAGCCAGAGACTTTTGGCATACCAAAACATAGTCGCCAGGCAAAAATAGTTCTGTGACAGCGCTCGCAACGCACGGTGTGGTATCCCAAATATTCGATAAAATTGACATTGGCATACCAGACTATGCCGGCTCGTCAGTTCCTGCCAAAAGCGTGATCGCGATGGTTTTTCCGCCCCGCCCCGTCGATATGTCCCTTTTCGGTCTGTGATAAACTGCGCCTTACCACGTGAAATCAGGAATCGATGAATGGCTACAATGCTGGATGTCTCAATTCGCGCAGGCGTCTCGAAAGCGACGGTTTCCCGCGTGTTGAACGGCACAGGTCAGGTGAAAGAAAGCACCCGCCAACAGGTCTTTAAAGCGATGGAAGAGCTGGGCTACCGGCCCAATTTCCTTGCCCGCTCGCTGGCCAATCAGACCAGCAACAGTATCGGGCTGGTCGTCTCCACCTTCGACGGCTTCTACTTTGGCCGTCTGCTGCAGCAGGCGTCACGCCAGACGGAGGCCTGGGGAAAGCAGCTTATCGTCACCGACGGCCATGACACGCCGGAGCGCGAAGAGGAAGCGGTACAGATGCTCGCCGACCGGCAGTGCGATGCGATCATCCTCTATACCCGACACATGAGCGAAAAGGCGATTATGTCGCTGATTAATTCGATCGCCATGCCGCTGGTGGTAATTAACCGCGATGTGGCGCAGGCCCGCGAACGCTGTGTGTTCTTCGAACAGCAGGAAGCCGCCTTCCAGGCCGTGGAGTATCTGATTACCCAGGGCCACCGCGATATCGCCTGCATCACCGTCCCGATGCATACCCCTACCGGCCAGGCGCGCCTGCAGGGCTACCGCAACGCGCTGATAAAACATGGTATTGAGTGGGATCCGAGCCGGGTGAAATACGGAGACTCGACGATGACCCGCGGCTATGAACTGTGCCGGGAACTGCTTGAGGAGAAGGCCCGCTTCAGCGCGCTGTTTTCCTGTAACGATGATATGGCGCTGGGGGCGTCAAAGGCGCTGCATCAGGCGGGGCTGCGTATTCCGCAGGATGTGTCGCTGTTTGGCTTCGACGATGCGCCGAGCGCGAAATGGCTGGAGCCGGGACTGTCGACGGTCTATCTGCCGATCGACAACATGATCACCACGGCTATCGATCAGGCGATCAAGCTCGCCAATCAGCAGCCGATCGAAACGATCCCGCCGTTTACCGGCACGCTGGTGCTGCGCGAGTCGGTAACGACGGGGCCTTTTTTTAAATAAGCTCTAAGGCCAGCAGCTCCTGGATGGTCTGGCGACGGCGGATCAGCCGCGCCTTGCCGCCATCAAACAGCACCTCCGGCAGCAGCGGGCGGCTGTTGTAGTTGGATGACATCGAAGCCCCGTAGGCGCCGGTGTCATGGAGCACCAAATAATCCCCAGGCACCACCGCTGGCAGCAGGCGGGTCTCAACTTTGCCCCCTTCCTGCTGGGTAAAGACGTCCCCGGACTCGCACAGCGGCCCGGCCACCACGGTTTCCACCTGCGGCGCGGCGCTGAGATCCCGGCCATCCGCCGCCAGAGCGGTGATATGGTGATAGCTGCCGTACATCGCCGGGCGCATCAGGTCATTAAAGCCAGCGTCAATCAGCACGAAGTGACGGCTGCCCATCTCTTTCACGCTGCGCACCTGCGACACCAGCACGCCGGACTCGGCCACCAGGAAGCGTCCTGGCTCAATCTCCAGCTTCACCGGATGCCCCAGATGGGCCGCGATCTGCTCCCGGGCACGGTTCCACAGGCCATAATAGTGGGCGGTGTCGATGGCCTCTTCACCTTCGCGGTAAGGAATCGACAGACCGCCGCCGGCGGAGATGGCCTGCAGATCCTGGCCAAAGTCGACGACCTGACGCACCATCGCGCCGCACACCTGCTCCAGGTGACCATAGTCAACGCCAGAGCCGATATGCATATGGATCCCGACCAGCTGCAGCTGATAGCGACGCATCACTTCCAGCGCCGCCGGCAAATGGCTGTACCAGATGCCATGCTTACTGTTCTCACCGCCGGTATTGGTTTTCTGGCTGTGGCCGTGGCCAAAGCCCGGATTGACGCGCAGCCAGACGCGATGGCCCGGCGACACCTCGCCCAGCTGGCTCAGCATGTCGATCGAGCCGGCGTTCACCGGGATCTGTAACGCCTTCACCCGATCGAGGGTGGCGTCGTCAATCAGATCGGCGGTAAAGACAATATCCTCTGGATCCTGCTGCGGATCGTAGCCCGCCGCCAGCGCCCGCTCGATCTCCCCCAGCGATACCGAGTCCACCTTCACCCCCTGCTCACGCATCAGACGCAGAATGTGGATGTTAGAGCAGGCTTTTTGCGCAAAACGCACCACGTCAAACTGACTGAGCTGGGCAATCTGGCGGCGAATAATCTGCGCATCATAGACCCAGACCGGGCAGCCAAATTCCGCGGGCAGGCGCAGCAGGTTGTCCGCGGTCAGGTCAGTATCGGTGGCGTAAAGCGAGTGTGGCATAGGAACTCCGGTGCAGTGCGTGTGTTGGTCGCTGTTTTTTCTGATTACGCCACAGTGCCTGACGAATAAAAAATATCGTTTTATCGCGACTCTATGCAAAAATGATATGGTTTCAGCCGAGCCTCATGGAGACCGCATGCCAGCCGTCAATTTGCGTCATATCGAAATCTTCCACGCGGTGATGACCACCGGCAATCTGACCGAAGCGGCGCGGATGCTGCACACCTCGCAACCCACCGTCAGCCGTGAACTGGCGCGCTTTGAGAAGGTGCTCGGCCTGCAGCTGTTTGAGCGGACCCGCGGTCGCCTGCAGCCGACGGTGCAGGGCCTGCGTTTGTTTGAGGAGGTTCAGCGATCCTGGTACGGCCTGGACCGCATCGTCAGCGCCGCCGAGAGCCTGCGCGAGTTTCGCCAGGGGGAGCTGTCGATCGCCTGCCTGCCGGTCTTTTCCCAGTCCTTTCTGCCGCTGCTGTTGCCGCCGTTTCTCGCTCGCTACCCGGAGGTCAGCCTGCAGATCGTCCCCCAGGAGTCGCCGCTGCTGGAGGAGTGGCTCTCCGCCCAGCGCCATGACCTTGGCCTGACGGAGACCCTGCATACCCCGGCGGGCACCGAACGCACCCCGCTGCTGACGCTGAATGAAGTCTGCGTGCTGCCCGCCGGCCATCCGCTGGCGGCACAGACGACGCTGACCCCCGCCGATTTTCAGGGCGAAAACTACATCAGCCTGTCGCGCACCGACAGCTATCGCCAGCTGCTCGACGCCCTGTTTCTTGAGCATCAGGTTAAACGGCGGATGGTGGTGGAAACCCACAGCGCGGCCTCGATCTGCGCCATGGTGCGCGCCGGCGCCGGGATCTCGGTGGTGAATCCCTTGACCGCTCTGGACTATGCCGATAGCGGCGTGGTGGTGCGCCGCTTTAGCGTCGAGGTGCCGTTTACCGTCAGCCTGATCCGCCCGCTCCACCGCCCGCGATCGGCGCTGGTCGACGCCTTTGTTGCACACCTGCAGGAGAGTCTGCCGCAGATCCTCACGCCGCTGGCGTCGGTCCTGCAGAGAGCATAAAGTTGACCGCGTCTTCCGCATGGATCGCCGCGGTGTCAAAGACCGGCAGCGGGCTGAGTTCGGCAGGCACCAGCAGGCCAATCTCGGTACAGCCGAAAATCACCCCTTCCGCCCCCTGCTCCGCCAGGGCGGCGATCGCCTGCAGATAATAATCCCGCGACGCCTCGCTGAAGGTGCCGAGGCAGAGTTCGTCGAAGATGATCTGATTGATCCGCGCCCGATCGTCGGCCTCGGGGATCAGCGTCTCGATGGCAAACTGCGCCTGCAGACGGCCGCGGTAAAAGGTCTGCTCCATGGTATATCGGGTGCCCAGCAGCGCGACCCGGCGCTGGCCTTTGGCGGCAATCGCCCGCCCGGTGGCATCGGCGATATGCAGGAAGGGAACCTGGCAGCGGGCGGCGATGGCATCCGCTACTTTATGCATGGTGTTGGTGCACAGGACAATGCCTTCGGCCCCCGCCTGCTGCAGCCCGACCGCGGCGTCGGCAAGGATCGTCCCGGCGCGCTCCCAGTCGCCGGCGGACTGGCAGGCTTCGATATCGTGGAAATCGACGCTGTGCAGCACCAGGCTAGCGGAGTGCAGCCCACCCAGCCGCGCCTTAATCCCTTCATTGATCAACCGATAATAGGGGATCGTGGACTCCCAGCTCATGCCGCCTAACAGGCCAATGGTTTTCATCTTCTGCTCCTTATGTCGTTTCTGCCAGTGAAGCAAACTTGTGATCAACTTTCCACTTCTCTGGCCGGACATTTCTTTTTGCCGAAGAGTAAGATAAGTTAATTGAAACAACGTTTCACTTTAACAACAGGATCGCCAGATGTTTATTTTGCATAAAGACACCACTCTTGAAGACCTCGGTAACGGCGTGACCCGCCGCATTCTGGCCCATGACGGCAAAATGATGGCTGTGGAGGTAAATTTTGCCGCCGGCGCCATTGGCCCGATGCATAACCATCCCCATGAACAGCTCACCTATGTACTTTCCGGTGAGTTTGAGTTCACCATCGGCGAGGAGACGCGCGTCGTCAGCGCCGGCGATACGCTGTATAAGCGGCCGGGGATCATGCACGGCTGCGTCTGCCTGCAGCCTGGCACGCTGCTCGATACCTTTACTCCCATCCGCGAAGATTTTCTTGAAGCCTAATCCATAACGGGGGCGATCGCCGTCCCCGGTTACCGCCCTGCGCCCTCTAATAAAAAGATGCTGTCCCAATCATTATCCTGGTAATAATATTTCCCGCTCAGTTAAGCCTAATTTTTCATTCCTTTCAGGCCGCCTTTTACGAGCAAAATGCTTACCACCTCACCTTTTTGAAACATCGTTTCGACTTTGATCACATTTCCATTCAGATCTGCATGACGCAGAAATAAATCGCAATAAAATGAAATTAAAACGGTGTTTTATAAAAAATAGAGCAGCATAAAAGCGAGCCTGTGAGTCTCTCTTCCGCGGGCCAAATTCACTCTAACTATTTAATTAACAAGGATATGTTAATCAAAGGAAACGTTCAGACATTTTGCGTTGTTGGTGGCACAAAGCCAACCGTGCCGCGTCAGCGGATCCGTATTACAACTCGTAAGCCAGGTAGGTATGTATGAATGAAAACAAGCTGCTGGGATTGGCATGGATATCGCCCTATATCATCGGGCTGATTGTCTTTACCGCTTTTCCTTTTGTTTCATCTTTCTTTCTCAGTTTTACTGAGTACGACTTGATGAGCCCGCCGGTATTTAACGGCATCGAAAACTATCGCTATATGTTGACCGAGGATAGCCTGTTCTGGAAATCGATGGGGGTGACCTTTGCCTACGTCTTTTTAACCATTCCTTTAAAACTGGCTTTCGCCCTCGGCATTGCCTTCGTGCTCAATTTCAAACTGCGCGGCATCGGCTTTTTCCGTACCGCCTACTACATTCCGTCGATCCTCGGCAGCTCGGTGGCGATTGCCGTGCTGTGGCGCGCCCTGTTCGCTATTGACGGCCTGCTGAACAGCTTTCTCGCCGTCTTTGGCGTTGATGCCGTCAACTGGCTGGGGGAACCGTCGCTGGCGCTGATGTCGGTCACCCTGCTGCGCGTCTGGCAGTTTGGCTCCGCGATGGTCATCTTCCTCGCCGCGCTGCAGAACGTGCCGCAGTCGCAGTATGAAGCCGCGATGATCGACGGCGCCTCGAAGTGGCAGATGTTCATGAAGGTCACCGTGCCGCTGATCACCCCGGTGATTTTCTTCAACTTTATTATGCAGACTACCCAGGCGTTCCAGGAGTTTACCGGCCCGTACGTGATAACCGGCGGCGGCCCAACCTACTACACCTACCTGTTCTCACTCTACATCTACGACACCGCCTTTAAGTACTTCGACATGGGCTATGGCGCCGCGCTGGCGTGGGTGCTGTTCCTCGTGGTCGCCGTCTTTGCGTCGATAGCCTTTAAGTCATCGAAATACTGGGTCTTCTACTCCGCCGATAAGGGAGGCAAAAATGGCTGATATTCAACAGATGGCGCCGGTAATGAGCGACGCCGATCGTGAGGTCGCTCGTACGCTGCGTCGGGAAAAGGTGAGTCGGGTGGTACGCTACGTCGTGTTGATATTCGTCGGCCTGCTGATGCTCTACCCGCTGGCGTGGATGTTCTCCGCCTCGTTCAAGCCGAACCATGAGATCTTCATCACCCTCGGACTGTGGCCTGCCCACGCGACCTGGGACGGGTTTATTAATGGCTGGAAAACCGGCACCGAATACCATTTCGGCCACTATATGCTGAACACCTTTAAGTATGTGATCCCGAAGGTGGTGTTAACGATCATCTCCTCCACCATCGTGGCGTACGGCTTTGCACGCTTTGAGATCCCGTGGAAGAAGTTCTGGTTCGCGACGCTCATCACCACCATGCTGCTGCCGAGCACCGTCCTGCTGATCCCGCAGTACCTGATGTTCCGTGAAATGGGGATGCTGAACAGCTATCTGCCGCTGTACCTGCCGCTGGCCTTCGCCACCCAGGGATTCTTTGTCTTCATGCTGATCCAGTTTCTGCGCGGCGTCCCACGCGATATGGAAGAGGCGGCGCAGATCGACGGCTGCAACTCCATCCAGGTGCTGTGGTACGTGGTCGTGCCGATCCTCAAGCCGGCCATTATCTCGGTGGCGCTGTTCCAGTTCATGTGGTCGATGAACGACTTTATCGGCCCGCTGATCTACGTCTACAGCGTCGATAAGTATCCCATCGCGCTGGCGCTAAAAATGTCCATCGACGTCACGGAAGGCGCGCCGTGGAACGAAATTCTGGCAATGGCGAGTATCTCCATTCTGCCGTCCATCATTGTCTTCTTCCTGGCTCAACGCTACTTCGTGCAGGGCGTGACCAGCAGCGGAATCAAAGGTTAAGAGGGAAATATCATGGCTGAAGTCATTTTCAACAAACTGGAAAAAGTTTACTCCAACGGGTTTAAAGCGGTGCATGGTATCGACCTGAAGATTGCCGATGGCGAATTTATGGTGATCGTCGGCCCCTCCGGCTGCGCCAAATCGACCACCCTGCGCATGCTGGCGGGTCTGGAAACCATCAGCGGCGGCGAGGTGCGGATTGGGGACAAAATCGTCAACAACCTGGCGCCAAAATCACGTGGCATCGCGATGGTGTTCCAGAACTACGCCCTCTATCCGCATATGACGGTGCGCGAAAACCTCGCCTTCGGCCTGAAGCTGAGCAAGCTGCCGAAGGCGCAAATCGACAGACAGGTGGAAGAAGCGGCGAAAATTCTCGAACTGGAAGAACTGCTCGATCGCCTGCCGCGCCAGCTCTCCGGCGGCCAGGCGCAGCGCGTGGCGGTGGGTCGGGCGATCGTCAAAAAACCGGACGTTTTCCTGTTCGACGAACCGCTCTCCAACCTTGACGCCAAACTGCGCGCCTCGATGCGGATCCGCATTTCCGATCTGCATAAGCAGTTGAAAAAATCCGGCAAACCGGCGACCACCGTCTACGTCACCCACGATCAGACGGAAGCGATGACCATGGGCGACCGCATCTGCGTAATGAAGCTTGGCCACATTATGCAGGTTGATACCCCGGACAATCTCTACCACCAGCCGAAAAATATGTTTGTCGCCGGGTTTATCGGCGCGCCGGAGATGAATATTCGCCCCAGCCAGCTGGTTGAGCACAACGGTCGTCTGCATCTGACGCTGGGCGATCAGCGGCTGCCGCTCAACGATCGGCTGCAAAGCAAAGTTGAGACCCATAAGAATCAGCAGGTGTTCTTTGGCGTGCGCCCGGAGTTTGTCTCTCTCTCCGATGAACCGTTTGCCGAAGGCGGCTGCATGGGCGAGATGGTGCGGGTGGAAAACATGGGGCATGAGTTCTTTGTCTATCTGCAGGTCGCGGGCTACGAGCTGACCGCTCGCGTGCCGTCGGACGATGCGAAGCCAATGATTGCTAAAGGACTGAATCGAAAAGTCTATTTCACCTTTGATCTCAACAAGTGTCACATCTTTGACGCCAAAACCGAACAGAACCTCTCTCTGTGAACCCTGGAGCATAACAATGAAAAACGTGCTGATAAGCGCTACTCTCTCCGCCACTCTGGGCCTTAGCGCCTTCTCCTCGCTGGCGCAGGATGTCGACCTGCGCATGTCCTGGTGGGGGGGCAATGGCCGCCATCAGGTGACCCTCAAGGCGCTGGAGGAATTCCACAAACAACATCCCGACATCAACGTTAAAGCAGAATACACCGGCTGGGACGGCCATCTTTCGCGCCTGACCACCCAGATTGCCGGCGGTACCGAGCCTGACGTGATGCAGACTAACTGGAACTGGCTGCCGATCTTTTCGAAAAATGGCGATGGCTTTTACGATCTGAATACCCTGAAAGACGAGATCGACCTCAGCCAGTTCGACGCCAAAGAACTGCAGTCCACCACGGTCAACGGCAAGCTTAACGGTATTCCAATTTCCGTCACCGCCCGCGTCTTCTACTTTAACGACGAAGCATGGAAAAAGGCGGGCATCCCCTTCCCGAAAACCTGGGATGAACTCATGGCGGCGGGAAAAACTTTCGAAAGCAAGCTCGGGAAACAGTACTACCCGGTGGTGCTCGAACACCAGGACGTGCTGGCCCTGCTCAACTCTTATATGGTGCAAAAATACAATCAGCCGGCCATCGATGAGAAAGGGCGTAAATTCTCCTACAGCAAAGCGCAGTGGGCGGATTTCTTCGGGATGTATAAGAAGCTTATCGACAGCCATGTGATGCCGGACACCCGCTACTATGCCTCCTTCGGCAAGAGCAACATGTACGAAATGAAGCCGTGGATCCAGGGGGAATGGGGCGGGACCTACATGTGGAACTCCACCATCAACAAATATTCCGATAACCTGAAGCCGCCGGCGAAGCTGGTGCTGGGGGAATACCCGATGCTGCCGGGCGCCACCGACGCCGGACTGTTCTTCAAGCCCGCGCAAATGTTGTCGATTGGCAAATCGACGAAAAACCCGCAGGCGGCGGCGAAAGTGATTAACTTCCTGCTGAACAGCAAAGAAGGGGTGGATATTCTTGGACTGGAGCGCGGGGTGCCGCTGAGTAAAGCGGCGGTTAACTACCTGACCGAGGACGGGGTAATCAAAGCCGACGATCCGGCGGTGTCCGGCCTGAAGCTGGCGCAATCCCTGCCGACCACGCTGTCGGTCTCGCCGTACTTCGACGATCCGCAGATCGTCGCCCAGTTCGGCACCACCCTGCAGTACATCGACTACGGTAAAAAGTCGGTGGAAGAAGCGGCCGAGGACTTCCAGCGCCAGACCGACCGCATTCTGCGCCGCGCAATGCGCTAACCTGCCCGTCTGAACGCTCCCGCGGCGTCCGCCGCGGGAGAGCCTGCCTGAGTAGCCTGTCAGAAGAAATATTTAAAGCGCACCCGGGCGCCATAGCGTTCATCGGGATTCCCGCTCTTCGCCGCCGTGGAATCGAGCCACGAAGCGTAGGCGCCAAGGTAAATATTGAAGTTCGGCATCGCCATCATATTCGGCAACTGCCAGGAGGTGTGCAGGGTATGGATGTCATAGCGTCCCGGCGCGAGGATAGCGCAGTCGCCATCGCATTCGCTGCTCACCCCGGCCATATTGAACTGGTCGATTTTGTTATGCGCGTAGATATAGCCCAGCTCCACGTGATGCCACAGGGCGTTGATCCCGGCGCTGAAGTCGGTTTCGTCCTCGGCGTCCAGCAGGGCGCTGCTCAGATTGACCACCGCCCCATCCTGCGGATCGCTTTTCAGGGTGTTCCAGCTCATGGTCAGCCCGTAGCCGGTGCGATTAGACTGGTCGACCCAGCGTCCGCTCTGGTTCTCATAGCCGTAAGCATTGTTGACGAGGTTGCTCTCTATCGCTGCCGCCGCCGACCAGGCACCGGACTGCCACGCCGCCACCGGCCGCACGTACACCACATTTTTGCGGTTTTCCAGCGCGTTACCGTGATAGTTCTGATCGACAAACAGCGAACTGCCGTCCTCCACCAGGGTGTTAACCTCGAAATACCAGTTATCCACCGTTTTGCTGAACAGAAGGTTGCCGCCGCTGCTGCTGCGCCCGCGTCCCTCTTTCATCATGTAAATATAGCCATAGCCGTCGGAATAGAGATCGTTGGCGGTATTGCCTGAATATTCAATAAAGGTGTCCTGATTCAGGGGGAACATATCCCAGGCTTCAAAGCGGCCTATTTTTATTTTCCAGTCATCCTGCTGGCCAAAGAAAAATACCGCATCATCAAGATTCATTTTGCCATCCATATCCGCCAGCGGCTGTACGCTGAAACCGGCATATTGCCCGTCGGCGCCATTTCGCCTGCCATCGAAACCCAGCAGAATACGACCGTTAATATCCCAGCGCTCTTTATCGCCGGGCGCCCAGCTTTTATTCGCGCTGGTTTTGACCGACGTCAGACTGCCGGTGCGGCTGGCGCCATCGAGGTTAAATTCGACATCGCCATAAAATTTTAATTCGCCATTGTCGTTTAGCTGCAGGCGCGGCGTAGCCGGCGCCGCGCGGGCGACCGTCGTGGCCTGCTGCTGGCCTTTCAGCGTCTTAATTTCCGCCTCTGCGCTGGCGGCGCGCGCCTCCGTTGCCTTTAGCCGCTGCTCCATTTGCGCCAGTCGATCCTCCAGCGATAACGGCGCCTGCGCCATAACGGATGGCAGATACAGCGACGTGAGAAAACACCCGACCCAGATTTTATTCATCGGTAAACCCTTTTATTATGGAATGAACTAAATTTGTTATTAATGGGTAACGCACGACGATGCAGGCAATAATAACCCGCCCATCGTCAAAGACGGGTTATTAACGACAACAGCCTTATTATTATTCGAGCTGCCAGGCACCGGCTTCAGTTAATGCCGCCGAGCCGCTCCAGGCAAATAACGCTAATTCGCGGCAAGGGGCCTGCGGATAGATACGGCTGCTCAGGCAGGCTTCGCCATCATTGACGAAAACCTCAACCGAAGAGCTATCGAAAAATATCCTCAGGTTGAGATCCGCCCCGGCGGCCAACGGCACGCTGCGCGTCCCGCACAGGCCAAACTGCGGATAATGCCGCTCCACCACCAGACGCTGCTGTTGGGCATCCACGTAGAGGCGCAGGCCATCGCCAAAGCGCAGACCATACTGCTCGGCGCTGCTGCGGGCGCAGTCCCAGCGCAGGTGCACCTCCATCGCCTCGCAGTTGTCGACCATCGTGGTCTGCTGGTTGTTCAGGGTGCTGACCGGCCACGGGAACCAGGCGCCGCGCAGGCTCTCCACTTCTTTCGCCGGGCGCATCTGCAGGCGGTTATCGGCGCTGAGGCTCAGCTCCCGCGGCAGGGAGAGCATGCCCGCCCAGCCGTCCTGCTGCTCCGGCAGCGGCGACTCCCACATATCCAGCCAGCCAATCACGATCCGTCGGCCATCGGGGGTGGCGAAGCTTTGCGGAGCATAGAAATCGTGGCCGTGGTCCATCTCCCGGAAGTCGCCGTGGCGAATAAAACGCTGCCCCGGCTGCCACTCACCGATCAGATAGCCGCTCTGGAACAGATTGCGGTTGCGGAACCCTTCGGCCTGCATCCCCTGCGGAGAAAACATCAGGACGCGCTTACCGTTGAGAGTGAAGAAGTCCGGGCATTCCCACATGTAGCCCATGGTGCTTTCCGCTTCATCCAGCACGCCCGCATCCTGCCACTGGCGCAGATCCGCTGAACGGTACAGCCGCACCTGGCCGGTATCGCCTTCGCGCGCGCCGACGATCATGTACCAGCTATCCCCTTCCCGCCAGACCTTCGGGTCACGGAAGTGGTGCATGCCCGGCGGGGTGTCGACCACCATCCCCTGGCGCTCAAAATGGATCCCGTCGCGGCTGGTGGCCAGACACTGCACCTGATACAGATTGGCTTCGTCGCCAGGATCGCCGTGGAACTTATGCCCGGTGTAAATCAGCGCCAGGGTATCGCCATCGACCACCGCCGAACCGGAGAAGCAGCCGTCTTTATCTTCCGGCCCCTCCGGCGCCAGCGCCACCGGCAGGTGCTCCCAGTGCACCAGATCCTTACTGCGCGCATGCCCCCAGTGCATCGGCCCCCACTGGGTGGAGTACGGGTGATGTTGATAAAAGGCATGGTACCAGCCGTCGAACCACACCAGACCGTTAGGGTCGTTGATCCACCCGGCGCGGGCCGCCAGGTGATAGTGTGGATACCAGCGCAGATTGAGCGCCTGGCGTTGTGTCTGCAGTACCTGTTCAGCCCGGGAGATTGTGTAAGTCATCATTTTCACTCTTTTTGATTCAGATAGCGGTAGGTTGCGACACCAGCGGATCGGCGGAGGATTTGCCGGAACGCAACAAGAAGATGGAGATAAAGGTGGTGCAGAACACCAGCAGGCCCATGATCAGATAGGACTGAGCGAAGCCATATTTTTCATAGCTGTAGCCCGCCAGCGGCGACAAAATGCTGGCAATGATCGAGCTGGTGCAGGCGAAACCCACCAGATAGAGGGTGGAAGAGAGGCGTTTATCGAAGTTGAGGCTGTTGTACTTAAAGATAGCCACCAGCAGTATCGGCAGCTCCACCGCGTGCAGCAGCTTAGTAATAGAGATCAGTAGCGGCCCCTCCACCAGGCCGGAAGCCACCATGCGCATAGCCATCACCATCCCGGCGAAAATCAGGCCGTTTTTGGCGCCGATGCGGTTCACCAGCCACGGCGCGCAGAACATGCCGGCCGCCTC
Organism: Klebsiella sp. 10982; assembly: GCF_048589245.1. Lineage (NCBI taxonomy): Bacteria > Pseudomonadati > Pseudomonadota > Gammaproteobacteria > Enterobacterales > Enterobacteriaceae > Klebsiella > Klebsiella sp. 10982. The sequence continues at coordinate 266,064 of NZ_JBMAXV010000001.1, forward strand.
GAGGAACACCTGGAAGGAGTTGAGATAACCATACATCTCATTGCCTTGCTGCAGGGTCGCGAACTGCGATGAGAAATAGACCGGGAACTGCTGATCATAGACGCCGTAGATGCAGGTGCCGATGACGAAAAAGACCAGCGCCCAGAACCGCGGCAGCGTCAGCAGGCGCAGCGCATCTTCCAGCGTCACCTTACCGCCCGATACCGCCTCCTGCATCGCATGCGGCGCCGAGGAGACCCGCAGCCGCGCCAGCAGGATAAAGAATACCAGCCCGGAACAACTGGCGACGAGGAAGTTAAGCTGCGGGTTAATGTTAAACAGCAGACCGGCGAAGAAAGTAGCCACCGCCCAGCCCAGCGATCCCCACATCCGCGCCCTGCCGAATTCAAACTGGCTCTGACGCGCCACGCGCTCGGTATAGGATTCCAGCACGCCGATACCGCCGTTAAAGGTCAGGCCGATGTAGATCCCACCGAATACACTGCCCAGCAGGACGTTGATTTTCAGCAGGTAGCCGAACAGCAGATACGCCGGACCGGAGAGGATCAGCAGCGCGGTGATATACCAGAGCAGATGTTTGCGCAGCCCCAGCTTGTCCTGGATAAAGCCATAGCAAACTTGCGCAAACAGCGCGGAAACCGACAAGACGGCGTAAATGAAGCCGGTATCGCCCGCTTTCAGCCCTACCTCCTGGTGAAGCCAGATGGAGAGCAGGGAGCCGGATGACGACCAGGTCACGAAAAAGAAAAACAGTAAGGCACTGAGCAAGGGATAGCTGTGTGAGTGATGCGCTTTCATCATGACATTCTCGTGTTAGAGGAATGCGATTATGGTAACGTTAACAAAAAACAAAACGCAGGGGATTTGCTGCGATACATGATGTTAATCACAAAAGTTAACGTTAACATAATGAAGATGCGATCGCGATCAAAAATTAACCGCGACAACGCTCTCGACGGCGATAACAGAAAATCGTTTCACTCTTTTACATCAGCGACTTAGTTGTATAGCCTGTACGCTGCAGCAACGGCGGAGGAAAAAATGGCGTCCCTGAAAGATGTAGCAAAACTGGCGAATGTATCTCTGATGACCGTCTCGCGGGCGCTGAACACCCCTGAGCGGCTCAAGCCGGAGACGCTGGCCCGCGTGCAGGCCGCCATCGCCGAGACCAACTACGTTCCCGACCTGTCGGCGAAGAAGATCCGCGGCGCGCGTGCTACCCCCAGCACCATCGGCGTGCTGGCGCTGGATACCGTCACCACGCCCTTTTCGGTGGAGATCACCCTCTCGATCGAAGAGACCGCCCGCGCCCACGGCTGGAACAGCTTTGTGGTCAACATGTTTTCGGACGATAGTCCGGAAGCGGTGGTCGACCTGCTCCTCTCCCACCGTCCGGACGGCATTATCTTTACCACCATGGGGCTGCGCCAGGTGCCGCTGCCGGACAAACTGCTGACTCTGCCCTGCGTGCTGGCCAACTGCGAAAGCCTCAGCCAGCCGGTGGCCAGCTATATCCCGGACGATGAACAGGGCCAGTACGACGCGGTGAAAGCCCTGCTTGCCGCTGGCTATCGTCATCCGCTGTGCCTGCACTTACCCGCCAGCCAGCTGGCGACGATCCGCCGCCGCCAGGGGCTGGAGCGCGCCTGCCGGGAGGCGGGTATCGAACCGGACCATCTGATCCATTCGTATATGGGCCAGGGCGATGAGCATTACCACGATATCCCGGCGGTGGTGCTGGCGCATATCCGCGAGGGTAAACCTGGCTTTGACTCGGTGATCTGCGGCAACGATCGCATCGCGTTTATGGTCTATCAGACGCTGCTGGGTCAGGGGTTACGCATTCCCCAGGACGTGGCGGTGGTGGGATACGACAATATGGTGGGCATTGGCGATCTGTTTCTGCCGCCGCTTTCCACGGTGCAGCTGCCGCACTACGACATCGGGCGCCTGAGCGCCCTGCATATCATTCACGGCGACAACCATCGGGAGACGCGCAAAGTCGCCAGCCCGTGGTTGCCGCGCGCCTCACATTAACGGTTACCGATGTTGCGCAGCTTCTCGCCCGCCATCAGGTTGCGCTCAATGTGCTCGAGGGTGACATTCTTGGTTTCCGGGATCAGCCAGAAGGTGACGCCGATAAAGGCCACGTTGAGCACCGTGTAGAGCCAGAAGGTACCGGCGGCGCCAATCGCGTCAAGCAGCGTCAGGAAGGTGGCGCCGATGATCATGTTCGACACCCAGTTGGTGGTGGTCGAGCAGGTGATACCGAAGTCGCGGCATTTCAGCGGCTGGATCTCGGAGCAGAGGATCCACACCACCGGCGCCGCGCTCATCGCATACCCGGCAATACACATCATGGTCATGCCGACCGAAAGCCAGGAGAGGCCGCTGGAGGCAGTGCCATTGTCGAACTGCATCAGGCAGTAGCCCAGCACCAGGGTGCCCAGCGCCATCACGCTAAAGCCGATTTTCAGCGCCGGCTTACGGCCTGCTTTATCCACCGTGAACACCGCGATAAAGGTGGCAAACATAAAGGTCAGGCCCACCACCAGGGTGGCGATCATCTGCTGTTCAGTCGTCGTGAAGCCCGCCATTTTAAAGATTCGCGGCGCGTAGTACATGATGATATTCATGCCGGTGAACTGTTGCATCGCCTGCAGCAGCATGCCCAGGAACACCGCCCGGCGCACGTTGCGATTGACCTTAAACAACGCCCAGCCGCCCTGCTTCAGCTTCAGGCTTTCGCGGATCTCGTTAAGCTCGTCGCGCGCCTTTTCCGAGGTATCGCGCAGCATCCGCAGCACCTCTTCCGCTTCGATATGGCGCCCCTTCTCCGCCAGCCAGCGCGGGCTGTTCGGCAAAAAGACGACCAGAATAATCAGGATCACCGCCGGCAGCGCCAGCACGCCCAACATGGCGCGCCAGTTACCGCTGTAGCTAAAGGCGGTATCGGAAAGAAACGCCAGCACAATGCCGAGGGTCACCATCAGCTGGTACATACTGATCATTTTCCCGCGCACGTTCTCGCTGGCCATCTCGGAGAGATACAGCGGCGCGGTATAGGAAGCAATCCCGACGGCTACCCCCAACACCACGCGGGCTACCAGCAGCACTTCCACGCTGGCGGCGAAAGCGGAGCCGATAGAGCCGGCAACGAACAGCACGGCCCCTGCCATCAGGCTGTATTTACGGCCGAGGCGGAACGACAGCCAGCCGTTAAACAGCGCGCCTATCGCCGCCCCCAGCATCATGCTGCTGACCACCCACTCCTGAAGCTGGCTGGATAAGGTGAAGTGATCGGTAATAAAGGGCAGCGCCCCGGCGATCACGCCGATATCCAGGCCAAAGAGCAACCCCGCCACCGCCGCGGCGATAATGTAGAGTCGTTACTGATTGAAGTCATTTTTTTCCTGCCACACAGAGTAAGACATAAGACGAAAGTACGTGACTGGTGGATAAATTAGTCAGGCAGGATAAGCCAAAGATATGGACTATATTGCTGGCAGGAGGGGTTTTGTGATAGACATTAAACTTTCAAAGTAACAAAAAATGCGTTTCCCATAGTTTATAACCCTGCTCATACAGGGCGCTAACATTAATCAGGCGGTCATGGATATGGACGATCCGAATTTTGCGGTATGGACAATTATTACTCAAACGGCCGGAGCGTGACTCACCGCCCCGGCCATTGCAACGGGTCAGCGCGCCAGCCAACCGCCGTCCACCGCCACCGTGTAGCCATTGATGTAGTCGGAGGCTGAGGAGGACAGGAACACCACTGGCCCCATCAAATCGGCCGGCAGTCCCCAGCGCCCGGCGGGAATACGGTCGAGAATTTCGCTGCTACGCTGCTCATCGGCGCGCAGCTGCTGGGTATTGTTGGTCGCCATATACCCCGGGGCGATGGCGTTGACGTTGATATTGTGTTGGGCCCATTCGTTCGCCAGCAGGCGGGTCACGCCCATGACTGCGCTTTTGGATGCCGTATAGGACGGCACGCGGATCCCGCCCTGGAATGACAGCATGGAGGCGATGTTAATGATCTTTCCGCCGCTGCCCTGGGAAATAAAGTGCTTCGCCGCCGCCTGGGACATAAAAAATACACTCTTGATGTTGAGGTTCATCACGTCGTCCCAGTCCTTTTCGCTAAACGCCAGCGCGTCTTCGCGGCGGATCAGGCCAGCGTTGTTAACCAGAATATCAATATGGCCGAACTCCGCCACCGCACGCTCCAGCAGCCGGGGAATACCGTCGATCTGACGCAGGTCGGCGGTCAGGCTGAGAAAGCGGCGTCCCAGGGCCGTTACCCGTTCAATGGTTTCCACCGGTTCGACGATATTGATACCGACAATATCGCAACCCGCTTCCGCCAGCCCAAGGGCCATGCCCTGACCCAGACCGGTATCGCATCCGCTCACGACGGCCACTTTTCCCTGCAGGGAGAATGCATCAAGAATCATAATGTGTTCCTTTGTCGTTCAGAGCCTGCAGCTTGCAGGCAAGGTTCTGTCGGCCCGGGCCGCGCCAGCGGCGAGGCTGAGCATAGGGAGAACTCTCGGGCATCGCCCTGCTAAAAAAATAAAACAGAGTTCCGTTTTGCTGATGGTTGCCATCTTAGTCCCGACCAAGGTCATTTACAACAATATTTAAAACGATGTTTCATTTTTTATGATGAACATTACAAAAAAAGCAAAAACGTACATAATCACGCGTATCCGCCGAGCGCCACGACAGATTAAAAACTAAATTATTCAATATCTTACAGATAAACATGGCGAGAAGGCAGGCAAAACCGCTACGGCAGAGAAGGAATTATGCTGAACTGCGTGAGCCATCACAGATAATGAAACAGTGTTTTGATAAATTAACACCTATCTTTTAAAACACATCACACAGCGATACGCCTCTGGTCCAGCGGCATCGCAGGAAAGAAAGGAGCACGACATGGCTAAAGGCATGCGGGTCAAACTGAAGTATCACGTCAGCCACGATCCGGATACCGGGGCGGAAGTTACCCGCTTAACCCCTCCGGAGGTCACCTGTCATCGCAACTACTTCTATCAGAAGTGCTTTTTTAACGATGGCAGCCATTTACTGTTCGCCGGCGAGTTTGACGGCCACTGGAACTATTATCTGCTGAATATCGCCAGCGCCGAAGCCATCCAGCTGACGGAAGGCGCAGGGGATAACACCTTCGGCGGCTTCCTCTCTCCGGACGATAAGTCGCTCTATTACGTGAAAAATGACCGCACGCTGCTGGAGGTAAACCTCACCACCCTCGCCGAGCGTGAAGTGTATCGCGTCAGCGATGACTGGGTCGGGTATGGCACCTGGGTAGCAAACAGCGATTGCAGCAAACTGGTAGGCATTGAGATTGCGAAACGCGACTGGACGCCGCTCAACGACTGGCAGATTTTCCACGACTTCTTTCACAAAGGACCACACTGCCGCCTGCTGCGCGTCGACCTGCACAGCGGGGAGAGCCAGGTGATACATGAGGAAAAAATCTGGCTGGGACACCCGATCTATCGTCCCTTCGACGACCACACCGTCGCCTTCTGCCATGAGGGGCCGCACGATCTGGTGGACGCCCGCATGTGGCTGGTCAATGAAGATGGCAGCCACGTCCGCAAAGTTAAAGCGCACGCCCCGGGCGAAAGCTGCACCCATGAATTCTGGGTGCCGGACGGTTCGGCGCTGATCTATGTCTCCTATCTGAAAGGCCAGCAGGGGCGAACCATCTATCGCTTCGATCCTGAAAGCGGCGTTAACGAAGCCCTGATGACCATGCCGGCCTGCTCGCATCTGATGAGCAATTTCGACGGCACGCTGCTGGTGGGCGATGGCTCAGGCACGCCGGTGGATGTCAAAGACACCGGCAGCTATTCCATTGATAACGATCCCTGGCTGTATGTCTTTAACGTGGCGCAAAAGCGCTATTTCCGCGTCGCGCGCCATGATACCTCGTGGGCGACGGTGGCCAACAGCCGCCAGGTGACGCACCCGCACCCCTCGTTTACCCCGGACGACAGCGCCATTTTGTTCAGCTCCGATAAAGACGGTAAGCCGGCCATCTATATCGCGAAATTACCCGAGCATCCGTCAATGCTGAACGCCTGATCCACGCCACACTTATTTCTGTAACTGGCCTTGCCCTCCTTCGCGGAGGGCTTTTTTGTTCCTGCACTTTTTCGCCCATAAAAAACCCCGGCTGACCGCGCCGGGGAAAACAAACGATGAGGGTCGGGTGATTTATCAGAATGAGTAGGCCACCCCGACGCGGAAGCGGGTCTGGCGATCGCTGCGGTCATTCACGCCGACGTTGCCAATCTCACCATATGGCGACCAGTTGTTATCCAGCTTATAGGCCACCTTCACGTTATATTCCTGCGAGTAAGGTTTGTTATCGTTGCGGCTCACCCCTTCCGAGCTGCGGGCATAGACATAGTTCAGCTCTGTGCGCCAGTCGCCGAGGGCAAACCCGGCCCACGCATCACCGCGGTTCACTTTGTCGTCATCTTTGCCGGCGTTGTTCGGGTAGCGGGTGTATTCATAGCGATAGCGAGCGGCAACATAGAAGCCACTGTCGAAGCTGTACTGCACGTGCAGGTGCGGCTTGTAGATCGAGCGGCTGTCGTTGCTCTCAATGGTAAAACCGGGGGTGAGGAACAGGTTCGACGTCGCTTTCCAGCGCCAGCTGATGGTGTCTTCATGACCATTCCCCACCACGTCCGAATAGGGTTGCGACCCGTTGTCGCCACCCGAACGCCATTTGGCTTCGACGGTAAAGCCTAAGCCGTTGGCAAAGCGGTGGGAAACGGCGACGCGGTCGGCATTGCTTTTATCGCTTTTTCCGCCATCAATAAATTCATGACGTAAATCTATCGTTACCGCAGTTGCCGCAAAAGACATACCGCAGAGGGCGGCAAGCACCAGAGATCGTTTTAACATAGGGTACCCTTACAATAAATAAAATGTCATTTCGTTTTTATGAAACATTATTTTATTTTTTAAGTACCGTCGTTTTAGTGACCGAGATCGTAGTTATTTGTTTCAAAAAAGGTGGCACAACAAGACGTGACGAAGCTCAATAAATCCGCAGGTGGGAGAGTGAAATCCAGGAGAAAGAAGAAGGGTTCGGCAAAGCGCAGCGCATAAAAAAGGCCTCCCGCAGGAGGCCATGGAGATCAAGACAGAGCGTCAGGCGCGCTCTACCGCCAGCGCCACGCCCTGGCCGCCGCCGATACACAGCGTCGCCAGTCCTTTACGCGCATCGCGCTTGATCATTTCGTGTACCAGAGAGACCAGGATCCGGCAGCCGGAGGCGCCGATGGGATGGCCGAGGGCGATCGCGCCGCCGTTGACGTTGACCCGGCGCTCATCCCACTCCAGAACCCGGCCCACCGAGATAGCCTGAGCGGCGAAGGCCTCATTGGCTTCGATCAGATCGACGTCGTCCAGCCGCCAGCCGGCCCGCTCCAGACAGCGGCGGGTGGCGTGCACCGGGGCGATGCCCATCAGCGCCGGATCGACCCCGACGCTGGCGAAGGCGCGGATCCGCGCGAGGATCGGCAGCCCCAGCTCAAGGGCTTTGGATTCACTCATCATCATCACCGCCGCCGCGCCGTCATTGATGCTGGAGGCGTTGCCAGCGGTCACCGACCCGAGGCGATCGAAGGTGGGCTGCAGGCTGGCCAGCCCTTCCGCGCTGGCATCCACCCGCGGTTGTTCATCAGTATCCACGGTGCGTGGCGTACCGTTATACTCGGTGACCACCGGGACAATCTCGTCGCGAAAGCGTCCGGAATCAATCGCCTTGCGCGCCTTATGCTGCGAGCTGAGCGCCCAGGCATCCTGCAGCTCACGGCTGATGCCATATTCCCGGGCCAGGTTTTCCGCCGTGACGCCCATATGATAATCGTTGAAGGCGTCCCACAGGCCGTCATGCACCAGACTGTCAATCAGCTGGCTGTTGCCCAGCTGGGCGCCGGTGCGGCTATCGGTAAGGACATGCGGAGCGCGGCTCATGTTCTCCTGACCGCCAGCGATCACCACGTCCGCTTCCCCGCACTGGATCGCCTGGGTGGCGAGGTGCAGGGCTTTCAGGCCGGAACCGCAGACGTCGTTAATGGTGATAGCCGATACGGTGTTAGGCAGCCCACCGCGAATAGCGGACTGACGCGCCGGGTTTTGTCCGGTTCCCGCGGTCAGCACCTGGCCGAGGATCACCTCATCCACACTGTGCGGATCGATCCCCGTCTGCTCAACCAGCGCCTTCACCACCACGCTCCCCAGCTCGACGGCTGAATGGCGCGATAACGCGCCCTGAAAGCAGCCAATCGGCGTTCGCAGCGCGCCGACGATCACGACATCCTTCATCCTCTACCCCTGCCCATGCTTTTGCGCAAAGAAACAGCGATATACTAGATAATTGTTATCAAAAAACTTTGTAATTGTTTAAAAAAAGTGAAGCCAATCACAAAGAAACATCCTTTCATTAACCTTAGCGCCGCTGCAGATGCTCACGTAGCCAGCTGCCGGCCGCTCCCGGCGGCGCTTTCTTATTCCACAGCAGGTCGACCGAAATCGAGCGCGGCCAGCCGGGAATATCAAGCGCCACCAGCCTGCCCTGCGGTGCAAACTCCGCCACCAGCGCGCAAGGCAAAATGCACCAGCCGAATCCCTGCGCCGCCATACTGAGCAACAGCAGGTAGTTCGGCGCCGACCAGACCTGACCGCCTGCCGGCTCCGTGGCGCTGGCCAGGAAGGTGCTTAAACGCAGCTCGCGCCAGCTCTGCAGCTCATCCCAGGCGACCTTGCCCTGCGTCGCCAGCGGATGCTCAGGGGCCACATAAATGCCCATTGCCGTCTGCAGCGGCAGGCGGGTGCTGCCGATATCGGTCGGATAGCGGTCCCGCGCCTCAATCAGCCCGACCTGAGCGCGGGCTTTTTGCAGGAGATCGATGACATCTTCATCTTCGCCAATCAAACACTCAAACTCGGTGTGGGGGAAGCGGCGGTCAAACTGCACCAGCAGATCTTCCAGCACGTCCGGGTGAAGGGTATCCGAGAGCACAAAGGTCAGCCGCGGCTCCGTCTCGCCGGACAGCGACACCGCCAGCTCATCCAGCCGCTCGCTGGCGGCGAGGATCGCTTTAACATAGCTCAGCACTTGCTCTCCCTGCGCCGTCAGCGTCGGCTGGCGCGTTGCCCGATCGAAGAGAGTCACGCCGAGGTCAGCCTCCAGGTTGGCGATGGCGGTACTGATCGTCGACTGGCTTTTGCGCAGGCGGCGGGCGGCGGCGGAGAACGATCCGCTGTCGACCGCCTCCACAAAGGCGGTTAAGGCTTCCGGTGAATAACGCATGAAGTATCTACTTTATCGATGGATTCTATCTTTTGTTTATCATATTTTTCCATAAAATGCCGGGTAATTTCCTGTTCAGGCTAAAACTGGAGGTAGCTCGCCATGCAACAGACCCCACATCAGCGCAAGACGCTCATGGAACGTATTATCCACGCCATCACCTTCGAAGGGCTGGCGACGCTGATCCTCGCCCCCACCGCCGCCTGGCTGATGCAACGCTCGGTGGTCGAGATGGGTGGGCTGAGCATTCTGCTCGCTACTCTGGCGATGGTATGGAACATTATTTACAACGCGGTTTTCGATCGCCTGTGGCCGGTCTCCCGCTTTCCCCGCCAGCTGAAAGTGCGTGCGCTGCATGCGCTGGGCTTCGAGACCGGATTCGTCATTATCGGCGTCACCATGGTAGCGATCGTGCTGGGCGTGTCGCTGCTGCAGGCGTTTATGCTGGAGATCGGCTTTATGCTCTTCTTCCTGCCCTACACCATGGTCTTTAACTGGCTCTGGGACACGCTGCGCGAGCGCGTTATCCGTCATCGCCGCCCGCGCCAGGCTGCGCGCGGGTAATCCCGGAGCGGATCCTGCGCGATCCGCCGCGACTTTATCACCAAAAACTATCGCAACAGGCAAACCATAAATATGGTAAATTGCACTCCTTTTTTTTGGTTTGACGGTTGATAAAGTCGCATAATGTCTAAAATTTGGTCTAAAGAAGAAACTCTTTGGAGTTTTGCCTTATATGGCACTGCAGTAGGCGCTGGGACGCTATTTCTACCGATCCAACTGGGTTCGGCTGGCGCCATTGTCCTTTTCATCACCGCGCTGGTCGCGTGGCCGCTCACTTACTGGCCCCATAAAGCGTTAAGCCAGTTTATTCTGTCGGCTAATATCGCGCCGGGTACCGGGATCACCGGCGCGGTCAATCACTACTATGGTAAGAAAATAGGCAACCTGATCACCGGTCTCTATTTTCTCGCCTTCTTTGTGGTGGTGCTCATCTATGCCGTGGCCATCACCAACTCGCTGGCCGAGCAGGTGGCGCATCACACCCCGATAACGCCTGCGCTGCGCGCGCTGCTGAGTCTGGGGGTTGTGCTGGTTCTCAATCTGATCTTTCTCATGGGACGGCAGGTCACCATCAAGGTGATGGGCTTTCTGGTTTTCCCGCTTATTGCCTGCTTTCTGTTCCTCTCCCTCTATTTAATCCGCGACTGGCATCCGGAGCATCTCACCAGCCAGATGCAGTTCAGCACTCAGACGCTCCACCAGATCTGGATCTCCATTCCCGTGATGGTTTTCGCTTTTAGCCATACGCCGATCATCTCGACTTTTGCTATCGACCAGCAGGAGAAACACGGCGACCTGGCCATGGGTAAATGCAAAAAAATCATGAAGGTGGCCTACACCATCATCTGCGCCAGCGTGCTGTTTTTTGTTTTCAGCTGCCTGCTGGCGATCCCGGCAACGTATATTGAGACCGCCCGCGATCAGGGGGTGACCATCCTCTCCGCCCTGTCGATGGTGCCGGGCGCACCGGGCTGGCTGGCGGTAACCGGCATCATCGTCGCTGTGGTCGCCATGTCGAAATCGTTTCTCGGCACCTACTTCGGGGTGATTGAAGGCGCCAGCGAAATCGTCAAAAGCTCGCTGGGCCTGCTGGGCGTGCGCAAGAGCCGCGCCTTCAACCGGGCAATGTCGATCCTGCTGGTTTCCGCCTTCACCTTTGCGGTGTGCTTCATCAACCCGAATGCCATCTCCATGATCTACGCCATCAGCGGGCCGCTTATCGCCATGATCCTGTTTATCATGCCCACGCTGTCGACCTGGCTTATTCCGGCGCTGAAGCCGTACCGCTCGGTGGGTAACGCCATTACGCTGGCGGTCGGCCTGCTCTGCGTCTCCGTGATGTTCTTCGGCTAATCGCCTCTGGCGACAGCGGCTTGCCTGAGCCGCTGTCGCACATTCTGACAATATTCTCGCCCTTCCCTGTCCCCTGAGCGGATTACACTTACGGCTTAGCCACCGTGAGGAGAGTTCGTATGTCCAGTGTCACCTTATCCGGTCGCGGCACGCTCGGCGATCGCCAGGTTTATCGGTTGGGTTATGGCGCGATGCAGCTGGCCGGCCCCGGCGTCTTCGGCCCGCCGAAAGATCCTGAGGAGGCAGTTCGCGTGCTGCAGGCTGCCGTCGAGGCCGGAGTCAACCATATCGATACCTCTGATTTTTACGGCCCGCATATTACCAATCAGCTGATCCGCAAAGCGCTCCATCCTTACCCGGACGATCTGTGCATTGTCACCAAGGTCAGCGCGCGCCGCGACGAGAAGGGCAACTGGCTGCCGGCGATGTCCCCTGGCGAACTGACCCAGGCCGTCGAGGATAATTTGCGCCATCTGGGGCTCGACGTGCTGGAGGTGGTAAACCTGCGCAGTATGTTCAGCCCCCACGGCCCGGTGGAGGGATCGCTGGAGGCGCCGCTCGCCACGCTGCTGGAGCTGAAAGAGCGGGGATTGATCCGTCACATCGGCCTGAGCAACGTGACGGCGAAACAGGTCGCCGATGCGCAGAAAATGACCCCCATCGTCTGCGTGCAAAACCTGTATAACATCGCCCATCGCGCCGACGACGCGCTGGTGGACGCGCTCGCCGCCCAGCACATCGCCTGGGTGCCCTTCTTCCCGCTGGGCGGTTTTACGCCACTGCAGGCGCAGGAGCTGAACGACGTCGCGGCTTCGCTTGAGGCGACGCCAATGCAGGTCGCGCTGGCGTGGCTGCTCCAGCGCGCGCCAAATATATTGCTGATCCCCGGCACCTCATCCCGGGCGCACCTGGCGGAAAATATTGCCGCCGCCGAGCTGGCCCTGCCGGCGGAGGCTCTGCGCACTCTGGATAATATTGCCGCCAGTCCGCGCCCCTGACCCGCCAGGCGAAACGGAGGGACCGCATCCCTCCTTAATATTTGCCTGGAAAAACCCCAACACTGCTGGCACTATAGATCCTACAAATGGGGCGTGATCGACGATCTTTTCTCATCCTCCCCGATAATCAATCTAAAGTTTTTATCCTTCGACCGGTCTCCAGCTTGGAGGCCGTTGTCGTTTTTGTCATGACCAAAATTGGAAACTCTTGATTACAGGAAACACAATATCGAATTCCAAGTTTATACAAATCAATCTGGCTGCAAAGATAGTCAATAACATCAAACGCTCATAAAAACATCTGATCAACCCCATCAGAATGTTGCTATTGCTATAAGAAAAATTCAAACGCTTCATCACAACTATTTACAAGGGATGCACATGACAGAGGGAACGATAAAGACCAGTAAGTATGAAATTATTGCTATTTTCCGCGAGGAGTTGCGCAAACGTACTGAAATTGAAATATTTTTTAACAACACCAGTATCATTACCCAACTGACGCGCGTGGATTTTGCCGAGTTTCATATTCAGACCCATCGCAAAATCCCGTCAGGCCATAAAACTCGCTTTCTCCTGCATAGCGATTCAGGGAAAATAGAGTTTAATGCAACCCTGACAAAACATGACAATAGCGGTGTAGATAAAGGTATCCGCTACGCTTTTTCATTGCCTGAATGCCTGCAGGTGGTACAGCGTCGTCGGGATCCCCGCTTTCGTTTACGCCATGAGCATGACTTTTATTGTCGCGGCCGCCATAAGAATGGCGAAAACTATCTTTTCGATATCAAAGACATTTCTGACGGCGGTTGCGCATTGATAACCAAGACGCCAAATCTGAAATTTCTCAGCCATAACGCGTTACTGAAAAACGCCGTACTGATGCGGGCGGAATATGGCGAGATCACCATCGACCTGGTGGTGAAGAATGTCATTGTTATCACCCTGGATAACACGCAGGAAGAGAGCGAAAGTTACTATCAGATATCCTGTCAGTTTAAGTTTCGTCATCTCGACGACCAACGCAGAATAGAGAAGATACTGCTGGACTTGATCTTAGAAGCCAAGCGCAAAAAGAGAATGTGATAACCTTGGAAAGTATATTGTTGTACACCAATGATAATCTCATTGGTCACTCAATCTATCACTACCTTATTGATAGCTATGAAAATGCCTCCCGCCTGGGTTATGAGGATTTTCTACACGGGAATCATACTCCGGTCGCACAGACGGTTATTTTCAATTTAATCAATAAGGATATTTCTGTCATCAGACTGGTGGGCTTGTTGAATACGCTGCGCTTTTCCCTGCTGCGCTGCCAGCAGCCGGTGCTGGTGGTAAAAAGCGAGATTGCCGGGCTGTGCAGGGAATTGATAAAGATTGATAATGCGATGATTATTAGTGAAAAATCACCACTCACTCTGTTTTCCTCTATCATCCAGCGCGCGAGCGGCGTCAATCAACTGCCGCCGCAGCGATTGCGCAAACAGCTGTCGCAACGCGAATGTCAGATCCTGGAACTCTTGATTGCCAACAATAATAATAAACGGATTGCGGCCCTGCTTGGTATTGCCCATAAAACGGTTCATAGCCACCGAATCCATATCATGCAAAAGTTAGGCATCGAGAATTCCCGTACCATGAATCAGCGTATTGCCGCTCTGCATCAATGTTAATGTTGATAAAGTAAATCAGTCGCGGAGCAAGCGTTCTTATTCGCTGCTGATTTACATTTTCCGGCATTCCCATTAATCCTCAGGTAGCCTATAATTAATGTATCCTTTGCCTATTGTCTGACTAACCTCTTGATGAGGGATAATGAACACTAAAATATCCGAAGACAACATTTTATCTCGTAATGATATCGCTGTACGCTACGTCTTTCAGAAAATGTTTTCCCCGCAAGGTACCCTGGTCGCGGTTGAATGTTTAAGCCGCTTTGATAATCTTTCTGTTTCTCCCGAAGATTTTTTCCGCCATGCCACTGCCGCCGTTCGTGAACGTATTTTTCTCGAACAACTGGCGCTGATTGAAAAGCATAAAGCATGGTTTTTACGTAACCATATTTCCGCAACAATTAACGTTGATGACCATATCCTGAACCTGTTGCGGCAGCAGGAAATAAAAGCCAAAGTCGCCGGCCTGACCTGCGTCCATTTTGAGGTGACCGAAAACGCCGAGAATCTGCTACATAATTCTCTTGCCGCCTGGCAGAATCCACAGGATACCTCCCTGTGGCTCGACGACTTCGGCTCCGGCTACGCGGGGATTAATGCTATTCGCGGTTATCATTTTGACTATGTGAAAATTGATAAGGATTTTTTCTGGCACCTGATGCGTAAAGAATCCGGCCGTCAGTTGATGGATGCGCTGGTAACCTTTTTATCGCGCAACCAGCATAATGTGATTATTGAAGGTGTCGAAAGCGAAGCCCATAAAGAATGGCTGCAGGGAATGGAGTGGTTTGCTATTCAGGGACATTACTGGCAGGAAGTCAGTATTGAACAACTGGTCGCAGACGATATTGCCATGTAACAAAGCCGGGAATTCCCGGCTTTTTAACGTCACTTAATTATAAACTAATTCCCACGTTGCCCAGCTGGTAATCGGCCCGCTGGTGGCGCTTTTTGGCGTGGGCGAAACATAGCCAACATAATAGGTAAACAGGCCGCCGCTGACCGCGCTTTCCTGCAAACGCACCTGATTTTGCTGCGGGTCCGCCGGGACAATTTTATTACTCTTATCCAGCGTATTATTATCGTTGGTCGATAGCGCCAGATAAATATTCTGCGCACCATCAGGCAAGGTATTGGCCAGATAGCCCGCATTCTCGTTGCCGACCGCCGTCAGTAAAAAACCGTCAATCCAGCGCACGCTGACCCGGCGCACTTCATCCTGCGAGGCGGCGCCCCCATCATGGCGCAACTGGCAATTTGACAGCGCCAGGGTAAACGACTGCGGCTTCATAAATGCCCCGGCCCCGCGATCGTGCACTTCCGCCAGGCTGACCGGGGCCAGCCAGACATTGCCGCTGCCGGCATACTGACCGCCATTCAGCGCGACGCTACAGGAGATATCCGTTACCCGACCGGCAAAATCGACACGTCCGCGGTCATAGTTGGTCTCAAAACCCCACGCCGAGGGGGCGGCGAGGCTGCCACAAAACAGCAGCCACGCGATAGTGTGTTTCGGCAATCCCTTCATTCCCCCTCCCGTATTAATCGTACGTCAGGTTAAAGATCATATGCGACTCCACCTCACCAGTACTGGTCGTCGGGCCATACTGATAAAAACGCGCATGCAGCGGTATGGTGATGTAGCGTGTTTCCTGGTTATTCAGGCGGCCGACGGTATATTTCTTATTGAACTGCAAGGGCGATCCATCCTTCAGCACCTGGATACCGACACCTTTCGCCATGCCGCTACCGGCCTTTTCATTCAGCAAGGCGCCCATGGTCGCCGTCGTGCTGGTAGCCAAAGTGCCGGAGAACGAGGTGCTGATGTTGGCATACCCGGTTTCACTCAGGCCGCCGCTGCACTGCAGATCGATATTAAAATCTTTCCCGCCCGCGGTGGTTCCCACGCCTTTCAGATCGCTGCGCCGGATGGAGCCCACATCGACATTCATATTCTTGCCGCTCATCACCGTACAGGAGGGCGAGACCACGGTGATGGCGTTGGCGCTCAGGTAGGTTTCGAGGATCGGGTTACCGCCGCTCTCCCAGTCATAGGAGGTGTATTTTCCCGTCGCCAGGGTGCCGCTGCCGGTGGTTGCCGCGGTTTTGATTATCTCCAGCGTAAAGCGCGACCCCTCCAGCGAATAGCTGGTAGTACCCGATACCCGTGACGAAAAGACGTCGGGATAGACGATATTGACCGTCGCGCCGCCGCGGCTGAAACGCATGCCGATACCCGGCACGTTGGTGGAATAGATTTTATTGCCGAGGTCCGTGGCCCCTGGCGCAACAATCTTCGCCGCAAAGCGGTTGGTGCCGGAGGTACAGCGATAGCTCGCGCCGCCGGGGGCGCTCATCGTCCAGTCGCGGGTGAGGATCACCGATCCCACCGGCAGATCCGGGGGCACCACCACCCTGCCCACCACCATGTCCAGCATCACCGTTGGCGAAGAGAGACGCGTACAGACGGCCCAGGACGAGGTGGTTCCCAGCGCCATTAAGACGATAAAAAGCGTTAGTAATTTCCTCAGCGACATACGCTATCCTTTGTTGTTTGCGGTCCCAGATCCACCGAACACTGCCCGCCGCTCCACTTCACAATCGCGCGTTTGGCGTTCGCATCGCTGATAAACATCATGCTGCCCTGGCCAACGACGCCGATCTCTTTGCCCTCAGGAGAGAAAATACTCGCGGCGAACGGCAGCGGTTCATGGTTTGCCTGACGCGCCTGCAGAGTAAGGTTGTTCTGCACCGTGGTACCAAACGCCACCTTCACTACGCTGCCTTCCCACGGCACTACCTGCGCCACGGTGCGATCGAATGCCACATCGTCATGGCTGCCTTTCGGGTCGATTTCCACGGCGTTAATCCGGTACGGGCGCAGATACGGCAGGATGGCGTAGCCATTGCTGTCCACGCGGGTGCCCGGCGAACCAGGGAGCATCGCGCCGGCCGCGTCTTTGGCCTCAATCAGCGCCATCGTCGAACCGCTTTCCGGCGAGAGCACCACGCCGCCGCTGTGGGCAATCATTGTCCCGCTGGCGCCGATACCGCTCTGACGATAGCCTTCGCCCTGGCTGTAACTGCCGTTGAGCGTGGTCCATGGCGTACGGTAGCTGCCGTTGAGCGCCACATCGTGCTGACCACCGGTGGCGGTCGTGGTGGACACGCCGTAGTTGAGGTTGTTTTCACGGTCCAGCGAACCGTTGATGCCGATCTGCGAACTGGCAAAACGCGAGTTGTTGAACGAAGTATTCGATGTCAGGTTGGCAGTGCGGTTGTCACCAAACCACAGCGGGTAGCTGAAGTTGAGTGAAATACGATCGTCGCGACGATGACCGGAGCTAT
Organism: Klebsiella sp. 10982; assembly: GCF_048589245.1. NCBI lineage: Bacteria > Pseudomonadati > Pseudomonadota > Gammaproteobacteria > Enterobacterales > Enterobacteriaceae > Klebsiella > Klebsiella sp. 10982. The sequence goes on from NZ_JBMAXV010000001.1 coordinate 283,373, forward strand.
CCGGCGTATAGACGCGCTGGGCGCTCGCCGACCAGGAGAGACGACCAAACGAATTGTTGTAGCTGACCTGGTACTGCTTCTCGGTTCCGGAACGGTTCCAGTAATCGGAGACGCGACCGCTGAGATAAAACCCGCCCCAGCCGTCCGGCAGGTTCTGGTTCACGGTGAAGGTCATGCCGTTTTTCTGCCGCCACAGGGTGTAGTTGCTGCGGCTGTTTTTTTCCTGATCGACGGCATACAGCGCGTCGTTGAGGTTGTAATAGCCTTTCGTCGAGTAGCGATACGCCGCCAGCACGATGCTGGTCTGGGTATCGGTAAACATGCGGTTAAAGGTCGCGCGATAGCTCTGGCCCGATTCATCATAGGTATCGCTTTTCAGCCGCGAATGGGTTACGTCAAAGGAGAGCGCACCGATGCCGGTGTTCATCCCGGTCCCCACCAGGAAGGCCTGATAATCGTCGAAGCCGGTAACCCCGGTGTAGCCGGTCAGCAGGTTGTTGAGACCATGCTGCCAGGTGGCCTGGTAGAGCATTGGTTTGTTGCGCAGAGCGCTGTCGTCCACTTTACCGGCAGAGAGGGCGTAGCGGGTCATTCCCGGGCGCAGCAGCTGGGCAACGGAAGCGTAAGGTACGCTAAACACTTCCACCGAGCCATCCGCCTCTTTTACCGAGACCTCAAGGTCACTGCCATAGCCGGATGGATAGACATCCTGCAGGGTGAATGGCCCTGGCGGGACGGTGGTCTGATAGATGATGTTGCTGCCCTGGCGCACGGTGACGAGGGCGTTGCTCTGCGCCACGCCGCGAATTTCCGGGGCATAGGAGCGCATGCCGTCCGGGAACATATTGTCATCGGTAGAAAGGTTGACCCCGCGCAGACCGATAGTGTCGAAAAATTCACCATTGGTAAAAATCTGCCCGCCGCTGACGATGGAGTTGATCTGCGGAATGGGGCGCTGGAGATAGGTCTGGTTGCTGTTCCAGTGCGCTTTACCCTGCTGCTGCTGCCAGTTCAGGTTACCGATGTGCTTTAGCAGCCAGCCGTCCCACGACAGACCCGCGTTAACGCCCAGATAGGCGCTGCTGTTATCCGATCCGCCGACCGAAGAGGTGTGGCTATTCCAGGCGTTGGCCATCCAGCCAAGATTAAGCGCGGTAATGCCTTTATCCCAGAACTCCGGGCTGACATAGTTTTTCAGTCGTTGATCTTCATAGATCTGCGGCACCGAGATGTTCAGGCGCAAAGAGGACTGAACCAGGTTGTCTTTGACGTTTTCTTCGTTGCGCCAGGATTTGAGGCTACCGCAGTAGCCTTCCTGCTCGCTGAGCTGTGGATTGAGCTTTTCCGCTGCGATGCCGTACTGCGCCAGCATGGCTTTGGTGTAGCAGACGCCGAGTTGACCGTCTTTGTCGCGCGCGATGCGCAGATCGTAGCGCCCTTTCCACTCGTCGTTGGTGTAGACATCAAGGGAGTATGTGCCTTCGCTAATTGCGCTGGTCGAAAAGCGCGACAGGTCGACCTTTTCGCGACTGCCGACAATAAAGCCGTCGTTAAATTGATATACCGTTCCCGGGTTTTCCTGTCCGCTGGAAAATGGCGGAAAGCAGCACAGCGCGAGGGCGATCGCGGTACTTAATCTTCCCGGGCAGAATGACCTCTGCTTCATTAGCGTTTCCCTTATTTAACGGCCACTTTCACTGCGACATCGGCGCCATAGTCATTAATGTTGTTAACGGTCAAGGTTTCACCGCGGTTGACAGCGGACGACAGCGCTACCGTCTGGCTGGACTGCGGCGCCAGCATCACGGTTTTGCTGTTCAGGGCTTTGCCGCCGTTGCGGGAGATACGGCTGACGGTAATGTAGAACGGCGACGGGTTATTGATGGCGAGACTACTGCCGTTGGCGGTCAGAACCAGCTTCTCAGCCGCCGCATCGCGGTTGCCTAACCCGGCAGGCCGGTAGATAAATTTAAAGCGGGAACGGATCGCCAGCTGTAGCACGTTCTGGCCTTCATTTTTCTGATCGGCCACCACCGGTGGGATTTCCAGCAAGTTCAGCCACCACAGCGTCTCTTTATCTTTTGCCAGGCCGGCATTGCTGCCGAGTTTAATACGCAACGTCTGGCCACTTTTGGCGTCAACGCGCGAGATCGGCGGAGTGATAATAAACGGGGTGGTAATGGTATCCGGCGTCGCGTCGGCATCGCCATTATCCAGCCAGGCCTGCGCCAGCGCCGGACGGTCGGCGTTATTTGAAAGCTGTACCGTTATTTCTTTTTCATTTCCTGGATAAATAAAGCGGGTACCGTTAACAATAATATTGTTGGCATGGGCCGCAAAACTAAAAATGAAACAGAAAAAAAGGGCAATACGCTTCATGCTGACCTCAGAATAAAAATAGAAGCGGCGGTCATCGCCGCTTTATTATTGTTATTAACTGCCCCGTGGCGGGGCAGTTTTATTTTCTGGCGGAATTACTGGTAAGTAATTTCGTAAGTCGCGTAGCTGTTGACCACACCGGTGGTTACAGTGTTCGGCGTGCTGGTGGCATAACCAACGTAGTAGGTGAAGCGTGCGCCATCGGCTACAGCAGAAGCATCGCCAACCGCTTTCGGCTGAGTGCTGTCGCCCGGGATGATTTTGTTGGTCAGCGCGGTAGCGTCGTCAGTGGACAGCACCAGCTGGATGTTCTGCGCGCCGGCAGCTTCGGTGTTCGCCAGGTAGCCCAGCTGCTTGCCGCTTGCGCTAGCCAGCAGGTTACCACCGGTCCAGTTCACGCCCAGTTTGCTTAGGTCATCCTGTTTGTCACCGTTTGCAGCCTGGCAGTTAGAGACATCAATGGTGAAGGATTTCGGTTTCAGGTAAGTGTCCGCTGTTGCCGCTTTAACTTCCGTCAGGGTTACCGGAGACAGGTACACATTCGCATCGCTACCCTGGCCGTTAACGGAAACAGTACAAGATACGTCGGTAACTTTACCGAAGAAATTAACCTGGCCGCCGCCAACATTGGTATCAGCTGCATGAGCAGCAGTCATGCCAAAAAACGCGGTTGCCATTGCTGCAGAGAGAAGAACCTTTTTCATTGCCATTTCCTTGTCAGAGTGAATTACGAATCAATGAGCACACTGTGAATTCGCATAGAACCAGAAACATCAGGCGATGCTGATTTATGCCACTGCTAATAGAATCTTCGACTGACCGCGGGAGCCGCAATATTTAAGGCGTCAGGTAACGAACCTAAAAAATATAAGTTCGCTGGAACTATCGGCGTCAAAGAATGCTATTCATTCGCCGATAAATATACATTTGTTCACGTTTCATTAAGATATATAACAAACAACCTTAGGCTATTAATAAATAATTATTGATAGATGAAAACGAGACAGCGGTTGTTTACAGCGCAGGATGCCTAACGCCGGCGTAAGGGAGGAATGTAGCGGATCATGCTGCCGAAAAGGCCGCCCGGGCGCCATCGCGATAAGTCCGAATCCGCCCTGACGGCGCGGAAAATAACATCAATAAATTCACTCAATGAATGATATAGGGGTAAATGAGGCGCATTCCTTCCCGTGAACGCGAGCAAACCGCGTGATATCTTTTTCACAACATCATCAGTAATTCATTGTTTTTAAATCAAAAAACATAACGACACATCTATCCTCATCATCCACCTGCCATAAAAACGTGATCTAAATCGCACTTTTTGCAACGCACGTTATAGTTAGCAGGCTTATTATAAACCCATCGAAAGCAAACACGCTTTCCACCATAAAAGTTAAAAGGATAAACACCATGAAAAACGTAAAATTACTCGCCGCTGCCGGTATGCTCTCTCTGGTTTCTTTCGCTAGCTTCGCTCACCCGGTGAGCGTCACTGCTGACACCCTGGATAGCGCAGAAGCGAAAATCGCAACCATTGCGAAAGAACAAGGTGCTTCCTATCACATCACCGAAGCGTACACCGGCAACCAGGTCCATATGACCGCCGAGCTGTCTAAATAAGCGAATGGTTGCAGAGGGAGCTGCCGGACAGGCCGCCTGCGGGTGGCTGGTCTGGCTCCCGCCGCCCACCCCGCACACAGCAATGTCGAGCCCCGTTATGGGGCTTTTTTCGTTTTTGCTCCCGCCGCCTGGCGCGCCAGCGCGCGCTGGATAGACAACACGCTCGCCAGCACCACGATCAGTCCCACCAGCGCCATTCCCTGGATCGTTTGTCCAAGAAATATCCATCCCAGCACCACGGCGGTCACCGGGCTCAGCAGACTCATCGCCGACACCGCCACCGGCGAGAGGCGACCAATTCCCCGGAACCACAGACCATAGGCCAGCATCGCACCCGCCACGCACAGCCACAGATAGCCTGCGACCTGCAGCGCGGTCACCTGATGCAGAGGAGGATCAACGAGCAGCGCCACCGGGGCCAGTACCACCCCACCGATCGCCAGCTGCCAGCCGGTCAACGCGACAATCGGCAAGGAGAGCGCCCAGCGGCGGGAAAGCCAGGTGCCCAGCGCCATACTGATCGCGCCGAGAAACGCCGCGCCGATACCCAGCGGGTCGAGGACGGTGTGCGGCGACAGCAGCAGCATGGCCATACCGAGTATACCGGCGATGGCGGAGAACACCGCCAGCCAGGGCGAACGCTGCCGGTCTACGCACCAGGCGAGGAGCATCACCAGCAGCGGCTGGATCGCGCCAATCACCGCCGCCAACCCGCCGGGTAAGCGATAGGCGGCGATAAACAGCAGCGCCTGAAAAGCGCCGATGTTTAAAATACCGGTGACGATAAGCTTTACCCATTCGCCGCGCTGTGGAAAGCGGCGGCTCCAGATCAGCAGAGCGATTCCTGCCGGCAACACCCGCAACAGCGCAGCGATAAAGGGTCGATCCGGGGGAAGAAACTGGGAGGTGACGATGTAGGTCGTTCCCCAGATAGCGGGCGCCAGCGCCGTCAGCAGTAAGTCGAGCATCAAACTACGCGTGAGAAATGCCATGATTTTATCTTCACTTCAAGGTAAATTGGTGACGGAAGTATGTACCGCAATGTATCTTGATATCAAGACAAGTGAGCACTGATGGACAAATCACCGCTGAACGACGCCGTTGATCGCATTCGCGCCCAGTGGCAGCGGGAGCGACCCGATCTGGACTGCAGCCCGATGGGACCAATTGGCCGTCTGAAACGATGCGCCATGCTGCTGGAGCCGCAGGTGGAAGTGGCCTTCACGCGTCACGATCTGGTGCGCTGGGAGTTTGACATGCTGGCGACGCTGCGCCGTGCCGGGGCGCCTTTCATTCTCTCACCGACTCAGCTCTTCTCGACGCTGATGATCACCTCCGGCACCATGACTCATCGTTTAAAGGCGCTGGAGAAACGCGGGTTTATTACCCGCCTGCCGAACCCGGAGGACGCCCGCAGTATGCTGGTCGCCCTGACGCCGGTCGGACGCGAGCGGATCGATCGGGCAGTGGAGAGCCATGTCGACAACGAACGACAGCTGCTGGCAGGACTCAGCGACGGCGAACGCCAGCAGCTGGATCAGGCGCTGCGGGTGTTGATGCGCCTGCTGGAAACGGGCTAACAGCCCGCCGCAATAAAGTCGCCGTTGGCGCTGATCGGTACCACGGTGAAAAACAACCCCACGGCAAAGAGGAGCAGCGCCAGACCGCCGAGGATCTTCACCAGCGGCACCAGCCAGGGCCGCGGGCGGTGAGTCGTGGTCAGCCGCTTGACCGTTCGATGACGCGCATAGTGAACCAGCAGCGACAGACCAAGGATCGAAAGTCCGGTGCCCAGCGCCATGCTCATCACTGCGGCGATGCCCCAGCTGACAATCCCCAGCGCGTTGGCAAATAACAGGATCATGATAGCCCCGCTGCAGGGCCGGGCGCCGATAGCCAGCACCACGCCAAGGCGCGTCTTCCAGTCAGCGCCCTGCAGATCCTGCCCCACGCCGTGATGGCCGCAGCCGCACGAGGCGTCATGCTGATGCGCTGGCGTCAGGCGGCGAATCACCTGTTTTGCCGGCCACAGATTTTGCAGAGCGCGAAAGATAACGTAAACCCCAAAGGCGCCGATGGTCAGGGCGCTGATCTTCTCGACGTACCAGCGGCTGGCGCTAAGATCGCCGGCGGCCAGATTCAGCCCCACCGCAAGAATAAAGACGAAGAGTATCGCAGTGACCCCTTGCAACACGCTGCCGAGAAAGGGCACTACCCGCGCCGCCGTCAGGCTCTCCTGATTGGTGCTGAGGTAGGTCGTCACGATAAACTTGCCGTGTCCCGGTCCGATGGCGTGCAGCACACCATAGAGAAAGGCGCCTACCAACAGCCAGACGCCGCCGCTATATTGATGGTTGTTCAACAACAGAAGGTACATCACCAGGTAGCGATGCAGGGTAATTTGCGTGGCGAGACACCACTGGAGAAAGTCGCCCCAGTGGCTGTGCAAGGTGATGCCTGCGGCCAGCAGCAGAAGGCCGCCGCTCCCGGCCGCCAGCAGACGCCAGTCGCGGTGCTGAATCGGAGTCGTCATCATTATGCCATTGTAGAAAACGTAAACCGCCTGATGGCAACTTCACATCAGGCGAACGATGTGTCTGCTCTGAAGGGCGGGGAATTTATCGCAGCTTTTCACATGACTGTTCATGGTCACAGGCTCCGCATTATCTACCGGTCGCTGCCTTCTCTACACCATGTTAGCGCAAAATGCCGCAATATCTTCAGCATACCCTCGACATCTCTTTTAATGAGTTATTGGTTAGCGCTTACCCATACCCTGTAAAACGAAAATTGACGCGCAAAATTACAGATAAAAATAAATAACTTATTTCTGTCCGGGCATTTTTTGTCATTTATTATGCAGCGCGTCCGGCAAGAATATCCTTTAACTGCTATTTATTTATGGTGCTTTTCAACAGGACCACTCCCATGAAAAGAGGCTTACTTACCCTGGTCTGCATTACGCTACTGGTACCCTCGCTTGCCGCACACGCCACCTGGCGTGGCGACAAACGCCAGGACGCCCGCGATATCCGCCAGGATAGTCGCGAACAAGGTCGTGATACCAAACAGGAATGCGTCCGCAATAACAATCAAAGCAACGCCAGCTGTCGTCATGATAAACGGGAAAATCGCCGTGAAGGTCGCCAGGAGGCACGTGACGAAAAATGGTGAACCGGCAGGCTTCGGCGTATGCTGGATGTGAGTCCTTCCCGCGCCGAAGCCGTTAATTCTCCCCTGATACTTCCATCGCCAACCTGACGTTCCTGGCATGCAGCTTATTCTTAACAGGCAAGCGGGCATTCCAGCCAACCGTCAGACCCTATAGCAACACTAACCTGTTCTCTTCTTCCCCCCATTGCTATCTCCCTGCTGACGCTGACTGTGACGGTTATAATCTCATTCACCGCACGCCCCAGCTTAAGCTTACCCATTGAAATAGGGCGTAAAGCGCCCTATTACAGACAATGCTATTATCACCAGGCTTTTTGCAGTATGGTTTAATTGCTGTTGTAGTTTTGCAGTGAATGCTATCCAGACGACTTAAGGTTGTATTTTGTCTGAGAAATTTCTCATGCCATTCCCGAAGGTTGTCGGTGCGGGAGGCTGGTTTACTGGGTTGACGTTGCCCAGCAGACAGGCAATAAATCACGACGGCATTGATAGCCGCCTTGCCGTGGCCGGAAGCCCGTGCCTTCATCAACATGCGGGCATCATCAAGAGGATCAGGGATGTACAGGACGTGGAAACCCCCAGGAAAAATTCATCTGTTCAGCCAGCTCACCCTTTCTTTACCCTTCAGATTGCGGCCTCTTATCGTTAGCGATGGAGATAGCCCATGATACCGCTCATGTTCGTAGCAAATTAAAACGTTATCACCACGCTGTTTCAAAATAAAAAGGCAGTCAAATTTAACAATGACCTGACGCAGGCCCGGAAAGCGCAAAATATGCCTGCAATAAAAGGGAAAACCATGACGAATAACGCCGATATAAAAAAAAGGAACTTCCTGACTCAGAATGAAATCGAGTCTTTACTTAAAGCGGCCGATACCGGTCCTTATGCTGCACGTAATTATTGCCTGACATTACTGTGCTTCATCCATGGTCTACGCGCCAGTGAGATCTGCCGTCTACGAATATCGGATATCGACCTTGCTGCCCGATGTGTTTACATCCATCGGCTAAAAAAAGGGTTTTCGACCACCCACCCGTTGCTGGATAAAGAGATCCACGCCCTAAAGCGCTGGCTGGCCATTCGCAGCAGCTGGCCGCAGGCCGCCAGCGAATGGCTGTTTCTCTCCCGCAAAGGCAATCCCCTCTCCCGCCAGCAGTTTTATCAGATTATCGCCTCCTCAGGGGGACTGGCGGGGCTGCCGCTGGAGATCCACCCGCACATGCTGCGGCACTCCTGTGGCTTTGCGCTGGCGAATATGGGGATCGATACCCGCTTGATTCAGGATTATCTCGGGCATCGCAATATCCGCCACACCGTCTGGTATACCGCCAGTAATGCGGGACGCTTCTATGGCATCTGGGACAATACCCGTGACAAACAGCGATCGTCGCTGATCCAATAGCATTGACGCCACGGATGGCGTTGTATCGCGAGCGGCCGACCAATTAAAGTATCCCTTATTATTAACCCTCTGTTAATTAGGATTACTGTTCCCACAAGTTCTTATTTAATCCTTATGTCTGAGAGTTAATATAACCCTGCGTTTATTCAGGAATAGGCTCGGGTATTAATTGCAGGAGAGAATTTTCGCATCGTTGTCTTTAATGGCGACTGACCATCAAAATATCCTTTCATTTTATACACCTGGCACCAACCCGTGCAGATGCTATTGAGCCGACGATTAAAATCTTTAAAATTAAGAATTATCGCCCGGCGATATTTTTAGTGTCTGTCAATATAATGTGTTATCAATTCGTGATTAATCATCTTCACCCTGTACCGTTTTAGCATTACCGATCCTTTTCGTCATAGCGTATGGCTTCGCTGTGACGGTCACTCATACCTATTTTCCAGGAGCAACTATTGTGAATCGACGTCGTTTTCTTACCGCCAAAGAAGTTCAGGCCATGATGCAGGCCGCTCGTCAGGGCCCCACCGGCGAACGGGACTACTGCCTCATCCTGCTGGCCTTTCGCCATGGCATGCGCATCAGCGAACTGCTGGATCTGCATTATCACGATCTGGACCTGCATGAAGGGCGGGTTAATGTACGGCGGTTAAAGAATGGTTTTTCGACGATTCATCCGCTGCGCTTTGATGAGCGCGAGGCGATTGAGCGCTGGAGTCTGGTCCGTGCCGGCTGGAAAGCGGCGAACAAGACTGACGCGCTGTTTATTTCCCGTCGCGGTACAGCGCTCTCCCGCCAGCAGGCGTATCGTATTATTCGCTCCGCCGGCGAAAATGCGGGCACCGTCACGCACACCCACCCCCATATGCTGCGTCACGCCTGCGGCTACGAACTGGCGGAAAGAGGGACAGATACCCGTTTGATACAGGATTATCTGGGACATCGTAATATTCGTCACACGGTACGCTACACCGCCAGTAATGCGGCACGTTTCGCTGGAATATGGGAAAGAAATAATCTTTTAGAGGAAAAAGAGCCAAAAACGAAAAATGAATTAACTGATTGATTTTAAATCATTAAATAAATGACGAACAGGTCAATTGGGGCCAAACTGTTTATATCATAAAAATGTTTTGACATATTTTGCAACTCACTGCGCCATATTTCTGCAGAAAAATTCATATCCAATTGATTATTATCCATTTTTAAACCTGCGATTACTCACTTTTCTCTTACCAGATTTCTGCCGCACCGGCGATCCGCCGCCCGCGCCATCACTCTTCCTTTCTCCCCCCGGCCAACCTCCTTCAGACAATACATCCATTAAAAGATTACTTTTAGGCGTTTTATTCCATAAAAACGCCATAGACAAACTTAAAACAGGCCACTTATGCCAACGAGTCAAAATGGCCCCAATTGTCTCATCGATTGGGCGAAAACTGTGCAGAGCCGGCAGCCTGACGACTCGGCTGAAATCTGAAATGCCTGGAAGGCACAACGGCTGCCAATCCGGTTCGTTATTTCGACATCGTTCAAAGGAAAACAGTATGAAAATCAAAACACTGGCAATGATTGTTGTGTCAGCCCTGTCACTGAGCTCCGCGGCAGCTCTGGCCGATACCACCACGGTCAACGGCGGAACCGTGCATTTTAAAGGAGAAGTCGTCAATGCGGCCTGTGCAGTGGATGCCGGCTCTATCGATCAAACCGTTCAGTTAGGCCAGGTGCGTTCCGCGAAACTGGCCACGGCAGGGAGCACCAGTTCGGCCGTCGGTTTCAACATCCAGCTGGATGATTGCGACACTACGGTAGCCACCAAAGCGTCCGTCGCCTTCGCCGGTACGGCCATCGACAGCAGCAATACCACCGTTCTGGCCCTGCAAAACTCTGCCGCCGGCAGCGCAACCAACGTCGGCGTGCAGATCCTCGACAACACCGGCACACCGCTGGCGCTGGACGGCGCCACCTTCAGCGCCGCGACCACGCTGAATGACGGCACCAACATCATCCCGTTCCAGGCGCGTTACTACGCGACCGGCGCAGCGACGGCGGGTATAGCGAACGCGGACGCCACGTTCAAAGTGCAGTACGAGTAAGACCCGAGTCTGGCAGGGAAGCCATTCGGGCCAGGAGGGCCCGCTCTCTATTTTCAACCGGAGTGAAACGATGCAGGGAATGAAATCTGGTCTGCTGCTGTTACTGCCTCCGCTGGCGCTGGCCGGCAATCAGTGGAACGTCACGCTGCCGGGGGGCAGCATGCGTTTTCAGGGCCTGATAATGGCGAGTTCCTGCCGGGTCGAAGCCGGCGATCGGCAGATGACGGTCAATCTGGGGCAGATCAGCAGTAATCGATTTCATGCTGTCGGCGAAGACAGCAACCCAATCCCTTTCGCGATTCATTTACAGGATTGCAGTACGGCGGTCAGCCAGCATGTGGGCGTGGCATTTCACGGCGTGGCTGATGGTAAAAATCCCGATGTGCTCTCGGTGGGCGAAGGCCCGGGGATCGCCAGCGGGATTGGCATTGCGTTGTTCGACAGTCAGGGCCAGCAGCTGCCGCTCAATCGTCCACCCGACCGCTGGGTATCGCTCTACCGTGGACCGACAACGCTAAATTTTGTCGCCAAATATCGGGCGACCGGACGCCAGGTGACCGGCGGCGCGGCCAACGCCCAGGCCTGGTTCTCATTGACCTATCAGTAATTAATCCGCAGACAAACAGGACAACACGGTGAGCAGACAAGGAGAAAACGTGAGAAAAATGGCAACGACGACACGCGGCATACTGGCGGGATGTGTGCTTTTCGTCGCCGGTGCGTTGAGCGCCAGCGCGCAGGCGGGCGTCGCGCTCGGCGCGACCCGGGTTATCTATCCGGCAGGACAGAAACAGGTCCAGCTGGCGGTGACCAATAATGATGACAACAGCACCTGGCTTATTCAGTCATGGGTGGAAAATGCCGATGGTCAGCGAGATGGCCGGTTTGTCATCACTCCTCCGCTGTTTGCCATGCAGGGCAAAAAAGAGAACACCCTGCGCATTATCGACGCCACTAATAACCAGCTGCCGCAGGATCGGGAAAGCCTGTTCTGGATGAACGTGAAGGCGATCCCCTCGATGGATAAATCAAAGCTCAGCAACAATACCCTGCAGCTGGCGATTATCAGCCGCATCAAGCTCTACTACCGTCCGGGAAAACTGGCCCTGCCTCCGGATCAGGCGGCGGAAAATCTGACCTTTAGCCGCAGCGGATCGTCGCTGACGCTGACGAACCCCACCCCCTATTACCTGACGGTGACCGAACTGAACGCCGGGACGCGCATTCTGGAAAACGCCCTCGTGCCGCCGATGGGCAAAACCAGCGTCAAGCTCCCCGCGGATGCCGGGAACACCATCACCTATCGCACGATTAATGATTACGGCGCGCTGACGCCGAAAATGAATGGCGTGCTGCGCTAACCCAGAAGCGCCCCGCCGCGCGGGACACGCTGCGCATGACCAGAAGCACTGACAGCCGGGCAACGTCGGACCGGAGGGATAATGTCACATCGAAAATATGGACTGGATCATTTAGGTTGCCGAGCTGCCCGGCGCCTGGTATCTCCGGCGCTGGCGCTGTGGCTCTGCTCACAGCCGTTTGCCGCGCGGGCGGACCTCTATTTTAACCCGCGCTTTTTAGCTGACGATCCGGCGGCGGTGGCTGACCTGTCGGGATTTGAAAAAGGTCAGGAGGTGCCGCCAGGCACCTATCGCGTCGATATTTATCTCAATAATGGTTTTATGACCACCCGGGACGTCACTTTCCAGGCCGATGCCCAGGGCCATGGTCTGTCGCCCTGCCTGACGCGCGGCCAGCTGGCGAGCATGGGGGTGGATAACGGGCGGGTTGCGGGCATGGCGACGCTGGACAGCACCGCCTGCGTACCGCTGACCACGCTTATCAGCGAAGCCACCACGCGCTTCGACGTCGGCCAGCAGCGCCTGTACCTCACCGTACCCCAGGCATTTATGGGCAACCATGCGCGCGGCTATATTCCGCCGGAGCTGTGGGATAACGGTATCACCGCCGGGCTGATTAACTATAACTTCACGGGCAATAACGTCCATAACACCACGGGCGGCAGCAGCCGTTACGCCTATCTGAATCTGCAGAGTGGCTTAAACCTGGGCGCCTGGCGTCTGCGCGATAACAGCACCTGGAGCTACAGCAGCGGCGGCAGCGCATCCTCCAATGAGAACCGCTGGCAGCACGTTAACAGCTGGCTTGAGCGGGACATCACGCCGCTGCGTTCGCGGCTCACCCTCGGGGATAGCTACACCAACGGCGATGTTTTCGACGGGATCAACTTCCGCGGCGCCCAGCTGGCCTCGGACGACAATATGCTACCGGACAGCCAGAAAGGCTTCGCGCCGGTGATCCACGGGATCGCCCGCGGCACGGCGCAGGTGTCAATCCGGCAAAACGGCTATGAAATCTACCAGAGCACGGTGCCGCCGGGGCCGTTTACCATCGACGATCTCTACGCCGCGGGCAATGGCGGCGATCTGCAGGTCACGATCAAAGAAGCGGATGGCTCCCGCCAGGTCTTCAGCGTGCCCTGGTCAACGGTGCCGGTTCTTCAGCGCGAAGGCCATACCCGCTTCGCCCTCACCGCCGGAGAGTACCGCAGCGGCAACAGCCAGCAGGAAACGCCCGATTTTTTCCAGGGCACGGCCATGCATGGCCTGCCGGCAGGCTGGACCCTGTACGGCGGCACCCAGCTGGCGGACCGCTATCGCGCCTTTAACCTCGGCGTGGGGAAAAATATGGGCTATTTCGGCGCCCTGTCGCTGGATGTCACCCAGGCCAACGCCACGCTGCCCGACGACAGCGAGCATCAGGGGCAGTCGGTGCGTTTTCTCTATAACAAATCCCTGGATGAGACCGGCACCAACCTGCAGCTGGTGGGCTACCGCTACTCCACCCGCGGCTACTATAACTTTGCCGATACCACCTACCGCCGAATGAGCGGCTACAGTGTGGAAACCCAGGACGGCGTTATTCAGGTAAAACCCAAATTTACCGACTACTACAATCTGGCTTACAGCAAGCGCGGCAAGGTGCAGCTGAGCGTGACCCAGCAGCTGGGGCGCACCGCCACCCTCTATCTCAGCGGTAGCCACCAGACCTACTGGGGCACCGACGATGCCGATGAGCAGCTGCAGGCCGGGCTCAACGCCGCCGTAGACGATATCAACTGGTCGCTGAGCTACAGCCTGACGAAAAACGCCTGGCAGCAGGGACGCGATCAGATGCTGGCGATCAACGTCAATATCCCCTTCAGCCACTGGCTGCGTTCCGACAGCCGCTCGGTCTGGCGGCACGCCAGCGCCAGCTACAGCCTGTCGCACGATCTCAATGGCCGCATGACTAACCTGGCGGGCCTGTACGGCACCCTGCTGGAAGACAACAACCTCAGCTATAGCGTGCAGACCGGCTATGCGGGCGGCGGCAACGGCGACAGCGGCAGCACAGGCTACACCGCTCTCAACTACCGCGGCGGCTACGGCAATGCCAACGTCGGCTACAGCCGCAGCGACGGCTTTAAGCAGCTCTACTACGGGGTGAGCGGCGGCGTGCTGGCGCACGCCAACGGCATCACCCTGAGCCAGCCGCTGAACGACACCGTGGTGCTGGTAAAAGCCCCCGGCGCCGGCGGCGTGAAAGTGGAAAATCAAACCGGGGTTCGCACCGACTGGCGCGGGTATGCCGTCCTGCCTTATGCCACTGAGTATCGCGAAAACCGGGTCGCGCTGGATACCAACACCCTGGCGGACAATGTCGACCTTGACGATGCGGTGGTTAGCGTGGTGCCCACCCATGGGGCGATCGTCCGCGCCAGCTTTAACGCGCAGGTGGGGATGAAGATCCTGATGACGCTGACCCATCGCGGTAAACCGGTGCCGTTTGGCGCCCTCGCCACCGGCGACAGCAACCAGAGCGGCAGCATCGTCGCGGACAACGGCCAGGTCTACCTGAGCGGAATGCCGCTGGCGGGCAAAGTGCGGGTGAAATGGGGCGATGGCCCGGACGCCCAGTGCGTGGCCGATTATCGTCTGCCGCCGGAGAGCCAACAGCAGGCGCTCAGTCAGCTGTCGGTCGCGTGCCGCTAAGGAGATCATGATGAGAACACTGCAGTATCTGCTGGGCGCCCTGTTCACCCTCGCCACACCAGCTGCGCTTGCCGCCGATAGCACGATCACCATCAGCGGCTATGTGCGCGACAACGCCTGCGCGGTAGCCGGGGAGTCGAAGGATTTCACCGTCGATTTACAGGATAACGCCGCGAAGCAGTTTTATGCCGTCGGGGCAACGACGCCGCCGGTGCCGTTCCGCATCGTGCTGTCGCCCTGCGGCACTTCCGTCACCGCGGTGAAGGTCGGCTTCACCGGCGTGGCGGACAGCGTTAACACCAGCCTGTTAAAACTCGACGCCGGCGCCTCGGCGGCGGCTGGAATGGGGGTGGAAATTCTCGACCAGCAGCAGTCCCGGCTGCCGGTCAATGCGCCGTCGTCAGCCATGTCCTGGACCACGCTGACCCCGGGCCAGACCAACATCCTCAACTTTTACGCCCGGCTGATGGCCACTCAGGTGCCCGTCACCGCCGGGCATGTCAATGCGACAGCGACATTCACCCTGGAATTTCAGTAAGCGGAGGCGGAAATGAAATGGACCCATGTGGGCTGGCTGCTGGCCGGCCTGTTAACCGCAAGCGCTTCCCTGCGGGCGGCCGACGTCACCCTCACCGTCAACGGCAAGGTGGTGGCCAAACCCTGCACGGTCTCCACCGTCAACGCTACCGTCGAGCTGGGCGATCTCTATACCTTTAGCCTGATCGCCGCAGGCTCGACATCGGCCTGGCACAGCGTGGCGCTGGATCTCAGCAACTGCCCCGTGGGTACTTCACGGGTGAAAGCCACCTTCAGCGGCACAGCGGACAGCACCGGCTATTACAAAAACCAGGGCACGGCGGGCAATATTCAGCTCGAACTGCAGAGCGAGGACGGCACCACGCTGAACAATGGCAGCAGTCAGTCGGTACAGGTGGATGAGGCCAGCCAGTCCGCTCGCTTCCCGCTGCAGGTCAGGGCGTTGTCCGTCAACGGCGGCGCCACGCAAGGCACCATTCAGGCGGTGATTAACGTCACCTATACCTACGCCTGAGCCAGGAGAGCATCATGATGAAAAAAATTATCCCCCTGTTCACCACCCTGCTGCTGCTGGGCTGGTCGATGAACGCCTGGTCCTTTGCCTGCAAAACGGCCACCGGGGCGACGATCCCCATCGGCGGCGGGTCAGCCAACGTCTACGTTAACCTGACCCCGGCGGTGAACGTCGGGCAAAACCTGGTGGTCGACCTCTCCACGCAGATTTTTTGCCATAACGACTATCCGGAAACGATCACTGACTACGTGACCCTGCAGCGCGGATCCGCCTATGGCGGCGTGCTGTCGAGTTTCTCCGGTACCGTGAAGTATAACGGCACCTCTTACCCGTTCCCGACCACCACGGAAACGGCGCGGGTGATTTATGATTCACGGACCGATAAACCCTGGCCCACGGTCCTGTATCTGACGCCGGTGAGCACTGCCGGCGGGGTGGCCATCACCGCAGGATCGTTAATCGCGGTGCTGATCCTGCATCAGACCAACAACTACAATAGCGACTCCTTCCAGTTCATCTGGAACATCTACGCCAATAACGACGTGGTGGTCCCCACCGGCGGCTGCGATGTCTCCGCCCGCGATGTCACCGTCACCCTCCCTGACTACCCGGGCTCAATGGCCGTGCCGCTCACCGTCCACTGCGCGCAGAGCCAGCAGCTGGGGTATTACCTCTCCGGCACCACCGCGGATAGCGCCAACGCGATCTTCACCAATACCGCCTCCGCCTCGCCGGCGCAGGGGATAGGCGTTCAGCTGACGCGCAACGGCAGCGCCGTGCCGGCGAACAGCACGGTCTCGCTGGGCACCGTCGGTACCTCGCCGGTCAACCTCGGCCTGACGGCCACCTATGCCCGGACCACAGGCCAGGTCACCGCCGGCAACGTACAGTCGATCATCGGCATCACCTTTGTCTATCAATGATGAGCGACTATATCCTCTCGCCCTGCTGCAAGGGCAGACGACAGACGAGCAGGCCCAACGTCTCGGATTAAGCCAGAAAACGCGTTACACCCAGCGGCTGGCCGGGATGAAAAAGCGGGTGGAATATCATCCGCATCTGGCTCCCCGCTTCCTGCGCACATCCGCACACTCACTGTCGGCGTTTGAACAGGCATGAGGGGAAGCGATGAGTGACTAAAGGCGTGGTTTGGCTGGCGAGAGAAAAGCGCACCGGTTGGCACCGGTGCCGGTACGTCAGGCGCGGATATCGTCGTATTCGCGGGTGTTATCGAATTCATGTTTGGCAAACGGGCAGAGAGGAATGATCTTCCGCTGCTCCTGGCGCATTTTTTCCACCACCTTCGCCACCAGCTGTTTTCCCACCCCCTGACCTTTCAGGCTGGGATCAACATCGGTATGCTCGATAATACTGAGGTGTTCGCCAGTGGGAACAAAAACAATTTCCGCCACCTGGTTTCCCTGCGCGTCGTTAACATAAAATTTGTTGTGCCCTTCCAGTATTTCCATCTTCTCCTCGCTTATTTATGACGATATTGCAGGGCGCCGCTCAGGCAGGTATCGATCACTTTTACCACCGTCGCGACATCCACTTCATCCGGGATAATCCACGGCTTACGCTTCAGGTTGAACAGTTTCGCGCTACCGCGCACGCAGTTTCCCGAGTGCTGACAAATCGCCGTATTAAAGTAGACGTCGATTTTCTCTCCGGTGTAGGCCCGGTAGCCGGCTTCCAGTAATTCTTTATCCATGACATTGCCTCGGTCTTTTTTATCTTGCAGGTTAAGCATAGCCCTCGCCGTGGCGGCTGACTATGCCTGAGCACGGCAACTGGCGCCAGGAGAGTGATTGGGCATGTTATTTCATGTTTTCTCGTCGCGTTAATTCACTTGGTCAATGATCGGTTGACTTTCATTCCCGCAACGAGGCGATTACACTCATGACACACTGGTAAGAGCACTCAGGGATGTTCCATTGAATCATATTGCTACCATAGCCCGCCCGGCGCGGTTACTGCTCGTCTTGCCGCTCTCCGGCTGCTCACTCTCACCAGCGATCCCGGTACTGGGCGCCGCGTTTCCAGGCTGGTTTTTCTGCTTGTTAGGCGGTGCGTTTTTACTGATCCCCTGCCATATCCTGATTACCCGTAAAGGCTGGCAGCCGCGCTTTTCTCCTCTGGTCTTCAGCTATGTCGCGCTGATGTTCCTGTTCGCCACGCTGCTGTGGTTTCTGTTTTTTGTTCACTGATCGCTTATGACAACTTCCCGCACTCCCCTGTTACGCAAAAAGTGGCCCCTGCTGGCGCTGGTCCTTGCCGCTATCCTGGCGCTGATCCTGGTTATCTGGCAGTTGCAAACCTCGCCGGAGACCAATGACGCCTATGTCTATGCCGATACCATCGATGTGGTGCCCGAGGTTAGCGGACGCATCGTGGAGATGCCCATACGCGATAACCAGCGGGTGAAAAAAGGCGATCTGCTGTTCCGCATCGACCCCCGTCCCTATCAGGCGATGCTCGATGACGCGAAAGCGCGGCTGACGACCCTCGACGCGCAGATCATGCTGACCCAGCGCACCATCAAAGCGCAGGAGTATAACGCCCAGTCGGTGGCGGCCGCCGTTGAGCGCGCCAGAGCGCTGGTCAAGCAAACCACCTCCACGCGCACCCGCCTTGAGCCGCTGGTGCCGCAGGGGTTTGCCTCCCAGGAAGATCTCGATCAGGCGCGCACCGCCGAGAAAGCGGCGCGCGCGGAGCTGGAGGCCACGCTGCTGCAGGCCAGACAGGCCTCGGCGGCCGTGACCGGCGTGGATGCCATGGTGGCGCAACGCGCCGGGATCCTGGCGCAAATCGCCCTCGCCGAACTGCATCTGGAATTTACCGAAGTGCGGGCGCCGTTCAACGGCGTAGTGGTGGCGCTGAAAACCACCGTCGGTCAGTACGCTTCAGCGCTGAAGCCGGTCTTTACCCTGCTGGATGACGATCGCTGGTATGTGATCGCGAACTTCCGCGAAACCGATCTGAACAACGTGCGCCCCGGCGTGGCGGCGCGGATCACCGTGATGACCAACCACAACCGCGCCTTTAACGGCGTGGTGGATTCGGTCGGCTCCGGCGTTCTTCCCGAAGGCGGGAGCGTCATTGAAGGGCTGCCGCTGATCCAGAAAAGCATTAACTGGGTTCACGTCTCGCAGCGCTTCCCGGTGAAAATCGCCGTCAGCGATCCCGATCCAGAGCTGTTCCGCATGGGCGCCTCGGCCAGCGCCGTGCTGCAGCCGTAGCCGGACAACGCGATGTTTCCTCTCGCCGATTTTTTACGCCAGGAACTGCGCGACGCGCCGGGACGCGCCAGCTACACGCTGCGCCTGACGCTGAGCTGCGCGGTGCTCATCACCCTGTTTATGACCCTGCAGATCCCCTTTCTGGCCGTTGCGCTGATCGTCGTGTTCTACGTTAGTCAGCCTAACGTGCTGATGATCAAGCTGGTCAGCGTGGTCTTTTTTGTCACCGTCACCGTGGCGCTCGGCGGCGTGTTGCTGATCATCAAGTGGACCTATGACTACCCGCTGATCCGCCAGGCCGCCTCGGTGGCGCTCTTTTTCTGCGCCCTCTATCTGATGCGGGTGCTGGGCAAGCTGGGGCTGGCTTTTTTCGTGGTGGCGCTGGCGGTGATTTACGCTCAGACCTTCCCGTCAATGACCAGTCAGAGCGAGATCCTGGTGCGGCTGCTGCTCTGGCTGTGGGTGGCGATTAACACCGCAATCCTGGTTACCCTGCTGGTCAACGCCTGTTTTCAGCAAGCTTTCCCCGGCAACCAGTTTAAGGCGCGTCTGGCGGAGATGCTGCAGGCAGTCGCCAGCCGGCTGGCAGCCCCGGGCGCGGAAACGCCGCCCACGTTCGGCGAGACCGCCGCACAGTTCAACCAGCTGCAGTCGCTGTTCGCCCAGGCTAGCCGGGCGACGCCGGAGATCGCCGCCGAACCGCAGGCCTGGCGCTCGCGGCTGGCCGCCACCCTGCGCTGCTATCAGCTGGCGGCCCTGCTGCAAGCGGACGAAGCGGATAGCGACGATCGCCAGCAGCTGTCGCAGGCGGTACTGCAGCTAAAGAACGCCCTTAGCGAGGGGCTGTTTGACGGCGCGATTCCTCCCCTGGCGCTCAGCGGTCGTGGCATTAATCGCGCGGTTCTGCAGGAGATGGCTTCCCTTCTGCAGCAGCTGGCGCAGGGTGAGCCCGTTGCCCTGCCGCAGGGGGAAGTGGAGAAGGCGCCTCTGCTGGCGCCGGACGCCTGGCGCAACCCGGCCTATCTCCATTTTGCGCTCAAGACCCTGCTGGCGACGCTAATCTGCTATGTCTTCTATACCGCTGCCGACTGGCAGGGACTGCACACCATTATGCTGAGCTGCGTCATCGTCGCCCAGCCGGGGCTGGGCGCCACGATGCAAAAGACATGGTTGCGCATCGGCGGGGCGCTGCTCGCCACCCTGCTGGCGCTGCTGTTAATTGTCTTTGTTCAGCCCTGGACCGATTCGCTGTCGGGCCTGCTGGCGATGTCCCTGCCGGTGCTGGCGCTGGCGGCCTGGATCGCCGCCGGCTCGGAGCGTATCGCCTACGCCGGGATCCAGATTGGCTTCACCTTTGCGCTGGCCTTCCTCAGCTGGTTTGGCCCGCTGACCAACCTCACCGAGCTGCGGGATCGGGTACTCGGCATTCTGCTCGGGGTGCTGGTCTCCTCCATCGTTCATCTCTATCTCTGGCCGGACAGCGAAGCGCCGCAGCTGAAATCCCGTCTTGCGGCACTTTATCGCCGACTGGCGGACTGCCTCGCCGCCCCGAAGGAGGCGGTTCCGCTGGCGCCCCTGTTTGTCGCCTTCACCGACAGCGAAGCGCTGCTCCATCGGGTTCGCGCTGAACCGCTGGGCACCTGGGCCCATCCCTGGCCACAGGCGAAAGACTGGCCGATGCGCGCCACCCTTGCTCAGGCCGAGGAGATCGCCCGCCTCAGCGAAGGCTACCGGCTCAACGCCGCGCCGGAAGACCCGACGCTGGCCCGCTGCGCCGAGCAGCTGCGGCGCTACGCCGAACGTATCGAACAGGAGGCGGCCGCACCTGACGGGACGCTGGCCGCCGATGTCAGTAACCCCTTTGGTCCGGCGCTGGCTGCCGCGCTGGCCACCCTGCCCGACTGGGGCCCGACTGAGCAACAGGCTAAAACGTCATGATGATGCTTCCTTTCCCCGCGCGACTGCGCGCGACTCTCTTTACCCTGACGCTAACGCTGCTCAGCGGCTGCGCGCTGATCCAGGATGAGCCGGCCCAGGTCGCCATCGTCAATCCGCAGCAGGCCCAGCTGGCGCAGGTGATCCACCTGGCGAACAGCGACTGGCCGGCAGCCCGCTGGTGGGAGGCCTATGATGATCCTCAGCTCAACATGTTGATCAACCGGGCGCTGCAGAACTCGCCGACCATGCAGGCCGCCCGACTGCGTATCTCCCAGTCGCAGTCCACGGTGGAGCTCGCCCGCTCGGCGATGGGCCTGCAGGCCACCGCCGTCGCGGCGCAAAACCGCCTGCGGATCACCGACAAATCCTTTAGCTGGCCCTACTCCTACTCCCTGCCGGTGGATAAGAATGGTCCCTGGTATACGCTGAACACCGTGGGCGTCGGGGCGCAGCTGAATATCGATCTCTGGGGAGCCGACCGCGCCCGGGTGGCCGCCGCCATTGGCGAGAAAAACGCCCGGCTGGCGGAGACCGCCGGCATTGAGCTTGATATCGCCAGCAGCGTGGCGCAGCTCTATTTCGCCATGCAGGCGACGTTCCAGAAAATCGCGCTGCTGCAGGAGCTGGAGGGTATTGCCCAATTCTCGGTAGCGGCCCATGAGCACCGGACCCAACGCGGTGTGGAAGACAGTGTGGATGTGGCCAATGCCCGGGCTGAGCAGCTCGCCGCCCGCCAGCAGATCATTAGCGCCGAGGGGATGCTGACCCAGTATCGTGAAACCCTGCGAGCGCTGATCGGCGCTGATGCGCAGAGCATGCCGGCGATCCATCCGGTGGCGCTGCCGGCGCTCCAGGAGACGCTGCCGCCGTCGCTCTCTTTCGAGCTGCTGGCCCGCCGTCCGGACCTGCAGGCGCTGCGCGGCTACGTGACTGCCTCCCTAAGCCAGGTCGATGCGGCGAAAGCGGCCTTCTATCCCCATTTTGATATCAAAGCGTTCTGGGGCTATAACGCCCTGAGCGTCGGGGATCTGTTTAAGTCCTCTTTCCAGCAGATCAACCTGCTGCCCGGGCTATATCTGCCGATCTTCGACGGCGGTCGTCTTAACGCCAACCTGCAGTCGGTGCGCACCGCCAGCAACATCCTGATCAAACAGTACAACCAGGCGGTGCTGGACGCAGTTCGCGATGTCGCCATCAGCTCCAGCCAGCTTAACGATCTGAACCAGCAGCGTGCGCTGCAGCAGCTAAAAGTCACCGCGGCGCAGACCACCACCGACAGCGCCCGCGCCCATTATCAGCGCGGCCTGCTCAGCCGCTACGCCGCCGAAGAGGCCCGCCGGGCGGTTCTCGCCCAGCAGCTGTTACTGCTGGATATTGAAGCGCAGCGGCTGAGCACCGACATTACCCTGATCAAAGCCCTGGGCGGCGGCTACCGCGGCCAGTAACAAAAATGCCTTCCCGGTGGGGAAGGCATTCAGACTGCAGACAAAGTGCAATCTTCAGAGATTGCCCGGCGGCGCTGTGCTTGCGCGGGCCTACAGCTAACTGCATAACTGTTTGATATTGCAGTCTTTAGTAGGCCGGGTAAGGCGAAAGCCGCCACCCGGCAGAAAGGCGAGCACAATAACGAAACAGGTTTGTCATTCGCCAGAATGCCTTCCCTGGTGGGGAAGGCATTAAACAGAAAGCGCGGGGTTGATACGCGGCGATTACACCAGAGCGCGCAGCTCCTCCTGCATATAGGTGGAAAAGAATTCCGGATGCTTAATCACCAGCCGTTCACCCGCGGCGACCCGTTCAGCCCATTCCGCTACTTTATCGGTAAACCCGGCGCTCCAGCCCTGCTGTTGGCCACGCGCAGCGACGTCGGCCGGGGAGGCTGGTACGCCCAGTTCTTTCAAATATTTGAGAATTCCCTTCGCGGTACTTTCATCCATAGACTGTGGTACTGGCTCAGACGTATTCATACCACCGATGAAATCCAATGCTTTATCAATGACTGCTGGCATAGGTGTGTCCTTATATTAACCACATAGTAAACCTGACTACACTATGGACCGGAAAGCGACGTGATTTCAAAGAACACGCTCACGTTATGGGACATCGCGCATTCAGAAAAGGGGATTTTGTTCTGCTGGGGCGGGGATTGGACAAAAAACAAGCCGGCCCCGTAGGGCCGGCCTGAGGAGTGCGTCAGGCGTTGCTGACGGATTTTTGCGCAGCGCTGGACCGACTGTTCTCCAGCATACGGCGGACCGGGACAATCAGCACGGCCAGCACGGCGGCGCAGATCAGCAGCGCGATGGAGCAGCGGGCAAAGAGATCCGGCAGCAGCGACAGCTGATCGGCCTTCACATGACCGCCAATCAGCCCCGCCGCCAGGTTACCCAGCGCGCTGGCACAGAACCACAGGCCCATCATCTGGCCGCGCATTCTTTCCGGGGCCAGCAGGGTCATGGTCGCCAGCCCAATCGGGCTCAGGCATAGTTCACCGAGCGTCAGCATCAGGATACTGCCCACCAGCCACAGCGGTGACACGCCGGCCCCACCGTTGCTCAGGACGTTCTGCGCTGCCAGCATCATCAGGCCAAAGCCCGCCGCCGCGCACAGGATACCAATCACGAATTTGGTCATACTGCCCGGACGCACGTTTTTACGCGCCAGCGCAGGCCACGCCCAGCTGAATACCGGCGCGAGCAGAATGATAAACAAGGCGTTAATCGACTGGAACCAGACCGCGGGGATCTCAAAATCGCCGATCATCCGGTTGGTGTAGTCGTTGGCAAACAGGTTAAAGGAGGTTGGTTTCTGTTCAAACGCGGACCAGAAAAAGGCCGCCGAGACCAGCAAAATAAAGCACACCAGCAGCCGCGCCCGCTCTTTACGATTCAGCCCGGCAAAGACAAAAAGCCAGATGAAATAGAGCGCCACGGAGGCGGCAATCACATAGACCAGCACGCTGGCCACCGCCACCGGGTTAATCACGATCGTGCCCAGGCTAATGAGCGTGACCAGCACCGCCACTCCCAGGGTCAGCGCCAGCAGCCACGCCCCAACGCCATTCTTTTTCGCCACCGGGCTGTTCCAGGTGGAATCGAGGCCGACTTCCGCGTCATAGCGCTTCATCGACGGCACGGCAAAGGCGCGGAAAATGACCAGCGCCACCAGCATCCCGATCCCCCCGATGCCAAAGCCCCAGTGCCAGCCATGGGATTTGATCAGCCAACCGGAGATCAAGGGCGCGATAAACGAGCCGATGTTAATCCCCATGTAGAACAGCGAAAAACCGCCGTCGCGGCGCGCGTCGCCTTTTTTATACAGGGTGCCGACCATCACTGAGATACAGGTTTTAAACAACCCGGAACCCAGGACGATAAACATCAGACCGATAAAGAACAGGTCGTTGCCCAGCCATGCCGACAGGGCGATTGACAGGTGCCCCAGGGCGATCAGGATAGAGCCGTACCAGACGGCCCGCTGCTGGCCAAGCCAGTTATCCGCCAGCCAGCCGCCGGGCAGCGCCGCCAGATACATACTGCCGGCAAAAATCCCGACGATCGCCGAGGCGTTCTCCCGCGCCAGTCCCATCCCGCCGTCGTAGACCGTCGCTGCCATAAACAGGATCAGTAAGGGACGGATCCCGTAAAACGAGAAGCGCTCCCACATTTCAGTGAAGAACAGGGAGCCCAGCGGATAAGGATGGCCGAAAAAGGTACGGCTTTCGTTTTTATTAACAGAGGAATGCATAAATTCTCCAGGTAAGGTGCGCCGCAGCGCAAGTTAACCGTATAAAGCAGGCTGACGATTTATAATTTGTTTGCATTAACATCAAACGCGAGCATTTTTAACCATTTGATAACCACACAATGGTTTTGTCCAGCCCCTTACCTTCCCTTTTTAGATGAAAAGTCGACAAACATCTAGTTTTATAGATTTAATGTTCGCAAAAACACAAACAACGTTGACTTTATATTTCCGGGTCAAAAACGTTAAATCATCAATTAAAAACAATACCTTAGATAATCAGCAAAGGACAAAGACGGCCGGTACAGACGCGGAAGATAACGGCAGGAAAAGTAAGGAAAATGGACCTAATGACGAGGAAATAACGTTAAGCGGCAATATTGCTCAGCAATGCTGACCTCCCCCTCGGGAGAGGCCCTGACTTTGCCCGGGGAATATTCCGCCAGGCCGGGACAACACGACGTACAGAAGATGTTGGAGGTAGCGGCTAAAACCGACGCTATTTCACTCGCCGCCCTGCGGCATCAATAACTGGCTCACCGTCTTCCTTCACGAATGCGCCTTTTTGCGTCGCCGCCAGGATCTCCAGCACCACCTCTGACGGGCGGCAGAGTCGGGTGCCCCGCGGCGTCACCACGATCGGACGATTAATCAGGATCGGATGCTGAAGCATAAAGTCGATTAACTGATCGTCAGTAAACCGGTCTTCCGCCAGTCCCAGCGCGTCATAGGGTTCAACGTTTTGCCGTAGCAGCGCACGTACCGGGATGGCCATCGCGGCAATCAGCTGGCGCAGCACATCACGCGACGGCGGCGTCTCCAGATAATGGATAATGACGGGCTCTTCGCCGCTGTTGCGGATCAGCGCCAGGGTGTTGCGCGACGTGCCGCACGCCGGGTTATGGTAAATGGTGATGCTCATAGTACGTACTCATGGCTGGTTAAAGGAGAGACGCAGCGCCAGCGCAGCCAGCGTCACAAGCAGCACCGGCAGGGTCATGGTGATGCCGCAGCGGAAATAATACCCCCATCCGATGGTGATGTGCTTATGCGCCAGCACATGCAGCCAGAGCAGCGTGGCCAGGCTACCAATCGGCGTGATTTTGGGCCCCAGATCGCAGCCGATGACGTTGGCATAAATCATGGCCTCTTTGATCGTTCCTGTGGCCGCGCTGCCATCAATCGACAGGGCGCCGACCAGCACGCTGGGCATATTATTCATTATTGAAGAGAGGAAGGCCGACAGGATACCGGTGCCCAGCGTCGCGGCCCAGAGCCCGCGCTCCGCCAGCATGTTCAGCACCGTGGTCAGATAATCCGTTAACCCGGCGTTTCGCAGGCCATACACCACCAGATACATTCCCAGCGAGAAGATCACGATCTGCCAGGGGGCGCCGCGCAGCACCTTGCCGGTGTTAATGACCCGCCCGCGCTTCGCGACAGCAAACAGGATCCCCGCTCCCGGCGCCGCGATGGCGCTGACTGGGATCCCCAGCGGGTCAAGAACGAAAAAACCAACCAGCAACAGCAGCAGCACGCCCCAGCCGGTGCGGAAGGTCGGCGGATCTTTTATCGCCGTGACCGGCGCTTTCAGTAACGCCATATCCCAGGCTGGCGGGATATCCTTGCGAAAGAACAGGTGCAGCATCGCCAGGGTGGTGAAGATCGCCGCGAGATCGACCGGCACCATCACCGAAGCGTACTCCCTGAAGCCGATGGCAAAGAAATCTGCCGAAACGATATTCACCAGATTCGACACCACCAGCGGCAGGCTGGCTGTATCGGCAATAAACCCGGCAGCCATAACAAAGGCCAGCATCGTTCCCTTGCTGAAACCCAGCGCCCGCAGCATGGCTATCACGATGGGGGTGAGGATCAGCGCCGCGCCGTCGTTAGCAAACAGCGCCGCCACCGCGGCGCCGAGCAGGATAATCCAGGTAAACAGCAGACGACCCCGCCCTCTTCCCCAGCGGGAAACGTGCAGCGCGGCCCATTCAAAAAAGCCGGACTCATCAAGCAGCAGGCTGATAATGATAACGGCGATAAAGGTAGCGGTCGCATTCCAGACGATATGCCACACCACCGGGATATCGGCTAACTGTACGCCACCGGTGGCCAGCGCCAGCGCCGCGCCAAAGGCCGCGCTCCAGCCGATCCCTAACCCCCGCGGCTGCCAGATCACCAGCACCAGGGTCAGGACAAAAATCGCACCTGCCAGCAACATTCTTCCTCCCGCCAATCACATTCGAAAAAACAGATGTATTTAGATAAATTTTTTACCGACAACCCGGCCCGCCAGCCAGTCTGCTGACCATCAGCCGCACATCGTCCTGCTGACTGAGCCAGGCCTGCTCTATCACCTGCGCCGCCCAGGCCGGCATCTGCGGAGAAAGGCGGTAATAGACCCATTTACCCTGTTTACGATCCAGCAGCAGGCCGCTCTCACGGAGCATCGCCAGATGGCGGGAGATCTTGGGCTGGGACTGGGCGAGCGCCGTACAGAGATCGCAAACACACAGCTCTCCCCGCGCCTTGAGCAGCAATACGATCCCCAGCCGGGTTTCATCGGCGAGGTTTTTGAACAGTTGCAGGGGCATTAAAGACATGATTTCTCCTCAAGCGTGATGGACAGCATACGGCACCACCAATAAAGATCAATATACATTCGAAAAATCATATATGTTTTTCACGCCAGCGATGAGCCTCCGTTGCGTGGCGACACGCCACCCCTTGCGCAATAGCACGGAAAAATGCCGCGTTTTCTTTTATCCACCATCGAAATATGTCAGGCTGGCGATCCCATTGGATTGCCAGGGTTTTTAGGATGAGTACGATTTATGTGGTTGTTTTAACGTATGTAAAACCGCTTGAAGAGGTGGATAATGCCATCCCCGCCCATGTCGAATAGCTCAAAAAGGGCTATGCTGACGGCCTCTTTCTTGCCTCCGGCCGCCGCCTTCCCCGCACCGGCGGGGTAATTCTGGCGAAATGCGCCAGCCGGGAGATCCTCGAGTCGCGTCTGCGGCAGGATCCGTTCCAGCAACTGGGCCTTGCCACAACAGAAATTATTCCCTTTGAGGCCAGCATGGCGTCACCCGTACTGCAGTCGCTGTTATAAGCGTATCCCGGAGGAAAAATGCAGCCGTCCTTTCACTGGATCAATGAACCTGCCGAGTGGCGCCGCGATACCGACGGCCTGACGGTGGTCACCGATAAGCATACCGACTTCTGGCGCCATACCTGGTATGGCTTCGAGCGCTTCTCTGGGCATCTTTATGCTACTGAGGTGGAAGGTGATTTTACCCTGCAGGCAAAAATATGTGCCGATTTCACCACCCTTTACGACCAGGCCGGACTAATGATGATGGCGGACGAGCGGACCTGGCTGAAGGCGGGGATTGAGTTTAATGACGATGCCCCGGCCATTGGTAGCGTACTGACGCTGACCCACTCCGACTGGGCCACCGGGCTTTTTCCCGGCGACCCGCGCACCTTCTGGCTGCGGTTGACCCGTAAAGGCGATGCGATAAGGCTGCAGTATTCAACCGACGGCGAACGCTGGCCGCTGCTGCGGCTGGGCTACTTTCCGCCAGGCCCGGTGAAAGCGGGCGTGATGTGCTGCTCACCGGAGCGCGGGGGACTGGCGGTTGAGTTTCAGGATATTCAGCTTTCCCCGCCATCAGACAAAGCACTGCACGATCTGAGCTAAACGCTAGCGGGAAGACCCGACTTTCTGTGCATCCTGGGGCCCGGGATTGCAAGGCTCGTGGGTGCCAGGCAGGTAAAAATGGCCGTGCTTATCGGGATCGGTGCCGCCCGGGCACCCTGCCCGGCCCGATGAGTTATCACTATCGCCGCCGTCCGAACCGTTTCCGCCGTCGGCGCCAGCTATCACCGACTGGCCATGATGGCCGCCATGCGCAGCACTGGCCGAAAACGCCACCAGCGCGAAGATACCGACCATGAAGCGTCTGCCCATTGATGTCTCTCCCTTATTTGTATTCCCAGCCTATGACGTTGGTGATGGGTTAAGCCGTTGAGCGGCAAAAGTCATCGCGATAAAAACCGCTTTATCCGCATGGAGTATAGGGTTAAGACTGAGGGAAAGACAGGACCTGTGCCTTCAGATATTTCGCACGCAAAATAGCCTTTATTCCGCGGCATGCATTATCAGGAAATCAATCAGGGCTTTCACCCTTTTCGTTCTGCCCGCGTTTTTTGGGTAATAGAGATAAACCGGGGGATAGGTTTTCCAGTAGTCTTCCATCACAGGAATAAACTGCTCACGATCGGGTTGTAGCCGCCAGATGGGTTCAAACAAGCGGCCAATCCCCAGTCCGTGACGAATACCGTCGGCCATCACGTCAATATCATTGCTGATTAACTGCCCGGGCATCTCGATGGTGAGCTGCTCGCCATGGTCATTAAGGATCAGCGGCAGGATGCGGTTGTTGGTAATAAAGCGATAGCCAATCAGCCGGTGATGGTTGAGATCGGCGGGCACCGCTGGCACGCCATATTCGGCAAGATAGGCTGAGGAGGCGTATAACCCTTCACGAAACGGTTTCATTAACGGGCGGGCGACCACGCCGCCTTCGAGAATATCGCCAAAGCGGATCCCAAGGTCGAAACGTTCTTCAATGATATTAACGGTACCGTCATAGACCGATATTTCCAGCTGGATCCCCGGATATTGCTGACAAAATGCCGCCATTGCCGGTTTGAGAATAAGCAGGTAGGCAAAGCGCGATAGCGTGATTCGTACGATACCAGAGGGCTCCTGATTCTGGTCGCGAATGCTTTCAAGCGAATTTTCCAGCGACTCCACCGCCGCAGTGGTCTGTTCCAGCAGCAGCTGCCCGGTTTCCGTCAGCTCAATTCGCCGGGTTGTGCGCACAAAAAGCGGATGGCCAATATGCTCTTCCAGCAGCTTAAGCGCATTGCTGACGGAGGGAGGCGTAATTTCCAGTTTTCTTGCGGCTGCCGAAATATTGCCCTCGCGCGCAATGCTCTGAAAGATGCGTATCTGATTATAAAGCGCGTTATTCATAGCATCTCCTTAAGACAGCCTCGCCTGATTATTAAGTACAGGCTAAATATTCTTAAGTCAATGGCCGCCTAATCTTCCCCCCCTGTGGCTCGTATACTTTTGTCTCTTCCCGCTGATAACGACTCTCCGGAGACAACTATGCGCATTTTATGTCTGGATATCCCTGCCCCCGGCGCGACACTGGAACACTATGCGCCGCACCTTACCGCGGAAGCCCTGCACGCCTGGGGACTGTACAAGTCTGGCTTTATCCGCGACATCTATTTCCGTCAGGACCGACCCGGCGTCGCTATTTTCCTCGAGTGCGACACCGTGGAAGAGGCGAATAACGTCATGGCCGAATTTCCGCTGGCAAAAGCAGGCTTATTAAGCTTCGAGTGTATTCCACTCGGCTCGTTTATTAACTGGGAAAACCTCTTCTCAGCCGAATTTAAACATCAGGAGTAACGGTAGGAATGAATATTCTTATTGTTTCCGGGCATCCGGATCTCAATCTTTCCATCGCTAACGCCACCATCCTCGATGAGCTGGCAACCGCCCTGCCTGACGCGGAAATTCGTCGTCTGGACTGGCTCTATCCGGACGGCAAATTCAACATCACCGCAGAGCAGGAAAGCCTGCTGCAGGCGGATGTGATTGTCTGGCAGTTCCCTTTTTCCTGGTATGGGCTGCCCGGGTTAATGAAACAATGGCTGGACGAGGTCTTTGTTCACGGCTTCGCGCATGGATCAACGGCGAAACTGGGTGGTAAAAAGCTGATCCTCTCCTTCACCACCGGGGCGCCGCAGGCGGCGTATAGCGCTGACGGTTTCTTTGGCCATGCCATTGAAGAGTATCTTATTCCGTTCGAGACCACGGCAAGGCTGTGCAATCTTAAGCTGTTGGCGCCGGTGTATACCTGCGGCATCAGCTATGCCGACCGGGATGCCGACAAAATCGCACAGCAAAAAACGCTTGCCCGGGAACACGCGTCAAGGCTTGTCGATCTGCTCAATACCGTTTGTGAATAATCCACAGGGAGAATAACGATGCAGTATACCCGGCTCGGTAAAAGTGACTTAACGGTCTCCCGCATCTGCATGGGATGTATGGGGTTTGGCGATCCGTCAACGGGTCAGCATCGCTGGACGCTGGACGAAACAGCCAGCCGGGACATCATTCGCTACGGCCTCGAACAGGGCATCAATTTTTTCGATACCGCCATCGCCTATCAGAACGGCTCCAGCGAGCGATACGTTGGCCGGGCGCTGCGGGAGATGGCAAAACGCGAGGAGGTGGTGCTGGCCACCAAGTTTCTGCCACGAACCGCCGCGCAAATTGCGGGGGGGATCGGCGGAAAAGAGGCAATAGCCCGCTCACTCGACCAGAGTCTGCGCAACCTCGGGATGGACTACATCGACCTCTACATCTACCACATCTGGGATTACAACACGCCGGTTATTGACGTGCTTGAAGCGCTGCACGCCGCCGTGACCGCCGGCAAGGTGCGCGCAATTGGCATTTCCAATTGCTATGCCTGGCAGCTGGCGAAGGCGAACGCCCTGGCCGAACGCGAAGGGCTGACGCCCTTTGTTTCCGTGCAGAGCCACTACAACCTGATCATGCGTGAAGATGAACGAGAGCTGTTCGGGCTGTGCGCGGAAGATGATATCGCCATGACTCCCTATAGCGCGCTGGCCAGCGGCCGTCTCTCCCGCTTAGAAGGCCACACGCGGCGAGCGGTAGAAGATGAGTATGCGCAGGGAAAATACGACAGCACGGCAGAACAGGACCGGATCATTATTGCCCGCGTCGCCGAACTTGCCGAACGGCATCAGGTTTCCATGACCGAAATTTCGCTGGCCTGGCTGCTGACAAAAGTGACGTCGCCTGTCGTAGGAGCCACAAAAAAAGATCACGTCGATGGCGCGGTAAACGCAGTCAATCTTCACCTGAGCCCGGAGGAAATCCAGTTTCTTGAAGAAACCTACCAGCCGCACGTTCTGACGGGGATCATGGCGCAAAACACGCCGCAAACGAAGGACGTTAAGCAGGTCTGGACGCGGTAACGATCCGCCCTGCTGATCGGAAAGGAGCAAATATGAAAAACGTGATTGCCGCGGCAGCCTTGTCGCTTGTGCTGTCTGATTTTGCTTATGCCAACGAACAAAGAGATGAAGCTATGATGAAAATTACCCCTTCCACCCTTGCTGACGCTGATATTCAAGCGGTGTCGCCGGCGCTGGCACGCTTCGGCCGCGAGGCCATCAGCAACGACCTCTGGCAACGTGACGCCCTGTCTGCCCGCGACCGCAGCATCGTGACCGTAGCGATGCTGATTGCCCGCAACCAGCCTGGCGAGCTTAAGCACTATATTGAAGTTGCTCTCGACAGCGGCGTGACGCCAGCGGAAGTATCAGAGATCATTACCCATCTGGCGTTCTACTCAGGTTGGCCCAATGCAATGTCAGCCGTCAGCGTGACCAAAACGATCTTTGCAGCCCGCGGCATCACGGCAGAGGCCCTGCCCGCCGCCTCGCCGACACTGCTGCCACTCAATAAACAGGTAGAGAAGCAGCGTGCAGACACCGTGGAGAAAAATGTCGGTCCCATTTCGCCTGGCCTGGTTAAATTTACCGCCGACCCGCTGTTTCTCGACCTCTGGCAACGGCCCGCGCTTACGCCCCGCGACAGAAGTCTGGTGACGGTCAGCGCGTTAATCGCTGCCGGACAGAGCGCGCAGATTGGCTACCACCTGAACAGAGCCATGGATAATGGGCTTTCGGCTGAAGAGGCCGGAGAAGTGGTCGCCCAGGCGGCGTTCTACGCGGGATGGCCAAATGCGTTTACCGCTGCCCCGGTGGTCGGTGACGTGTTGCGATCGCGCGAGAGCAAAGCTGAATAAAAAAGGATAAAGGACAGGAAAGCTGTCCTTTATTTATCAGTTTAAAGGTAGCACGAGGGCTTTCGATTAAATCTCGCGGAAAGGACATAAACGGTCTATCGACGTATGGAGGCTTCGATCGTGAGTCTGTTCACATCGCTCATTGAGAAAATTTCCGTTCCGTATGCCGTCCTGAGTCTCATCTTTTGAAAGCAGCGATCGCTGCGGCGAGACGGTAGCGCGGACATGTCTATTTGGTTAGAGACGAATATCTCAATTTAGCTACTACACCGCAACTTCGTTTAATCTGTTTTATCTTAACTATCAATGGACTGACCTCCCCACACCGCATATTGCAAGAATTTGCTCTCTCAGCCAGCGGTGACCGGGGTCGCGTTCCATTCTTGGGTGCCACATCTGCGATACCGTAATACGACGGCTTTTGCACGGCAGCTCGAAAACGTGTACCTGGTCCGTTACCTGCTGATTGAGTAAATAGAGTGCAGGTATCATGGCGATAAGATCCGATTCCAGCGCCACAGACAGTGCTGTCGGAAATCCCGGTACGACGCTCGCAATTTTACGTTTTGTCCCCAGTTCGGCCAGCGCATCGTCAACGGATCCGTGCAACGCGCCCTCGGGTGACGCTACCACATGGCCCCAGGCGACATAATCACCCACGCCTATTTCTGCCTGCTTAGCCAGCGGGTGCCCTTTACGCACGACGCCAACAAACCGATCCTCAAACAGTCGTTGCAGCCGTATTTCTGGCCCCATATTACTCTGAACGCCAATCTCCAGATCAACCAGCCCTTCCCGAAGATAGCGCGACGTTTTTTCCGGCTTAGGCGCGAAGCGTATACAGACATCCGGCGCGGCGTCGGCAACCGCTGCTATGAGCGCAGGCCCAAACGCCACCACAAAACCATCGTTTGCCCTGATGGTAAAAAGACGCGCCAGACTTCGCGCGCTGAATGTTTCAGTTGAGGGCTGCAATACCGCCCTGGCCTCGTGCACTGCACGCCTGGCGCGATCCCGGGTCGCTTCAGCCCACGGAGTCAGTACCATGTTACGCCCGGCGCGCACCAGGATCGGGTCTCCTGTGACATCGCGTAACCTGCTTAGTGTCCGGCTCATGGCCGAAGTGCTGAGGTTCAGACGACGTGCCGCACCCGCGACACTCGCTTCACTCAGCAATACGTCGAGAGCTACCAGCAAATTAAAATCGGGATCGGACATTTCCCTTCCTCCCAGCACATTAAGATAAGGCGTTTGATGCAACAATAAAGTGAAAATAGTGCGCCTTCCGCCCAGTAAAAGCCATCTTTATAGTTTTGTCATCCATACACTCTTCTCAGAGGACAAATGATGACGCTCTTTTCCAGTCAACCCGGCGACGAAGGCCTGCCTGGCCCGGCGCGCGCACGGGTGATGGCCGCAATAATGACCGCCACCTTAATGGGCGTGTTTGATGGCACCATGATCAACATTGCCCTACCCTCAATGGCTCAGGAGATGCAGGTACCTGCCAGTATTGCCGTCTGGTTCGCCAACGGGTATCTGCTGGCGGCTGCGATGACGCTGGCGATATTCGCGGCGCTTGCGGCCCGTCTGGGTTATCGCCCCGTATTTCTGGCGGGCCTGACGACCTTTACCCTGACATCGCTGGGCTGCGCGCTGGCGAATAAGCCCGACGTGCTTATCGGTATGCGCGTGCTTCAGGGGATCGGCGGCGCGGCGACGCTGAGCATTGCCCCCGCAATACTCAGGTCCGTATTTCCCGGACGATTACTTGGCCGCATTCTGGGGTTCCATGCCCTGCTCATTGCCTCCAGCTCCGCTATCGGCCCGGTATTGGGCGGTACGATCCTTCACACCCTGAGCTGGCAATGGCTGTTTGCGATAAACGTTCTTCCCGGCACCCTCGCCTTACTGCTGGCGGTCAGAGCGCTGCCGCGGGATGCGATCCTTATGCAGGCGCCCTTCGACACCCTGGGCGCCATATTGTCGGCACTGCTGTTGGGTTCGACGATCATGGCGGCGAACAGCCTCCAGGACGCTACTTATCAATTCGGCAGCCTTTGCTGGATGGCTCTCGCTGCGCTGAGCGGCATGGCTTTTATCTGGCAAATCCGCCGCACGGATCATCCCTTACTGCCGCCGACCATGTTTAAAAATGAACGTTTTACCCTCGCGGCCTTCACGTCGATGATTGCTTTTGTCAGCCAGGGGATCACTTTTATTGCGCTGCCCTTTCTGTTTCAGAGCGAATACGGCTACAGTCCGGTAGCGTCTGCCCTGCTGTTTACGCCGTGGCCGTTAGGGATCGTGCTGATTGCACCGCATGCAGGCCGTTGGGCGGACACGATATCCGCCCCGGCGATATCCACCCTGGGGCTGGTGATTTTTGTCGTCGGTTTGATCCTGCTGGCGACGTTACCCGCCAGCCCTTCAATGTGGGATATCTGCCTGCGAAGTCTGGTGTGCGGAATAGGGTTTGGCTGCTTTCAGAGTCCCAATAACCGGGAAATGCTCTCAAACGTTATTCGTGAGCACGCGAGTTATGCGTCCGGTGTTTTATCCATTATGCGCACTTTCGGGCAGTGCCTGGGAGCCGCCGCCGTAGGCGTTCTGCTGGCAGCAGATGAAAGGTCAATTCATGTTGCGCTGTGGGTTGCCGCCGCGGCCTCTGCGGTATCGGTTGTCGTCAGCGCGAGCCGACTGCGTAAAATCACTCATCCTGCGGAAACAGGATAAGTGCGAAAATATCACTAAACGCTACTACTCCAGCGCCAGCAGCGCAAGACGCTGATCCCGCAACCAAAGTGGAGTCCTCCGTCGGAGTTCAATAGACTGACAGAAAGCTATAACCGCTGATTTATCAAGGGAAAATTGCGTTTAGAAGACGTCAGGAGACTGGAGTTTGGAGCGGCGAAGGGAACAATACAACCCTCTTTAACCCCTTAAATTACAGCTAGTATCAAAGTTATAAGTTCAGTTCTATACACATTCCTATACACATCTAACTTTTCATTGTGCTTAGCTACTGAACACGGAGTGTGCTAGTTTTGATTTAGTTGTTTTCATTAAGCAACCCGCGATCATTAACTACTTGCAAGATACCAGTGAGTAGCAGCTAGCAAGTATGGCAGATGCTTATAAAACCTCACAGATCAATGTCTTAAAAAACGACTGTTCAAAAAGCTAAAATCTGTGTTCTACCGTCATTTTAAAACTGATTATTATCTTTGAGAGACTGTAAACTAGTAAAAGCTGTGGTAGATTTATAATAATCGCACGCTACTATCATATCTTAAACATGTGAAGTTAAAGGAGCAGTAACATGCTAAATCGGGGATTGACTGTGCTAAAAAGTAGCAGCACTGAGAAAAAATTAGATAAAAAAAATAAAGATAAGATTGTTCAAACTTACTTTCAAGAAAAGACTGCAAACCTGTATATAAAGAAAATCCTTAATGATCCTAACAAAGAATTTTTAACAAATAGAGATTTAGACGCATTAAAAGAATCATATGATAAAGCGCATGATATTCGTAAATTCGAAATAGAGCTTTATTGGAAGAGAACAGCTTATGTATGGACTCTTATAGCGTCCCTTATAACTGTAACTGGTGTGTTGCTTGCAGCATATTACAGACTACCCCCCGACTCAGGCGGAAGTAATGCTCTTTTGGGGTTGGTTGCTAGTGTTGCCATATTAGGCGTACTTATAACAATAATTTCATCTAAAATTATTAGAGGCGGTGAATATTGGCAAAAGAATTGGGAATATCATGTAAGCTTATTAGAGCCTCTTTTCTCTGGTAGAATTTACAGTACATTAGTAAATAAAAAATTAAAACGACACTCCATATCTAAGCTAAACAGTATACTTTACTTCTTGTTTTTAGGCGTATGGCTATTATTAGCTGAAGGAATATACTTTGTTGTCTTTCCCGATACGAATAAAAATAATTTTTTCATTTTGCTAGCTTCCTTCTCAACGTTAGTTTATATAACATCATATTTGATTGATTTATGGACATATAGAAAACCTGAGAAAACACAACTTTCAATTGCTCATTGGCAAGTTGAGCTTCAGGAAAAAACCACAGCAATTTCCGTTGAATCAAACAAAAAAAATACATCCTTAAACAATACCATCCGCAAAATATATTTCCACACCAGTTCTATTTTGAAGTTAACGCTATTATTAATTTGGATAATGATTTCAATAAGTTTCCTTTATTACATTCACTACAAATAGAGAACAAAAAATTTCACCACTCTAATCTAATTTATAAAAAGTGTTTTTATCAAAAACATAAATTAAATCAGAGTGGTCTTTCCTCGCAAAAGCACTGTTCAATCCCATACACTACAATCTATCAAACACTATCTGGTACTAACCGATTTAGCTAAAAGTAACGATTGCACTTCATAATAACAACCAAAAAATATTGACAACTCAATTAATTCCGATTATAACCCTATGATTATTATATGATTTATAAGTCTCATTCAAATTATAGTTTATAATATAATACAGCAGAGATTCTTCATGAATAAAAAAGTAAAAGTTGTAGAACTTAAAAGCCTCGATCGGTTCCGTAATGATGTGTTAAGCACACAAAAACCAGAAAAAATAGAAGAATTACTAAGCTGGTACTTGGGTGTTTACGGTGGGATTAATTTTACATTTGGCTATGACAGGCCAATATTCAGGGCAAGGAAATGCTATGACCGCAATGGATTCAGTAATATTAGTGAAATATATCCTCCTCCGCCAGAAAAATGTCAAATTGGGCGAATGAATGAAAAAGGAAAAGCGATTTTTTACGGTTCATATAGTCTAGGGACTGCACTTGCGGAAATTAACGCCAAAGAAGGCGAATATATTCAAGTGGCCCATTTTAACTTACCAGAAAAAGCAGATCATGGTATAAGATGCTTTGCAATAGGTGAAATTTACAATTCCTACCATGGGAATAGTACCATTTCATCGGCGTTATCTGATGAAATTAGAAAACTAACTGGCCGATTAGGTAAGAATGATATACATGCCTTGTTATCATTTTTGTATATGGATGCATTTTCTGCTGAACTGTTGAATAGCATCAATGCAAGCAGTATAAATTACATATACTCAAGAATCTTTAGCCGGTTACTTCTAAACAAACACCCAGATATTGATGGACTTATTTATCCAAGTGCTAAAATAAAAGGTTCAGCCAATATTGTATTGCGCACAAAAACAGCAGAGGAAAAGTTAAATTTAAGTTTAAATGTCGTATTGGAAATTATAAAAGTTTATCCCTATGGCATAGTCGATTTTAATCTTATTAGAAGCGCTAAAGGTCACACCTCCAGTGGCGACATCATTTGGTAAATTATTTTCCGCTTCTATAATAATATAAGCCGATACCATTGCGTTCCGTTGGTGAATTATCTTCTCGTCTTATCCGTATATGAAATTTTCAGTTAAGGACTAAATGGTAAAGGTTTCAGTTATGTATGAATCGAATATAATTTTCTGACTGAAGCAACTGTAACTTAGAGCGCGTTCTGACAAAAATCCCCACTGGCGCTGCCGGTGGGTGACAACTTTTGACAACTCAATCTGAACGCCAGCGTTCGGGCAAACCAGAACAGCGATCTGAAAGAGGCTCGAGGATGGTTGCATTGGGGAAGTGCTTAACACCTCCCCTTCGCGAGTTCGTGTACCTGAAGTTTTCTAAAGCGGCGCGGTTTACACTTTGCCGGCAGGACTAACAGATACTAACAGCCAAGGCTCAACAAATCTCAACGCCAGCCCTTTACACTTCTACTGTAGCTGCTGTTCGTAGGCGTTAGGATCCGTTAGGTTGGGTTGACACTTTTCCCTGTTTTTCACGAAAAGTGTCAAGTTAGAGGAGTTAGGTTTGGCCGGGGGGTTTACAGTTTCTCACCTGCCAGCAGACAGAGTGCCTTTAATCCTGTATCGCTCCAGTCATCTTGGGTGTCGGGATGCATTGCGGCCACATAGGCCAGCTCGGAACGCAGGAAACGCAGACCACCAGCCATGTGATCTTTGCCATAGAAGCTGTGGGTTTCTTCATCCAACCGGAAGAGAATCAGCAATTGTTCATCGGGCTCGTGCTGAACATCAAAACCCAGCTCAGCGGCTGCTGCCTCTATTCGCTGGCCAGCATTAATATCAGCCGGCAGCTCTTTCCCGCCGTCATGCCCCCATACCCACGCGGCGGCCTGCGCCCACGTCATTGCATTGTGATGATCACCAGCACCAGCACCAGCACCAGCACCAGCACCAGCACCAGCACCAGCACCAGCACCAGCAGAATTTTGCTTCGCCTGTGTTGCTTCAACATCCACTTTATCGCCTGATAGCACAATCTCACCACGTGCTATCCAGCCGTAAACTGTTTGTCGGCTTACTCCCATGTGCCTGGCATAGGCTGATTTGCTCAATAACATAATTTACCGTTCCTCACTTCTGTCATTTAGCATTCTCCAGTTAAGAAAAAGCCGCCATCAGGCGGCCTGTTTCCCATCTTCATCATCTGCTTTACCCTGTCGGGAATTAATTTTTTCCATACCATCAATGTACTCGGACAGATTCGCCAGCCCGGAGACTCGAGGAGCCACATCGCGAGGGTCGTCATTGCTTCCAAATACCAGATTTGCATACCATGTGCGAACAGCGATGATTTGCTGCAGGTTGCGGTTAATGGCTTTTACCAGGTTAGAAACAGATTTGATAACGGCTCCGTTATCTGTGGCGATACGGGCAAAAGTCAGTCGCTCCAGCTGAGAATCTGTTACGCCTGAGCAAATGGCGTTACCTCGTAGCAGGGCGTCACATAAATCAGTCTGATTCCCGGCATACATTGCTACCATCAGCTTTTCTTTCGCAGCTCCATCCAGCGAGCGAAATACATTCCGTAGCTCACTATCTCGCATAAATCCGACAACATCACCCTCGGCCAACGGAGCAACTGGGGCCAGTTTGGTCTTAAGATAATTGAGAATATTTTCAGCTTGTTCGCTGATCATCGCCGTACTTCTAGTGAAAGCCGTGAGTGTGTCTCTATTTGCCGCATCTCTGGCCCGGCGGTTTTTTGCTGCTTCGTTTAAATCCGGATCATTGCGGATAACCTCTACGGCATCGGCTTCCGCCTCAGCTAACATTGCCACGGCCCGCAGATCACCAAAAATATTCGCCATCCCTTTAAAAAGAATCGCCATCTGCTCATTAGGCGCAACCACTTCAGAAACGTTATCAGTGATAGCAATGCTTCTTTGCCCAATTTTAATTTCGTAACTCACTGGCTTACCTCCATTCTGGATAGCCCAACATCAAATATTTTTCTCGCCACATCATGGATTGATGGTGCGATACCAAACCCGGATTTCTGGCGTTCCTGCTCCTGGATGGCTTTTAATGCCGCAACCTGAGCAGCGCTCAGAAGAACGGGTTTCACGTGTTCCTTTTTCATGCTTCCCCCTTGGTTATCACATGATAAAAAACGCAACAATCACAATAATCATTGCAAGTAATGAAATGATGGTAATGAAATCGAGGGGATGCACAACGTGAAATGAATGGATGCGTTTTAAAGAATTTGCCCTCAAGGTATACATGGTGTTCATAAAGGCTATAAATTGCTTATAAAACATAATATTAACCTATGAACACCAGCCTACATTTTGGGATTTCAGGTCTACACGGTATACATCATTCTGTTTAATAAACGATCAGATGGTTAATGAGAGAATGAACACCATGTACACCCTGTGTATACCTGAAAACAAGGTATACATGGTTTATTTCGTCGCGGTATTTC